>CAZKUN010000311.1:0-9615 GCA_964555935.1 uncultured Armatimonadia bacterium | reverse complement strand
CGCCAGAGCCGCTCGATCCGCTTGTGATTGGCTCGGAAGCCCTCTTCACGTAGAGGCGTATTGCATCGGGTTTGGCGTACGCGACGCGGTGCTCGTCTACCCCGAACCGATGCCGAGCGCGCCGCTGCGGATCCAGCGCGACGGGGTGGATGTCCAGGTCCGCACGATCGGCGTGGACCTCACCGGTCGGAGCCGGGAGGATTTCGACGTCGCGGTCGCGGAGCTGTGCGCGCGGGTGAGGGCGATTGCGGGCTGTGTCGAGGTGACGGCGGCAGGCTGATCATACGTGGCCATGCGCATAGCTCAGACCGATGCGATGTCGTGTCGCCCGCGATCTCCATATCACATCGCGCACTCGTCCCGGATGGCCAGCCATCTGTAGCGGCAACGCCGCGGCGTGGCCGAAGGGATGCGAGCCGGCGCGCACGCATGTGAGTCGGTGCAGAGCCCAGGGGCTTGGATGCTCCAGGGCGTGGGTGAAGAAGGTGTTGGGATCGGCAACCGCGCAGTCGCGACTCCGCAGGTCGCAGCATGACTTGATGCCGCCGGGATGGGCCCTCTCGGTGGAATAAGCTACTCCTCGAAGTACGGTTTCAGCATGATGTAGTTGAGCGCAATCTCCGTTCCCGGCTCCGCTTCGGCGTCGGTAAAAGTGACCGTGACCGACGGGGCAACGGCACGGAACCGAACGTGGTGGAGGTTGATCCGGACGAGTCCGTCGTCCTGCTTCCGGCCACCCGTGCGTCTGTCGACATAGATGTAGGATTCCTCGGGGATGACCTCCGCACCGGCGTCGAACACGGCGTTCAGCCCGAGCTGCTTGGGGTCGATAGTGCCCGCGACCATATCGTTGTAGTCGGCGGTGACGAACTGGAGCGTGTAGGTCGTGCCGGGCGTGAGGCCCGTGGCGGTCTGAGTGAGCGTGTTCGGACGCTCTTCGCCGCGGGTGAAGACGCAGAAGGTGTCGCCCGTCCCACCCGCGGCACCCCAGCGCCTCTGACTGCCCTTCCCGTAGCCGGCGAAGCTGTCGGCGCGGAGGGCGTCCGGCGGATTCGCGGCCCACTGCTCGAGACCGTCGGCGAAATCGCAGTTCCTGAGGTGCCCAGGCGAATAGGTGTAGTCGTATGTCTTCGACAGCATCTGGGTGTTGCCGTCGACGCAGTAGTGGCGCAGCAGCTGGAACGACCAGCGGTAGAGCTCCTCGTCATCGTAGTAGCTCCCCCAGTACCCGATCACGCCGAGATCCCGGAAGACGGGATGAGTGGCGGCGAGGTTGAGCTGCATGTCGAGGTAGTACTTGTAGTCCACCTCGGGGTTGACATCCAGGGAGATGATTGGGATCTGGTTGAAGTTGCCGAAGAGCATCCCTGTTCCCGGCGTGGCGTTCGGGAAGTACTCGTTGAACCGCTCCATCGTGTCGACGACCCGATCGCTGAGGTAGCTGACGGCGTCCTTCTCGGTGGGACGGCTGTGGCAGTAGGCCTCGAAGATGAGGCGGCCCCGCCCTCGTGACGCATTCAGTGCCGCGCTGATGAAGTCATTGTGCATGCCGGGCAGCCCGGGTTTCCCCACGATCCACGTGTAGATCAGCCGGTTCTCGGGGTTCTCGAGCATCCGCAGTGCCTCGGTGTAGTGCGCAATACCGGGGCGACTGAAGAACTGCTCGTCGCACGTGAACCCGTCATACCAGGGCGCGGTCAGGCCGGCGTGTCCGTCCATTCGCGCGACGAGGTCAGCGGCGTCTTTGGGGCTGGTCGTGCCGACGTTGGCCAACCATTTCAGCCCCATCCGACGCACGTCCGGTCGGTGCTCCTCGGGGATATTCCCGCCGTTCAGGGTGGTCACGGCGGGGAAGACGTGCCGGACGAAGAAGTCCCAGTCGTACTTCCCGTTCTGCGGGACTTGGCTGTTGGCGCAGGCCGGGTAGTTGAATATCTCGCTGATGGACCGTACGACGATGCTCCCGCCCGAGGCCACGCCGCTGACCACAAGGTCGTGTCTGCCCCGCCGCAGTTCGCGGAACGCCTCAAGGCGATCGGTCGCGGCGGTGATGACGGTGTCGTCCGCCGCGAGGACGACGCTCAGAGCGGCGTCTTCCTCGTTGGTCTCGACCTTGATGAAGACCCAGCCGTCCCGGGCTGTGCTGAACACGGACCTCTGCGGCGCGGCCGTTGCTCGCAACGGCTGCGCCAGGACCTCGACCACCAGGTTGTTCAGCCGTCGGTGGGCCGAGACGTCCACTTCGGGGATCTCCGTCAACGTGATGACGTGCGCGGCGTCGAATACCATCTCCTGCGTATCACGGTCCACAACGGCGACGTCAAGTGTGTGATCGCCCGCGGCGACCTCAGACAGGTCCACGCTGTTCAGTTCCGGCGTGAGGGGATGGGTGCGGACGGTCGCGCCGTCGATGGTGTAGACGCAGTCGTACTCGGCGGGGGCGCGCTCGGTCTGGCCGAAGAAGTGGAAGGTCATTCTGGGATCGGCCAGAGGTATCCTGTTGAGCAATGGCTCCCAGGCGACGAGCCGCGGACGCTGCTGCTCAAGCAGGACCGGCGAGACCGAACTCCCGGCCAGCGCGGCTTCGCTGATGGCCTCCAACTTGACCTGTGCGAACTGGATCTCGCCGACATAGTCGATGGCGAAGACGGCGACCCCGTAGATGCCGTCCTTGCTCTCCTGCAGTTCGAAGGTCTGCTCCATGTACTGCCAGTCGTCGGTGTCCTCCGGGAACGACCTGATTCCGTTCTCTTTGGTCCACCCGTTGTCGTGGACGATGACGCCGCAATGATTGCTATTGAAGCCCTGGGTCTTGATGTAGGCGCTGATCTTGTACGTCTCGCCGGCGATGATCTGCTGGTCGTGCTGACGGCAGGTGGACCTGACTCCCTCCAGCCCCTCCGGACTGCTGAAGACGAGGGCGCCGGTGTTGCCCGGCCCGCCGGTCGGGTCGAAGCCGGTCTGTCCCCCGCCCTTATGCCAGAACATGGGGAAGTCGAGTTGCTCGGCTTCGAACGCACCGTTGATCAGGAGGTTCTCACCGGGCTCCACCGCCGCCACGGCGACGCCTGCCCCAACGAACAGGATTAACGCGACGAGTCTCTTCAGCATGTCTTTCCTCCTGCCGGTGCGACCATCGGCCGGTGCGGGCCTGTCTGAATGTACAAGTGCGGAGGGGAATCCTCCCGGTTGTCGCTCCCGAGTGCCAGGGCTGCCGCAGATCACGCTCACAACCATCGACCGTTCGTCGGATCCAGCGGGGGGCGACCCCATTACCGTATTCGCACAGCACGGGGGGGGACACCTGCTCGGCTCCGACGTAGGAGGGCGAGCCCAAGCGGGTGAGAAGCTCAGATGCCTTTCCACAGGAGACCCCGTCCTGTGCTCACATCGCCCGCCGGCCAACGGTGTCTCGATTCGATGTGAAGCCGGGCCCACCCCCGGCCACGTATCCGTAGCTCGCGCCCAGAGCGTCGGGGGTCACCCAGAAGGCAAACAGCCTTCCGTTGGTCAGGTGGAAGCGGAGGCGTACAGGTCTGCCGGACAGTCGTGAGAGGTCCTCCACGCCGCGCCATTGGACGGCATGGATGGTGCTATCGGCCGAGATCGGGACGCAGTTGCCGCGGCCAAACGGACGGATCGCCCGGCCCCTGTTGTTGAGGACCTCGACCTGCAGCGACCCCTCAGGGGCGTCCACATTCACGAAGAGGTGGCGGCCCTGGAATGTCAGCGGCCGCGTCGTCAGCGTTCCTCGCTTTGGTCCGGCATCCATCGAGGCGAAGCCATCGCGGCGCAGGAAAGCGACACCCGTGCTGCCGCCCGCGTCCTGGTAGGTGTTGCCTGGGAACTGCAGTCCGCCCCGCCCCGCGACGTAGAAGTAGAGTCTGTCCCCCACCACCAGCGGGCTCTTCGCGGCGGTCTGGGAGTTCCCCCAGTTCCACGCTCCCGGCTCCTCGGGCTTGGGCAGGAACTCCCGGCGGTCGGGGCGGTGCCAGTGGAAGCCGTCTCGGCTGAAACCAATGCAGGGCGAGTTCTGCTTGGGCCGGCCGAGTTCGTTCTGTCCCTCGGCTTCCGGCGTGTTGGAGTCCGATCGGTAGTCGCCCCGCCAGATGATGAAGCTCCCCAGCATCAGGCTCTCGTAGGCGACGGCGTCGAGCGAGTAGAGCTGGCAGGGCACCCGCAGATCATCGCGGGGCTCGTCTCCAGAGTCGGCGCCGACCCAGAGCACAGGATCCTCCGCCGCGGACCATGCGGACTGCGGGTGACCGACCAGTTCGGGAGTCTCCCAGTACCTGCGGGCACGCTTGCCTTCGTAGGTGGCCTTGATGCTGTAGACCCACACGTCGCGGAAGGGATTCCGGAATATCGTGGTCCGGTCCAGCATGGGCCCGGCGGCCTTGATGGGTTCCCCCCAGCTAACGCCGTCCGGCGAGAACCAGATCGCGCCGGGACGGCTGGAGAACATCACGAAGCGCCGCGCTGGGTCTTCGGCGTCGGCGCGCAACCAGACGGTCGATGCGCGGGAGCCCTTGTCGTAGACGAGGTTGCTCCCTTCCAGCACGTGATCGAACCGTGGGCGGTGCCAGTGGAGGCCGTCCTCGGAATACGCCAGCCCGACGCCCTCCTGATACCCCGCGATGTACCACATCTTGAACAGTCCGTCCGCCGGGTCGAAGCAGACGCCCCCGCTGTGGGGGATCGCCATCGGGCCACGTCCGACCCGCTCCCACGGCTCGTCGGGCGTGAGAACCGGGTTGCCTTCGTAGAACTCAGGCCGATGGTACGAGCGCGAGAGCGTCGTCGCCTCGATCAGGAAGTCGTCCACGAATAGCTGCCGACCCACGTCTATGGGAATGACCTCCGGTGGCGACACAAGGTATGGCGGCAGCGGGGGATCTGCCGAGAGCCTCTCACGCTGCAGGGGCCAGTCCTTCGCGAGCCGGATGCCGTTGTAGAGCACCTCACCACACTCCTCGTACACGGTGGATATGCGCGCGGCCCGGGCGGGCATGACAACGATGGTGCTCTCCGCCTGCGGGTCCTGCACGGTGGCCGTGTCGCCGCGCCATCGCGTGAAGGGCTTCCCTTGAGGCGCGGGCCCGGCCTTGATGCTCACAGTCGTGCCGGGCGTGTAGACGCCGCCTCCCGTACCCCCACGCACGGTGAGTCGATGTTGGGGCAGCGGGCCCATGATCTCGCGGATCTCGGCCGGCCTCAGCGCTCGGACGTAGATGCGGACGTCGTCGATCTCTCCCTCGAACCACTTGCTGTGACGCGGATTGCTCTGCCAGTTGCCGATTGCCGCGCTGTTGACCGAAGGCGAATCGACGAAGGCGTCCGAGTAGCACGGGCGCGCGGCATCCACGTAGAGTTCGTGCCGATCCGCCGCTCGCGATACGCCTGCAAGGAAGTGCCAGCCACCGTCGCGCACATCCGCGGGGTAGATCACCTCGGCCTCGGGGTCTCCGTTGCGAATGTTCCACTTCGGCTCTCCCCGACTTGACAGGTAGAGCTGCACGCGTCGCCCACTATTGCCCGAGTCCTCCTGGATGACCGCTGTCATCTCCCGGTCCTCCGTACAGGAGGTGCGTATCCACGCCGTGAAGGTGAAGGGGTACTGCTCGACGGTTCCGAGGTCCGGCAACACCACGCAATCGTCCTCGCCGTCGAACGAGAGGGCGTGGCCGCCCGCGTGGCCTTCGACCCACACCGGCCCTCCCACGAGCACGCCGTGGCGGCCATTGCCGGACAGGTCATGTGCCATGGTTCCGGCGCCCTCACCGAGGCTCCACCACCCCGCCAACGAGGGCCGTGGCGTCCCGGTATCGGGCGCGGCCAAACCGGATCCGAGGGCCACTACGAGGGCTGAGACGCCGGCTTTCCGCAGGACGCAAATCAGGTCGGCCCGCTGGCCCCTCAGACGTCGTGCTACGTGGTGCGACTGCTCGCGGGGCATGTGGACCTCGGTGTGCCGGGGTAGCGTGCCGTCTCCGATTTCATCTGCCGGTCTCTCCGGGAAAGCCCATTCATCCCTGCATCCAGGGCGTCCTACGGCGCAAGCCTCGGGAAGTCGACCGGGCCCATGAGCCGCTGAGGGGCGGGCCGGTCGAGCCGTTTGATCGTGACAGTCAGCCCCGTCCTTCTCAGCTTGGCGCTCGTGACAGCGAAGCGGGCATCGCCCCGGATCAGGTTCTCGCGATAGTAGTCAAGCCAGGCTGCCTCGGCGCCGGCGAAGGCGCGCTCGATGGCGCTGAGGGTGCCCGGCGTGAGGCCGAACCTCTGGTCGGACGACCAGCCCAGCGACCAGGGGTTATCGGTGACGCCCTCCAGGCGCGCGTATTGTATCCAGAACCCGACGATGTTGCTCCCGGCACGGATGGCCTCGAGGAAGTCGCCCTCCATCCCCTCCGGCTTCCGGTTCATTCCCCACAGCAGCGTCACGACGGGGAAGTCGCCGACCTCGGGCCACAGGGGGGCCACGCTGCAGGGCGGCTCCACGTAGACCATGTCGCCCGCGAAGTCAAAGACGCCCTTGAAGGCGATGGGCCCGCGCTGGGCGGTCCAGCCGCCCACCGGCTTGCCGCGCGCGGCGCACAGATCATGGATGCGCTTGCAGAACGCCAGCTTCCGCTCTACCCAGAACCCCTTCCAGATCGCGCCCCCGGCGTCGGCTTCCGCCTCCGGGTCAGGCTTGTCCGGTTGCCGCTCGCAGTATGCGGCGAACTTGCCGACGCAGGTCTGGCAATAGCACGGATCACGGTCGAACTCGAAGTTGTCATCCAGGATCAGGCCGTCGAGGTCCGGGTAGCTGTCCAGCAGGTTCCGGACAATGGCCAGGTTGTGGTCCCACACGCCGCTGTCCAGCGGGCACGCGGGTTGCCGGAGTTCCTTCTCGGGAGGTGGCTCATCCTTCGCGACGTGCGGGGGCGCGTCGTTCAGGTGCTGCTCGAACCGCCGCCAGTCCAGATAGAGCCCCCCGATGACCTTAATGCCCCGCGCGTGGCAGGCCTCGATGTAGTCCGCAAGCAAATCGCCCTGGTACTCGGTGAAGCGCTTGCGCGGGCGGTCTCCCGGAATCCCGCTGGGGTAGTTGATGACGCCGCCCTCGTATCGCAGCAACGGCTGGACGACCCCGACGTGGAGGGTGGCGAGCAAGTCGGCCGCCTCGGCCGGCTCAAAGGACAGGAAGGAACAGGCGGACGGATCGTGGATCCAGGTCTCGATGTGTTGCTTGACGGGCGGCACGTCGCAGGCCACATGCACGCGCGCCGTCTTCCCCTCGGCCAGCGTCTCGACCGGCACGGCGACCGTCTGCAGTGATCCCAAGATCCTGACTTCCGGGTCCGGCAGGCGCCGGCCATCGAGGGAGACCGAGGAGATCCGGGCTTCACGCGGCAGGCTGACCTGGATCGTCCGCGGCGCGGCACGAGGCCGAGGTCCGCGCGGCAACAGCCAAGCCAGCAGGTTGTCGAGCACCACCCCCGCCTGCTTGCTGTCATCGGTGACGAACCGGTAGTTTGACGGACAGAAGCCCAGAACCGCGCACCGCCCCGCGCCCTCCTCGCGCAGCGACCCCAGGCACCGCCCCTCGCTGTCGTGGGCCACCTCGATCCCGTCAACGAGATCGAAGGCCACCATCTCGCGGCCCGTCTCGGTCAGTTGCACGTGGCCGACGAAGTCGGGGAAGGCCCACTGCTGCTCGCCGAGGCCCGCCGTCAAGGGGGAGTCTGGCAGCGTCAGACTGTCGATGTACACGCTGCGCGCGTTCCTGACGCCGCAAGCCTCCAGCAACGCCGGGCAGCCCATGGGGCCACCCCAGTTGCCATACATCGCCCCACCCGCCGCCAAGTACGCCTTCAGCCCGGCCACCTGCTCCGGCGTGAAGCTACGCTTGAGGTCAGTGACAACGAGGTCGTATGGCGTGAGCCTCGCCGCGTCGGCCAGATCGTCCGGCTGGCCCTGCGTGACGTCGATCCCCCGGCGCATCAAGGCGGCGTAGATGGTGGAGTCGTAGCCATTGAAGCTATTCTCCGGCTGGATCACCAGGGCCGTGGCGCCGGCGAGGGAGACGGCAGGGCCGGCGAGGGCGAGTCCGGGCGCCGCGAGGAGGGCAAGTGCCATCAAGACGATTCGAGCAGAGCGAGGGAGGGTCGGCATGGTCGTGTCCTTCCTTGCGGGCTTCAACCATGGTTCGTCGTGCAGGCCGCGCTCCCTGCGGACGGCCCCTTCACCACCCCTCAACGCGCTGGCCCGCACATGTTTCGGCGCCGTGTCCCCGAGCGCCGCCATCACGCTCGGGACTTGTGTCCGCCGCGTCGGCCTACCTCAGTCACACGTAACTCGGGGCGAGTCCAACGGCCGGATTCTGCGCTTCATCCACCTCATGCAGGTACCGCTGCGTTGTACGGACGTCAGCGTGTCCAGCGGCCCGGCGCGCCTGGTCGAGGTTGGCCTTGGACGCCGAATGGCGCCACGCGCTTGCGGATGGTGCGGGTGTCGTCGACCCAAGATGCCCACGAGCGCACGGGTCTCGGCCGACGCCTGGACGCGAACACCTGGCGACTGCTCAGGGGGGGCAGGCCCATCGGCCGTGTGCGGCGACCATCAGGGCCCCGCTTGACCGCCCTCTCCTCGAGACTACTCGACCGCGCCGTGGGCGCGCAGGAATTCGGAGATCCGTCGCCGGCCAGTTTCATTGGCCAGATGGATGGGAGTGATGCCGCTGTCGTCTGGGGCATTGACGTCAGCGCCGCGCTCAACCAGAAGCCTAACCACGGGCTCGTGGCCTCTGCCAACGGCCATCTGAAGCGCCGTGCAGCCGCCAGCGGCCCGGGCATCAGGGCTGATCCCGCGCTCCAGCATCTCTCCGACCCTCCTCTCATCCCCAACCATAGCCGCGCACACGAGCATGAGAATGCCGGGCTCGATCGAGGGCTCTCCCCCAGACGAAATCTCCACGGATTGCTGGTCCGCAAGTCGCTCCGGCGTGTACCAGAAGAGAGTGCCGTCCTCCATCCGGGAGAATATCGTGCCGCTACACTCCCCACAGGTCGCCCAATCCACAGGAGGGAAGTCTGGACTCCATTCCTGCGTTTCGCCGCCGGCAGGTTCGATCTTCACCCACTTGAGGCAGTGGGGGCAATTGCCATCCTGACCACTTCCCGTATCGCTCAACCAAGGTCCTCGCATCGCTCGGGCACTCCTTTCGGATGGCTGGGTGGGCCTCTACAAGTCGTCCCCGCCTGCGCGCCGTCGCGCAGCCAATCACTGCAGGCTTTGGCTGCGCGTGTCCATCGGTATCGCCCTCGAGCGTCCGGGCTGCCACCCGTCCCATGGCGGCTCCGGCCACGGACCAGGAGTCTACTCAGCCGGGATTCCCCATATGGAACTGAGCGCCCCGGCGTTGGCTGAACGGTTAGCCGTTCGTCGCAGTACTTCGCAATCCGGGCGCCAGAAACCTGCACATGCGGCCGTGGGACCCGAGGTCGGCGGGGTTTGCCGCACGTAGTGGCGGCTCGTGGATTTCAGACTCCCTGAAAAGCTGGACGGCAGGCGTGACGCCGCCTCCGTATCGAGGGCATCCTCATCAACTCTGAAGCGATGGCGAGATCGCCG
>CAZKUN010000310.1:8717-9643 GCA_964555935.1 uncultured Armatimonadia bacterium | reverse complement strand
CTTCCCCTCCCCCAGCCGCCTCCCCCAGATCCGGATATCGTCGATGTTGCCGGTATCATCGAAGGAACCGAAGCCGATCGTCCCCCAGTCGAAGGTCGTGTCTGAGGTCCGCATGATCGGCTCGCCCATGTCGTCATAATAGACCTCGATGGCGCCATTTTTCGCATCGCGCGCGATGCGGATCGTGTGGTAATCCGTGCCCCACTCGACGCCATCGGTCCGGTCGTCGCAGATCGACACCCGCGGCTCGTCGTTGACCAGAAACACCGAGTGCGCGTGGGCATCCGCCGCCGTTGCCATGTGGACATAGTAGAAGTGCGACGGATCTTGGTAGCCGAAGAAGACGCACATGTCGCGATGGCCGTACTCGCGACCCGTCTGCCTCATGCGGACCTCCAGGATGAAGTCCGAGACCTCGAGATCCGCGATCCGCGCGATGTTGACGGGCGAGCGCACGGGCGGCTTGTACTTGCTCTGCGCCTTGAGCGAGAGGACGGTGTCGCCGTCCTCCTCCTGCGTGATCGCCCACGCGTCCTCGTCGGTCATGGCCCAGTCGCCCAGGTCCCCATCGAAAGTTGCCTCGTAGATGAGCGGCAGACCATTCATCGTCTTCGGCGCATCTGCCTGACCGAGACAGACCGATCCGACGACAATGGTCAGGGCGAGACAGAGCAACGTGGCGCGCATGGCAGTCCCTCCGGGTCCGCGGTCTGGCCAACGGGAAGGCACTTCCACGCGACCGGTCGAAGGCCTCTATAAGGGGCTTGTCGTTGTAGGAGGGGTTCAACAGGGAAACTCAGCGAGTTTCCACGACGCCGTGCGGCGGATTGACGACGACAGTCGGGGTTGAAACCCCTCCTACAGCGACAAGCAGGCCAACAGGCACCGCCCGTCGTATCGTAACCGACGGAGGTCTCACACCATGC
>CAZKUN010000310.1:0-8707 GCA_964555935.1 uncultured Armatimonadia bacterium | reverse complement strand
TTCTCATCGCCTCCTCGTGCTTCGCCGCCGGGCAGGATGACCCATCGCCATTTGGCGTCGTCTGCCCGTGGCCGGAGATCGGCGAGACGGGCGCGCGCTGGGTGCGGTGCGGTGCCGGCGCGACGCAACTCGTCGATTGGGGTCGCGTTGAGCCCAAGCGCGGCGAGTTCGTCTGGGACGCGGCGGACAAGGAACTCGCGGATTGGGACAAACCCGAGGGCCTGACGCCGCTCCCGATCCTGGCGTACACTGCTCCATGGGCCTCCAGCGGACCCGACGGAGATCGCGGCTACCCGCCCAAGGACTATCGCCACTACGCCCGCTTCGTTCGCGAAAGCGTCGCGCGTTACAAGGGCGACATCAAGTACTGGGAGGTCTGGAATGAGCAGAACATCAGCTTCTTCAAGGGCACGATCCCCAACTACGTCGACATGCTGAAGATCGCGTCGATTGCTGCCCACCAGGCCGACTCGGAAGCGCGAATCGTCTTCGGGGGGACGGCGGGCGTTGACACCGCGTTCATCGAGCGGTGCTACGAGCATGGCGCGAGCGGCTACTTCGACGTGATGGCTGTCCATCCGTACCAGTGGGGACGCGTCTTCAACGATAGCTGGAACCGCGAGAAGATTGAGCGCTTGCGGACACTGATGGACCGCCAAGGCGATCAGGAGAAGCCGATCTGGCTGACCGAGATCGGCTGGTCGACCAGCGAGGTCAGCGACGCGGATCAGGCGCGATTGCTCGTGCAGAGCTATGTCAGCAATCTCGCGATGAACCACATCGGCGTGGCGAGAGTCTTCTGGTTCAGCGTGAAGGACTGGGGCGGACCGGGCCATGGGCTATTTGCCGAGGACAGCACGCGCAAGCCGAGTTTCGATGCCTACCGCGTCATGACTCGCGAGCTGGGCGGCACGATCCACTGGCTGCGCTTCGACAACACGGGCGAGGTGCGCTGCTACGGTTTCGCCGACCGCGAGGGCGAGAAGGCAGCGATCGTCTTCTGGTCACCGACGTTCGAGCCGATGGGTTTCGAGGTCACCGATCTGCCCGGCGACCTCACCTTGGTCGACATGGCCGGCAATGAGACGCCCATCGACGGCGGCGAGGTGGTAACGCTCAAGGCCACGCCCGAGCCTCAGTACCTGCGCCTGCCCGCGGGCGCCCTCGGCTCTCCGAACCCCTCCGTATATTGGCAGCCGCCCGCGATGCCCCCGCCGCGCGAGTGGTGGACATCCATCGACATCTCAGGCGACACGGGGCGCCTCTGGCTGGTGCCGGGGCGGGAGCAAGAGATCGGCGTTCATCTCTGGAACATGTCCGCCGAGATGCTGCGCCTCGCGGCGGTATCGCTGGAGATCCTGGACGCCAAGGGCAGCGTCGTCGCGCGGGATGCCACGACGTGTGACCTCCGGCCCAAGGCGCGGACGGCGGTGATGATGACCCTCGTCGCGCCGACAGACATGCCGCTCGGCCTCGCGCCGATGCGCGTCACCATGGGCACCGACGTCGATCCGGGCGGCGAGCCGCTGGTCTACACGCTTCCCGTCCGCATCGCCGAAGGCCCCACAGTTGAGTTCCTCGCCAACAGCCACCTGGAGCGCTCGATCTACATCCAGCCCGACGCGAAGAGCGGGCTCACAGACTCGCGCCGCTTCGGTAGCGAGTGGGTCTATGCCTTCGACGTGCCGTACCCATGCGCCGCGAGGCTCCAGATCCGCCTCGGCGCGCACATGGGCCAGGCCCACAAGCTCGAGTACTCGCAAGATGGTGAGTCGTGGCAGACCGTGCTGGAGGGAACCGGCGGCGTGACGCTCCGCGGGGCGACCATCGAAGGCCTCGCTGAGGGGACGCTCTACCTCCGCGTATCGGGGAATGACGTGCAGCTCGACGAGCTTGTGGTGACGTGGGCGCGCTAGACGCGGGTAGCCCGCGCGGACGGCCAGCTACTCGGCCAACGCGACGGGACGCCTTGTCAGCAGGAAGACCCCCGCGCCGCGCGGGCCGACGGTGATGGCGGGCTCGCCGGGGGTCTCCGTGGTGACCGAGAGGTCGCCCTCTCCCAGGAAGACGCTCGCGTCGTAGGCGCGGCGGTTGCCCCCGTTGATGCCGTAGATCTTCCCCTCGATGGGGACATCCAGCCCGCTCGCCACGAGCACGTACTTCTTGCCGTAGTGGTCGAGTTCGCGCGTCATCTGCGGTCCGGGGCCCACGCCGCCCGGCGCCAGCCACCGGATGTCGAGTTCCCGGGTCGGGCGAGCGTCGCAGATGATCGGCCCCAACTCGTTCAGCTCCGCCGCCAGGCTCGTGACCGCCTCCCACCTGCGCCGCATCACCTCCTCACCGGCAGGCCGGCTCGTTCGCTCGCCATCGGCATCCCTCTCGTAGACATGCGTGAACGCGCTGTAGTTGTACATGATGACGCCCTTGGCGCCCGCGATCAGCCCGGCATAGTTCTGCAGTCGCATGTCCGCCAACGAGAGTTCGTCGGTGGGCTTGCGCGACCAGTACGAGGGCGGCATTAGCTGAGGCATGAGCCAGACGGCTTTCCCGTCCATGGCCTCGACCCCGCGCCTGATCCAGTCGTACGTCTCCAGCAGCGAGCGCTTGGCGCCAGTTCCGGCGCGGAATGGGTAGTTGTCCACGATCAGCACATCGGCCGTGTTCCGGAACATGTGGAACCATCTCGGGTCGCACGAGAGCGTCGCCACGATGTGCGATGGGCTGTGAGACTTGAAGATCTCGTACGCGTACTCGATGCTCTCGGCGAGTCGCGCCTCGGGTTCCTCGTTGGTGCGCCACCCAATCACCCCGGGCAGCGGGTCGTGGGTGGCGAGGGTGTCAAGCGGCATCCGCCAGCCCCAATCGCGGCCGTGGGCGAGGACGTTCTGCAAGCCCGCCTCTTCGCTCGGCCGCAGATCGATCCCGCCCTCGCCTCGGAAGGTCGCGAAGGTCGCCCACACGTAGTGGCCGCCAAGGATGATGAGGTTTTGGTCGCGAGCCGCCGCGTAGTGCTCATCGTTCCACTCGCCCGTTCCGGAGACGAAGTTGAAGCCGGCTTCGGCCAGGGGCGCCATGGATGTCGCGTCTTCGGTATGCATCCCGACGGGAAACACCGGCCGACCGTCCACCAGGAGGGTCCCGTCAGCGCGCACTGCGGCGGTCGTGGCCACTTCCTCGGCGTCGAGCCGAGGCAGTGCCGTCGCCGCGAGCAATAGGGCAGCCACCCGGTAGATACTCCCCCGCCTGCAAATGCCCGCCATCGCGATGCTCCTTCTCACGCGCCGCCAAGTCCGGCGTTGTGTGAACGGTCAACTGCACGCTGCAACGCTTGGCCATCCGGGCTCCGGAAACCTGCGCGCGCGGCTATGCACCAAAGGTATCGGCTCCGCGCTCACCGAAGTCCCGCGGCTGTTGGCAGTATCCTTGCGTGCGTGGTGGAAGCCCCGAGGGAAAGGATGGGTAGCGTTGGATCGCGTGGCCCCGATCATCTTACTCAGACTGCGTCTCGCGTTCCGCGGTAGCCGGAGCGCGGGGCAGGGCGCCGGCACCTTCCTGCTGCTCTTCTTCTTCATCATCCCGCTGGGGGTCTGCGGCGGCGCCTTCGCCTCCTCCGGGCTGAATCAGCTTAGCGGCGAGCAGCGCGCCGACTGGCTCCACATGCTGCTCGCGAACGCCTGGCTCTTCTGGCTTTCCTTCCCGATTTTTGGCTTCAGCCTCAACCAATCCTGCGATCTCACCAAGCTCTTCATCTACCCCGTCCGCCGGACCACCATCTTCCTGGCGAACGCGCTCGGATGCGTCGTCGATCCGACCACGTTCATCATCATCCCCGCCTTCGCCGTCATCGCCTATCATCACGCGACCAGCGCCCCCGCCGGCGTGGTCGCGGTGCTCGCCCTCGCGCTGTTCATGATCCACACCATCGCTCTCAGCCAGGCCTTCCTGTGGGCGCTGCTCAGCATTCTCCGCAGCCGGCGGATGAGCGATTGGGCCGTCTTGCTGGCGCCGCTCGCTGGGGTGATTCTCTACTTCATCCCCATCGCCATCGTGAGCCGGGGAGACCTATTTGAGATTCTGGTGCGTTGGCGTCCGTCGGACTACATCGGCTTTACCCCGCCCGGCGTCGCGGCCCGCGCCATCGCCGCCGCTGAGCATGGTCAGTGGCTCCCGGCAGCGCTCTATCTCGCCGCCTGCCTGGCATACGCCGCGATCGCGGTCGCGCTGGGGGCGTGGGTGCTAGCGAGGCTCCATGGCGGCGAAGTGGGCAGGTCGCTCGCAAAGAGCAGACCCCGTACCCGCGCCGCGCGGGTCCCGCTACTTGAGCGACTCGCAACCACTCCCCTGAGGGCCATGGCGGTGAAGGAGGCGCGCTACTACTGGCGCGATACCCACCATCGACTGATGTTCATCCTGCCGCTCCTCGTGTTGGCTCTGTTGCTGGGGCGGTTCAAGTCCGTCGGAATCGAGGTGCCGCCCGTCATCGTAGTGCCGCTCCTCTCGGCTCTGATGGTGACAACCTGCCGGCATCTCTTCTTCAATGTCTTCGGTATCGACCGCGAGGGGTTGCGGTTGCTCTTCGCGACGCCCTGCGGCCGAGATCGGATCCTGATGGGCAAGAACCTCGCCGCGATCTCCGTAGCCACGCTCACCGGGTGTATCGCCGCCCTCGCCGCGGGCATCGTGTTCAAGGGCATGCGCGTCGCGGCCGTTATGCCCCCGATGATCCTGTCAGGCGCGATCATCTTCGCGGCGGTCGGCAACCTCGTCTCGGTCCTCTTCCCGATGCGCGCGGCGAAGAAGGGGCAGAATCCCTTCACGTCGTCATCCGGGAAGGGATGCCTGACGGCGCTGGTCTACGTGCTCGCCCTGATCGTCGCGGGCATCGCCGGCCTCCCCATTGTGCTGGGCAGCGTCTTGCCTCTTGCCATGAACAAGCCCTTCGCGTTCATCCTCGTGATCCCGGCGGCGTTGGCCTACAGCCTCGGGCTGTATCTGTTAACCCTCAAGCACATCACCGCACCCGCCCTGGCGGACCGCGAGATGGCGATCCTCGAAGAGTGCCTCGCCGGCGATCCCGGGTAGCAACGGCGTCGGGACTGGGAGAAGGGCGTAGGGAGATGCGAGGGTAGAGGTCGGCGTGCGCCTATGCCGGAAGGTATCGGCAACATTAGCATCCCCCAAGGAGCGCATCAATGAACGTTCTGCTCATCATCGCCGACAGCACGCGCGCGGATTACTTGGGGTGCTATGGGCATCCGTGGTGCCGGACGCCGAACATCGACGCGCTGGCCGAGAGGGGCGCGCTGTTCAGCCGATTCTACGCGGGCAGCTTCCCCACCGGTCCGATGCGCCAAGACCTGCTGAGCGGGCGGTTCACCTTCCCGTACATGCCATGGTCGCGCGAATGGCCGTGGGAGCACCGCACGCTACCGAAGGAGATGGCCGCGGCGGGATACAGGACCGCGATGTTCGCCGACACGCCGTCGAACGGGTGGTTCGGCCCGGACTTCGATGAGCATGAGCTGATTCTGGGACAAGGACGCGACCTCGATCCCGACGGCGCGCGCGTCAAGTTGCCGGCGAAGCTGAGCAAGTTGCGCGGCCCGATGCCGCGCGTTCAGACCATGCTCCGAAATGCCGCCGCGCGCCCGGGCGAGGAGGATACGTGCGCGGCGAGGACGATGCGGACGGCGCGGAACTGGCTGGAGGGCCAGTGGAAGTCCGACGAGCCCTTCTTCCTGATGGTCGACACCTTCGATCCCCACGAGCCATGGGATCCACCGAGGTATTACATCGACCGCTACGATCCCGAGTACGACGGGGACGAGCTGTTCGAGCCGGCGTATGAGCCATCAGGATACGCGACCGAGGACGAGATCCGACACATGCGGCGGATGTACGCCGCCGAGCTGACGATGGTGGATGCGTGGATCGGGCACTTGCTGGAGGCGCTTGACCGGATGGAACTGTGGGACGACACGCTCGTAATCTTCACCAGCGACCACGGCTTCTACCACGGCGAGCACGGGTACATCGGCAAGGTGCAACTCACGCGCCAGAACGTGATCTGCAAACGATGGCCGCTGTATGAGACCATCGCTCGCCCGCCGCTGATTGCATGCGGACCAGGGATCGCGCCGGGGCAACGCATCCCGGCGTTCGCTCAGCCGCCCGACCTCATGCCCACCATTCTCAATCTCGCGGGGGCCGACGTGCCGGAGCAGTGCCAGGGCATGTCGCTCGCGCCCGCGCTGCGAGGTCAGAGCGCCGCGACCAGGGACTTCGCGATTACCAGCCTCACCTTCGCGCAGGACACAGAGGCGCGCGCGCCGTCGAGCCTGAGGAATGGCGACTACCTCTACGTCTACGGGGGCGATGAGTGCGAGTCGGAGCTGTATGACCTCACCGTGGATCCCGAGGAGACGAGGAACATCATCGCCGAGGAGACGGACGCGGCGCGGGCGATGCACCGCTCGTACCTGGATGTGCTGAGGGAGCTGGAGTGTCCAGCGGAGTGGCTGGAAGGGCGCGCTGAGTTCATGCCGAGGAGGCGACGAGGGTTGCCGGCGCGGAGGGTGATCTGAGAGGGGCGGCCTCCGACGGGGCAGGAACCCCGTCGCCACGCGAAGATCGGGTGCCGATGAGGGACGAATGAGACGCCGGCCGCAGCCCCCGCGGGCAGCAGAGGGCCCCGTCGATCTTCGAGATCGTATTCGCCTCTTCTGATGGATGACGGCATCGACGATCGGGACGATCGTCGTACGGAGCGGCGACGAATGACGGAGAGCAAGATGGATCAAGAACGGAGGACGAGATGACAAATCTAATCGCGATGGGTGCTGCGCTGTTGATTGCGACGGCGGTGTCGGCGGCTCCGTTGAAGCCGAAGGACACGCTGCCCGAGGCGCCGGAGGGCAAGGCGTGGGAGTTGACGTGGAATGATGAGTTCGAGGCCGATTCGCTCGATGAGAGCAAGTGGGAAGTGCCGCCGGATGCGCCTCGACGAGATGGGTGGTGGATGCGTCAGGCGGTATCGGTGCGGGATGGACATCTCGCCATCAGCGCGCTGAAGGATGGCGACAAGTGGGTCGACGGTTGCGTCCGCACGCGCGGGAAGTTCGAGCACGCTTTCGGGTACTACGTCGCGCGCGTCAAGCTGCAGAAGGAGGTCGGCCACTGGTCGGCGTTCTGGCTCTACAACGCGTGCGTCGGGGAACTCGGCGACGAGGGCCGAAATGGCACGGAGATCGATATCTACGAGAAGCCATCGCTGGATGATGTGATCCACCACGCGCTGCACTGGGACGGGTATGGCGAGGAGCACAAGTCGGCTGGAACGGACGTCACCATACCAGGGATCATGGATGGTTGGCATACGTTCGGCCTGTGGTGGAGCCCCAAGGAGTACGTGTTCACGATCGACGGCGAGGAGACGTGGCGGACGAGCGCGGGCGGAGTATGCCAGGTGCCGCTATACATCAAGCTGAGCGACGAGATCGGCGACTGGGCGGGGGAGATCGCGGAGGCGCATCTGCCGGACGCTTTCCTGGTCGATTACGTGCGCGTGTATGACTTGGTGGATGGCGAGTGAGGCGACGGAGGACGGCGAGTGAGGCGACGGAGGACGGCGAGTGAGGCGACGGAGGACGGCGATGCCGGGTGAAACCCGGCGGTCCAGTTAGGCTACATCGGGTGCTCGGACAGGCGATGAAGGAGGGCATGATGCTCATCACACTCGGCGTACTGGCGGCGTGCGCGGCTACGCAGGAGCAGGCGGAGCTGTTCTTTGAGGAGACATTCGACGAGATCGACGCGGCGCTGTGGGAGACGCAGGGCGAGGTCAGGCTATCAGGTGATGGGTCCCTGCTGACCGAGAGCGTTCCCGATGGCGAGCATCAAGGCCTGAAGGGCCTGCGAGAGCACGCGATGCCGGCGCTTGACGAGGACGCGTACGTGCGGGTGGAGTGGACGCTGACGCCGATGAAGCTCGGAGGATGGGGCTCGGATCTCAGGATTAATGGCGTCAACAGCGGGAACCCGTTCGTGGTTGAGTTCACCGGAACACGGCCGACGCTGAACGCGGGGATCGGGTCGAAGACGGCAGTGACGGAGGGACAGCCGACGACAATGACTATCGACTTCACGCGGTCGGCGGTGCTGCGATGGACCATCGACGGTGAGGAGCAACTAGCGGGGATGGCGCCGGCGTGGCAAGGCGTCTGCGGAGACGCGTTTACCATCGGGCTGAATGACTTCACCGACACAAAGTCGGCGACGCGTTGGGACAGCATCCGGCTGTATAAGGTGACCCCGGAGGACCCGACGCTGCTGAGAGTGACGCAGCATGACGCGCGGGTGGCGAATGAAGTGCAGGAGGGTCTCCCCTACATCTTGGGCGTCGCGACGGCGATGGATAAGGTATTCCGCCAGGCGGCAGACTTCGGCGGGCGTTTCTCGCGAGAGGTGGAGATCTCAGCCGCCGGACGCGAGCGCGAGAGTTTTCAGGTGGTGCTTATCCCGCTAGCGGAGGCGCTGACCAATGCCACGGTGACGGCGTCGGACCTGGTGGCGGAGACGGGCGGCGCGAAGCTAACGGCGGAGCGTGTCGCCATCAACGTTGTCGACTACATCCAGACGCAGCAATCGAACTCAGCCATCCGGCGAGCGGGTTGGTGGTGGCCGGACGTGCTGAACCTGCCGCGACCGG
>CAZKUN010000309.1:2459-9676 GCA_964555935.1 uncultured Armatimonadia bacterium | reverse complement strand
GGACGAGGGCGTCCGCGCTCCAGTGAACGGCGAGACGTCAGGGCGCGATGAATCGCGCCCCTACCCGCAGGCCCTCACGTCAGTACTCGATATCGACTGACCGGCCGGTCTCGGTGCTTTCGTAGATGGCCTCGCCGATGCGCAGCGATTCGTAGCTGTCCCAGAGGTCGGGTCCGTCGTCAACCGCGCCGATGCAACGCTTGGCGAAGTTGGCGACCTCGCCCGCGTAGCCGTAGCTCTTGAAGTTGTTGGAGATGCCAGTCCAGGACGGGTCATAGGTCTGGAAATACCGACCTGTGCCCGGCACGGCGTCGGACCAGTCATCGCGGCCTTGGTAGTGGACGCGCAACATGTCCTCACACATTACGTTTGTCTCAAGCCCGACGACGTGGAGGATCTCCGTGATGTCGCGGAAGCCCTGCTTGTTCTCCAGACTGTTGAGATCGAGTTGGCCGAGCGCGCCCGAGCAGAAGCGCAGGTTGGCCGTGTAAGCGAACTGCGTGGGCGTGACCTCGTGGTACATCGCCTGGACCTGCGCGACGTTGCCGCCGAAGAAGCGGATGAGATCGAAGATGTGGCAGAGCTGCCCGATGAGCATGGCGCGGCGGGCAGAATCAATCCCCCAGATCTGCGGGTACGGGCCCTGACCGAAACGGCACTTCACCATGTGCAGAGGGCCAAATTCCTCGCGGGCGATGATCTCCTGCGCCATTAGGTAGACGTAGGCGAAGCGCTTCATGAACCCGCACTGCCCCCACGTGCCGTTGGCCTCCGCGAGTTCGGCGAGTTCCTTCGCCTCCGGCGACGTGTTCGCTGACGGCTTCTCCGTGTAGACGGGGATGCCCCGCTTGAGGACATGAGGCGCGAGTTCGTATTGCTGGGGCGCGGGACCGATGACGAACACGCCGTCGAGTTCCTCCTTGTCGAGCATCTCCTCCATGTCACTGTAGACGCGGCGCGCGCCGAAGTTACGCCCGTTGCGCTCGGCCCGAGCACGGTCGATGTCGCAGACGGCGACGAGGTCGGCCTCCGGCGTGATGGGGATCTGCGGGAAGATGGACGCGGTAGCGAACCCGCCGCACCCGATGAACGCTAGCTTGGCCTGCTGCTGTGACATTGTCTCACCTCGTGGAGTATTCGATCTTCGCGGTCGTGTTGGTGGCCTGGACGGCGTCGAGTGGAGCGATGTTGCCCGATGCGTCGATGGGATCGATCCACGTCACGGGACAGGGCGCGATGAGCGACGGAAGGTCTGCGATATCGTAGTCGAGGAGCGCGCCTGGCACCCAGAAGTAGCCTTGGACGTGGTAGAGCGGCGTCTCGAGGATGCTGCGGTAGGAGTAGAGCGTGCCTCGGCATTCGACGCCACTCACGCGGGCGTCGAAGGTCGCCGCGACCATGCACCAGAGCCCTCCAAGCCCCTCGCCGATGATGGAGATCTCGCTGAAGCCGCGTTCCATCGCTAGCCAGTCGACGCAGCGGACGACATCGGAGGCGCGCATGGCCAACAGCGTCGTGTCGCCGTAGGCGCAGTTGATCCCCTGCATGTCGCGGCGCCACTGGGTGGGTTCGTAACCACGGCTTGGGTCGCTCCACGGGGAGGGGGAAAGGTCGGCCTCGCCGACGCCGCGGACATCGACGCTGAGAACGGCTTTCCCCTGCTTGACCAGGTCGAACACGATGCTATTCTCAGCGAATGAGCGCGGCTTGCCCTTGTCGGAGACATGGCTGACGGCGCCACGCGCGTTCTTGGGTTTGAAGAACACCGCCGGGAGTTCGATCCCGGCGTCTGTGTTGAGAAGGAGCTTCTGGATGGTCACCCCTCCGCGTTCCATAGTTTGCACGACGCGCGCGTGGGGCGCGGGGCGGCCCGGCGCAGGACCACGCATGCCGATGCGTCTACGGAGGGCGTCGACGTTGCCTGCCCGGGAGGCGCTGTCGGCAAGCTTGGTGAGGAGGGTCTGCCCGCTCTCGCTTCCGAGGCCGGTCATGGTGAGGCCTGTCCCGCTGGCCCAGAGCGCCTCGACCTCTTCGGGCTCGAGGGCTGGCTCGGCCTTGCCCTCGGCCTCTCTGCCGAACCACTGATTCAGCCACTCGTAGGCGGCTTCGCGCTTGGGTTGCTCCATGTTGTGGACGCCATCGACCCACTCGAAGCTGAGGCGATTCCCGAGGTCGCCCAGGCCCTGGTAGAAGCGCATCATGTCGTCGTGCTTGGTCTCGTGGTAGCCCTCGCCCGAGTCCTCGCCTACGATGAAACGGCATGCCCGCGGCGCGATAAGGCTGAGAATGCGGCGATCGTAGAGCGAGCTCCCGGTGAGGTAGACATTCTCGCACGAGCCGCCGGGATGGGCCGCCGCGCAGACCTTGAGGCGCTCGTCGAATGCCATGATGAGCAGCGACATCTGTCCGCCGCCCGAGTTGCCCGTTACCGCGAGC
Organism: uncultured Armatimonadia bacterium; assembly: GCA_964555935.1. Lineage (GTDB taxonomy): Bacteria > Armatimonadota > Zipacnadia > Zipacnadales > VGFC01 > CAZKUN01. The sequence goes on along the minus strand of CAZKUN010000309.1, from coordinate 7,240 downwards.
TTCTCGGCGTCGACTTCCTCACGGGTCACGAGGTAGTCGACCGCGCGGTGCAGGTCCCACGTGCGATGCCCGGCGAGTGATCGGCCCATCAGCCATGACGGCCGCAGCAGTTGGTGGTGCTGCGACACCGTGAGCGGGACGGTTGGCTTGCCCTCATCGTCGAAGTACTCGGAGCGTTCGCCCTGGCCCATGGGGTCGACGGCGAGGACGCAGTAGCCCTTCAGCACCAGTCCCAGGCAGCACTCGTGGTAGAGATGGTAGCCCTTGCCCTCACCCGAGTGGCCGCAGGTGAAGATGACGCCCGGCGCGGGGAGCGGGCGGCCCTTGGGGATGTAGAAGTTGCATGGGACGTGGTAGCCGGGCTGGGATTCGATGATGACCTGCTCGATCGTGTAGGCATCGCGCTCGATGCGGCTAACCACGCGCGCGTTGAGCGGGCACTTCGGCCCGAAGTCGCCGAGGATCTCGGGCAACATGGCGCGAGTCTCAGCCTGACGGGCGCGCCAATCCTCGGGCGTCGCTAGAGCATCGAGCGCGTCGGCGCGCGCCTGGGTGGCGGGCGCGACGAACTCGCGGGCGATGTATGAGCCCAGCTGTGAGCGAAGCGGACGGCGCTCGAACTCAGTCGGGAAGCAGTTGAGCGTTGTTGGGAGTTTCAGGTCGTCTCGGAGACCAGCCGGGCTGAACCGCCCTACGCGGGTAAACGCCACGCCTGTCAGACGGCACTCACCACCGTCGGCGACCGTGATGTCGAAGGCGACGCGGCTGTGGTGCTGAATGTCGATCGTTGTGGCGACCTTCGCGGTGATGGGCGCCTCGCGGCCGTCGACACGAAGCCTCGCGGAGACAGCGCCCTCGGGTTTCTCGCTATACTCGATCTCCACATCGTATCGGCCCGTAGTGCTCCCCCACCAGACCTCGAAGTGGCCTGGCTCGCCCGGACGAATGTCGGCCACGCGGGTCCGGTAGGTGGAGCGCTTGCCAAGACCACTCGACGCGTCGAACTCATCGACGCCGAAGCGGATCGCCGGCGGCGGCTCGGGTTTGGGATCGCCATCGTGAGTCTCGCCGGTCATCACGAGGTCATCGAACCACGTCGTGCCGGCGCCATCGTTCTCGCAGTAGGCCATGACGTAGGCAGATTCGGCGGGCACGGTGGCGGAGACCGTGACCTGGGTCCATTTGGAATCGCCGGTGATCTGCGCGGAGGAGGGCTGAGCGATTACCCCGCCCTTGACGCCGAGGAAGTAGAATCTGAGGTAGCCCGCGCCGCCGCCCTCGTGGCGGACCCAGCCGGTCAGCGTTGCCTCGGAGCCGGGCTTCAGGCGGATGTCACGGTCGTGTCCTGCGCGCCAGCGGCTCTTCGTTTCGCTGTGGTTGGTGATCTTGAGGCAGCGCTCGCCCGAATGGGGCGACGTGGCAACCCACTCCATCAGCCGGTCCACGTCAGTGGGCGTGCGGGCCTCCCAGAAGGCCGGCAACCCGTCGTCGGCAGTTTCCATCCCGGGGTTGGCGAGGAGGTTCGAGTCGGTCGGCTGGCTGATGGCCGTGGTGGCACATGTGAGGGCGAGTAAGGCGAGCAAGAGCGGGACACCCCCCGATCGACAAGTATGCTGACCTGAAGGGCGGTTCCCCGCGCCGAGCGGTATAGCCTGCGGAAGCGCAAGGGGATTGGGTGGGGGCGGCGAATATTGAGTAGTACACGCGTGGAGAGGTGATGGCATGGCCGACGTCTCGCAGTTCCACGGCGACCTGCTTGCCGATATCAACGCGACCGAGACGATGCACGGTAAGGCCGCGTTCTGGTGGCTTGGCCAGCACGGCTTCGTGGTCAAGGCCGGCGAGACGGTCATCTACATCGACCCCTACTTCGCCGAGAACCCCACGCGTCAGACGCGGTCGCCCCTGTCGCCGGAGGCGGTAACGAACGCCACGATCTGCACGGGCAGCCACGATCATGGCGACCACATCGACCCCGAGTCGATCCCCGGAATTGCCGAGGCCTCACCCGACTGCAAGTTCATCGTCCCGAACCCCCATGTCGAGCGGGCGGTAGTTCTTGGCTGCGCCCGAGAATCGGTGATTGGGCTGCGGCCTGGGGAGACGGCGGTCGTCGCGGGCGCGACCATCACGGCCGTGAAGGCGAAGCACGAATCTTTCGACGAGACGGACCTGGGCTTCCCTCACCTGGGGTACATTTTCGAGGTCAACGGCACGTGCTTCTACCACTCGGGCGATACGCTCGTATACGAGGGGCTCGTTTCGGCCCTGGAGCGGCGTCGGCTGGACGCGATGTTCGTGCCGATCAATGGACGCGATGCCGAGCGATTCCGGGCGGGGTGTCTGGGCAACATGACGTACCAGGAAGCGGTGGATCTGGCGGGCGATCTTCGGCCTCGGCTGGTGGTGCCGACGCATTACGACATGTTTGAGAGCAACCCCGGAGACCCGCGGGCATTTGCCGCGTTCTTGGATGCGAAGTTCCCCGAGATCCCGTGTTGGATCGGGCCAGTGGGGGAGAAGGTCACTTTTGGGGGGGACTGGTCTCGGAATGATCGGACGGCGTAGGCGGCGCCATCGCCGGCATGACCGCCCCTACCGCGCAAACGAGCAGTCCGATTACCCCGACGACCCAGAACGCCGGCGCATCCTCGCTCATCGCGAATCGGTCGACCGCCAAGCCCGCGACCGGCGCGAGCAGCATTGTCCCCAGCGCTTTCGCCTGCGATTCGATCGACATCATCGTCGCGCCGCGTCCGGCTTCGGTCTCGTTGTCCACGCGCGTGATGGTGATCGGCCGCCAGATGTTCCTCGCCAGCTCCAGCACCACGAACAGCACGACCGCGGGCCAGACCGTGCCCGTCAGCAGAGCCACCGTGAGGCTGGCGAAGATCGCGAAGGTAAGCTGCCACATCCGACTCGCGGCGCGCCCCTCGCCGCCGAGATTGTCGACCACCTTGTGCGACCTTCGCGAGGCCACGCTCGATGCCGCGTGCAGCACGAAGTAGACGGGCCCGACCAGGAGCGCGGTGCGTTTGTCTTCTCCAAGCGCCAGCAGAACGGGCAGCCCCATGGCGAGTTGCTTGAGAATGGGCTGGAGGTAGTCGCCGGCGACCTTGCAGGCGCTCTCGTAGCCCATGGATTCGAGCAACACGCGACGCAGGCGATGCAGTCGGAGAACCTGGCGCAGGCTCTCCATGAGATGGCGCAGCACGTTGCCGAGCGAGGCCTTCTGCTCGGATCTGCCATCGAGTTCGGCCGGGTAGCCCAGGAAATTGACGATGCTAAGACAGTACGGCACGATGGCGAGCCAGAAGATGTCGCTGTAGCGCCCCGTGTAGTAGACGAGCCCCGCGGCGATGATGACCGAGACGGCGGAACCGAGTTTGGACCACGAGCGCGTGTAGCCGTAGGTCTTGGTCTTCTCGTTCTCGCGGCCCTGAAGTCTCAGCCAATCGAGGATCATGGCCTTGTGCGTGCCCGTGCGGAACGCCTCACCGATGGCAAAGAAGAACATCGCCGCGAACAGGTGCCACACGACATCACTCACTGCGAAGATGGCGAATGAGATGATGTAGCCGACGAACGAGAGGATCATGGAGCGCCGGCGGCCGTAGAGATCGGCGATGGCGCCGGTCGGCACCTCCATGATGTTGACGCACAGCTCCCGGAACCCGACCAGCAAGCCGATGGCGAAGAAGCTCAGCCCCTTCTCCCGGAACGCCAGGATGATGAAGGGGGCGTAGTATTGCTGGTTCTTGAGGAATCCATAGAGCGAGAAGCGGCGGAGCATGGTGCGGGCCAATCATGCGAGCGCGGTCGCTGGCGAGTGCATGGGCGCTTCTCTTCGGGCTACTCCCCCTCCTCGGTCTGAGTGTACAGCTTCGTCATCTTGTCCATCTCGTATACGGACTTCAGCAGGTGCGCCGTGAACACGAGCGTGCTCTCGGCTCGTCGCTCTTCTGGCGCAGGAAGCTCGTGCGTCGACTCGTTACCATGTTGCCGGATCAGGTCCACCCATGGCTTCATAGGGGGCGTGACGTACCCCGCGGTCTCCAGGTGCGAGACGTAATGTGCGAAGGACTTGCCCTCCTCCGCGCCCTTCTCAACGGCCACGTGCATGAGTATCTTCCTGCAGACCAACTCGCACGCGGTGAAGGCCCCGACACCGAATGACTTCCGTGCTTCGGTGTAGGCGGCGGCCACGTCGGTCGGAAGCCCATCCACGGTCGGGCCGGCCGGGACAGACGGATAGACGGACCCGTCCAAGGCACTCACCGCGGCGTCGCCGCAGTTGGTGCACATTAGCCAAGCGACGCTCTCGTGGTCCGCCTCGTACAATGCCACCACCGCCCCCGACACGGCGTTGAGGCAGTGGGGGCATGTGTACGAGTGCCACGAGTAATCGGTACTGCCATCAGGACGGCTGATGTTGCGGTGGCCGGTGAACTGCATATCGGTGCCTCTGTCACATAGGTTTGGATTAGAATTCGGGCAACTCGCCCAGGTTGTCTTCCTTAACGTTGTTCGGCTCGGTCTTGAGGAACTGCTCGCTCTCAATCGGCACCACCTCGATCTTTGCGCCGGACACCCACTTCCCATCCTTGAGCACCATAGTCCAGTAGACACGTCCGCTGATGATCGCTGCAACCACCGTTTGGCGTGTCTGGATCTGGTCTGCCCCGAGCCTGCCGTCAATCACCGGTTTGGCCTTGACCGACACAATCCGCGAATGGTCGTCGTCGTAGCTGACCTCGTGTACCCACCAATCCACATTACTC
>CAZKUN010000309.1:0-2449 GCA_964555935.1 uncultured Armatimonadia bacterium | reverse complement strand
GCATGTAGTCGAACATGGGTTCTACTATACCGGACAGCGGCCCATCTGTCAACGCGATTCCGTCATGCTTTATGCGGGATTCGGGTATATCTAATATCAATCCTAAGCCGGAAGGGACCAAATGGCCTTCAATGGTATTTCTCACCCGTGTTAGGCGGCGATCACCGCAATACAACGTCAGCATACAGCGCGCGCAAATTCCCGAGCGCCTCTTCGCCCTCACATGCCACGAAGACCGGCTCTCGCGCCTTCAGCAGAACGATCTCTCCGCCGTCGGTCTCCGGAGCCGACTCGTTGCCCATGATGTCGGTGATGGTGAAGCTCTCCGCCGTCGCGCCCTCGGGGATTGGCAGGCGGAGTTCCTCCCGACGGGCGAACGACTCGAACTCGGCGTATTGCACGGCCGTTGCGGTGCTGTCGTCGGCGAAGAGGAAGACTCTCATGTCGCCACTGTCGATCCGGCCCTTGTACTGCTTGCCCTCGATGGCCGAGGCAAGAGCTGCGTGGGCAGCGGCCATCGGTCGGTAGCTGCGGCCCTCATCCCACATGGCGCCTGAGATCGGGCCGCGCTCGGACTCAACGCGGGGCTTGTCGAACCCCTTGAAGCGCCACGGATCGGCCTGATCGTAGTTGAAGATGCACGTCACGCCGGCCGCGATGTTCTCCATGTACCGGCGGACGAGTTCGTAGCAAGCGTTGCGGCAGTGGTAGCGCGCTTCGGGTTCGATGTGGTCGGCGCGACACTGGTCGAGGAAGCTCGTGCTGAAGACGTTCTCCTCGGAGTTGTAGATCTGACCCGCGATGCCATGGTCGGCGAGCAGCTTTCGGAGCTTCGGCATGCGGTCGCGGGCGATGTCGGCTTCGAGATAGTGGATCGTGAAGCCGTCCATGTACGGTCCGCCGCCCGCCGCGAGCATGCGCTCGATCCAATCGTGTTGGCGCACGGTCGGGCCGCCCCCACCCATGATGATGCACTCCGGATCAACGGCCTTGGCCTCCTCGTAGCAGATCTTCAGCAGCTCGGCGTACTCCTCAGGAGTGCCCCGCCAGAAGACGCTGACGTGCGGCTCGTTCCAGACCTCCCACATCCCGATGCTGCCCTTGTAGTGGCCCACGGTTTCGCGAACGTACTTGCGGAAGGCGTCCCAGTCTTTCGGCGCGTAGGCCCGCGCCGGCCCTGGATCCCCCTCCGCCCAAGTGCTCGCCCAATCCGGCACGCACAGGAACTGGCCCATCGTCTCGAAGCCGAGGTCGTCGTTGAGCTTCTGCGCGTCGTCGAACCAGATCCACTCGTCGGGGCCGCTGGGCTGGATGCGTGTCCACCAGGTCCACTGCATCATATTGTGGCATCGGGCCCGCTGGATGCCGATCTTTCGGCCCGCCTCCAAGTGCCACTGTAGGTTGATGCCATCCATGTGCCCGCCGAAGTACGAGTCCGGATTGCGCGGCCGATCGTACAATTCGCGAGAGACGACGGTGAAGCTGCCCAGGTCCTCGAGCCAGGCGAGGTCGTTCTCGCTCGTGCCCGCGCGCAGCGCGACCTTGAAGCACCCGCGGCGGCGGGGCTCGTATTCGACGGTTAGCTCACGCTCCTCACTGGCGGCGAGGTCGATCCGCTTGCGTTTCGAATCAACTTCACGGTCCCACACGTTGATCACGTCCATGCCGAGGTAGATGGTGCGTGGCTCGTCTGCTTGGTTCTTCAGCCGAAACGTCAGACCGGCGGCCTCGCCATCGAAGTAGACTTGGTCATCCCGCAGGCCCCGAACCCACGTGACCTCGACGAGGTCGGTGCTGGGGTCAGGGATTGCCGCGCGCGGCCATTCGGAGAGATCGGCCTCATCGGCGAGCGAGACATCGCGCCAGGCGCAGTCCGTACTCCAGCCGCTCAGCATGGCGAAGTCGCCGCCCGGGGCGGGGGGCGCGGGGTCGTCGTACTCCACTAGGAGCTTGTCGTCAATGAAGCCGTAAACGTGGTCGCCCACCCATGCCAGCCGGAGTTCGAACTCCTGCGTGTTGTGCGGGTAGAGTTGGTAACTCGGGGCCTCGTCGACGACTGTCCACTCGTCGCCGATCCTGCAGACAAGCCGCAGCCCGACGAACTGGTTGTTGACCTCGAGCCGGTAGGCGCCGCAGGCGAGAATTCCCGCCCAATGGCACTCGCGCGCGTTGCGGATCGTGGCGCGGAGGGTGCCGTCGCCGTCGTGGGTTGCGTCGAGTCTGAGGTAGGGGTTCGATTTCTCGCTCTGGACGGTGAGCCAGCCGTCATCGATGGCATACTCAGCGCCGGCGAGGGACAGACCCGCGACGGGAAGCGCGGTGGTGTCGCTCTCGTAAAGGACGTCCGCGCCAGATGAGACCGCGAGGACACACGCTAGGAATGCGAGTGGCATGGTTGTCTCCGGATAGGGCTGGTTCGGCGGCTCTGGAGAGCCGCAGGCACGGACGG
>CAZKUN010000308.1:0-9705 GCA_964555935.1 uncultured Armatimonadia bacterium | reverse complement strand
GGAGCCGGCCGAGCCCACGCCGATCACGCAGTCCGGCACGATCCCGACGCGGGTGCTCGGCAGGACGGGGGTCGAGGTGCCGATCCTGGGCTTTGGCGGGGCCGCCCTACCGGCAAAGTGGGGAAACGCCCTGTCCACGGAAGACCGTGTCAAGCTGGTCCGGCGCGCCTACGACAGCGGGGTTCGCTACTTCGATACCGCGATCAGCTACACCTACGAGGACAGCCAGGCGATCATCGGCGAAGCCCTGAAGGATGTCCGCGATAACGTCTTCATCACGACCAAGGTGGACTTCTGGGACGTGTCCAAGCCGGATGGGCGATTCACGACAGTACCTAAAGGCGAGGCGACCCGGCAAGTCGAGATGAATCTGGGAGAGTTGCAGTCGGAGTACATCGATGCCATCATGCTCCACGGCACGCCGGGCGTCGAGCAGATGACCGTCAAGCAGTGCATGGAGGTCCACGCAGAACTGGCAAAGGCACGTGACGAGGGTCTAACGCGTTTCGTGGGTTTCTCGGCCCATCACTACTTCGACAAAGCGCTGGAGCTGACTTCGACCGACGCGTTCGATCTGTGCATGCTGGCCTACGGATACCTGCCGCGTGGCAACTCGCGGCTCTTCTCTCCGCTGACGACGGAACTACGAAACGCATGCCTGGCGAAAGCGCATGAACTCGGGATGGGAGTTGTCGCGATGAAGGTCATCGGGGCCGGCATGCTCGGCGGCTTCGGCGAGAAGCAGTTTGAAGGACTGCCCGGCGCGGCGATCCGGTGGGCAATGCAAGACGACCGTGTCCAGGTCATGGCCATTGGCATGCGCTCCCACGACGAACTGGACGCCAACATCGCGACTCTCGCCGGGGACACAGCATACACCAACGAGGACCGTGCCCTGTTGGCCGGCGCGGGCGCCGCCGTACTGAACGACGAGGACATCAGGAAGATGAGTGTGGAGTAACGTCGCGGGCGCGATCATCATGGCCTACTGGATCGGGACGGGTTCCCGTGCCGGTGTGACCACCATGACCTACTGGTTCGGTGTGACACCGAACGTGAGAGCAGAGCTGTGTGGTTAGCACGTAGCGAGTGAGATCTACACCAGGGACACGCTCGATAGGAGGCCGACAGCGTGAAACACCACATTGGAGACGTGCTGCGTTGGTGCTGGCCTTTCCTGGTAGCTGCACCTCTCTCCTTTGCGATCATGTTTCCATGCCTGATCGTCCTGATGCTAGCATCTCCCCGGACTGTTGGGTGGGCGTTCTGGGCCGTGATGGCGGGGGACGCCCTGCGCTGGTTCGGCGCCGCCTGTGTATCCAGTGCACTCGTCGGCGCACTTTTGCGGGCGCTTCGCAGATCGCCGGCGGGCGCCGTTGGGCCCGGGCTGGTAGCCGCAGGATTCATGATCGCATGGTTCCCGGGCGGAATGCACGGCCCGTTGGAAGTGCCTCTGCTGACCGGGCTGCGGTGCGCATCTCTGCTCGGCATCGCGTCCGGCTCACTGATCGCCACCGTCGTGCTTCCGGCTGTTGAGCCCGTGTTGGGGAGCCGAGACGAGGGCGGCATCTGCGCGGCGGATCCGCGTTACTGGGGCCCAGGCAGCGTCGTCTGGATCGGGCCGCCGATCAACCAGACCTTCACGGTTGAGGACACGGGCGGGGCGGTGAAGGGCGAGGATCACTTCGACATGTGTGTCGGCACCTCTCACGCCGCCTGCTCGAAGATCGGCGTCCGGCGCAATGTCGAATACGTCGTGCTCTACCGGGCGGCTCCCAGGTCGCGCTGGGGCAGACGCCCATCCGGCTACAGACCCCCGCTGGCGTTTGACGCGCCCCTCTTCATGCCGAGAGTTCCCGAAGGTCGGTGAGGTCGGCTGGCAGTCACGCGGCCGTGGGACCTCAGACGACGGGCTTCCCTGGCGTCCGCGACCCAACGGCGACGGCGATGCGAGCTGGAAGCTCGCGGTCCAAGAAGGCGTACCATGCCGGCGACCTCCGCTAGAACGATACGATTACGAGCGGGCATGAACCGGGAGGCGGGTCCGCCCATCGGTCGAGAGGCTCAACCCGGTAGTCCAGGGGCTAAATCGTCTCATACCCCATTTCGGCGCGCACACGCTTATCCTCCTCGCGGCGTTCGACGGTATCCCATTCGCCGCTTCTCCAATGGCACTGGCGGTAGTGCGTCATCGCAGCCAGGTAGCGTCCCAGTAGGAGCGCCGCGTCGCTGTTCTCCGGAAGCTGCTCGTCGTCGAGCATGTCTAGGTACTCAACCGATTGGTCGTTGCCCAGAACGTCGCGAGCGTCACCGAGCAGTTGGTTCACCCACTTCACCTTGGCCTTACTCAGCATCCCATCCGGTTTTTTATTGGAGAGTTCACGGATTTCGTCATGGGCAGACTTCAGCATAGGCGTGAGCATCTCGAATCGCGCGACCTGTTCCTCGGTCGGGAGATCCTGTTCTGGGGTAGGCGGCATCGTTGTGTGTCCCTCCTAGCTCGGGAGTAACCGGCTGAACTCGACGAATGCCTTCTTGAGAGCGTCAATTGGACGTCGTCGGCTCTGCATGAGCCGTAGCATGAGGTCTAGATCCTGGTCGGTTAGGACGATGACGGCGCATCCGTGCGCCGAGTAGAGGTCCACAGTATTCTGTACGACGTTACGGGGAGCGGGCTTCCGCGTGACTATGACGCCGAAGTTGCCGAAGCTATCGTGCAGGTGGTCTTGGGGTAACTCACGTGGAGGCGAAAAACCGGGACAGCAACCATTTCCCTGACGTTCGGGAACATGGTTGCTGTCCCTGTCTTTCCGCGCGTGGACGAGGGACGGCTGTGGGCAAGAGGTCCTTGGCACGCGGCGAGGGGAGAGGTCTGGAAGTTCTGGTGTCAGACACCAGTTTCGCCACACCAGCGAAATAAGTGTCCGACACGGGTGAATGGGGATGGCGCGAGGATGAGGGACGGCTGCGGGCAAGAGGTCCGTGGCGCGCGGGGAGAGGAGAGGTCGGGGGAACGCGTGGAGGCGAAAAGACCGGGACAGCAACCATGTTCCCGAACGTCAGGGAAATGGTTGCTGTCCCTGTTTTTCGCGCGTCGATGAGGGACGGCTGCGAGCTGGAAGCTCGCGGTCCAAGGAGGCAAGGGCCTCGACGGGCCGGAATGCAGACTTGGGAACTCAAGCGACAAGTTCCCCTGTGAGTATCTCGGACCTATGACGGTATGGCAACGGGACACGAGCCCTGTTGCCACGCGAAGAGGGGGAGCCATCGGTGGAGATTGAGATTACGCTTAAGGGCCGCAAGCGGCGGGTCTCCCGGGAGCGGATCATCGAGGCGTTGGACGGGGTTGAGCCCGACCATGAGGCCATCTACATGGTGGACATCGAGGGCGTTGCCTTCCCGGTGAGGCAGGCGCTGTGCGACAGCCTGGGGGTGGATCGGCGCGGAGTCCACTCGGATGGGGCGGCGAGCACGCTGAAGCGTCTCGGGTTCGATGTGGTGAGGAACCCGGTCGTGGCGCGCCGGCAGGGTACGCCTGAGGAGAAAACGGCCGAGGAGGGCTCCTGGGCAGCGCGGCGCAGTCGGCAGGAGGAAGCAGGCTACGATGAACTGGAAATCGGCACGATCCACCTCCGGTGGTCGTATCTTGAGCATTGGGAGGATCTGGCAGGCACCGGCGAACACGCGGCCGAGGTCAGCCTGCCCCCGCACGAGCCCGGCGTGTATGAGGTGTACCGCAGCGGCCAAGCCGACCCGATCTACATCGGGCAGAGCGCCGACCTGAAGCGGCGCATCATGAACGCGATGATCCAGGGGACGGCGATCCATCAGGCCGGGCGGAAGATGCGCGAGAACGAGGAGCCATCCGCGTTGAGAGTCCGGTGGGCCCCAACGGAGCGGCCCGCGGCGGCGGAGGAGGAACTGTATCGCCTCCACGCCCAGATGTGGGGCGCGCCGCCCGAACACGCGAGGCGGGGATGACGGCCGCAGGCAAGAATGCCTGCGCCACGCAGAGAACGGATGGGTATCAGAATTCCACGCTGAGGCCATCGTAGGCGACTTGGATGCCGTGGGGCTCGAAGTAGTCGACGAGTTCGTGGTGGAGCGCGGCGCCGTTGTGGCTGAAGTGGGTGGCGATCCTTCGGGCCTTCGGCGCGAGCGCGCCGACGGTCTCGAGGTGAGCCATCGCATCGACCACCTCCGGAGCGCCGAGATGGCTCCGCCCGCCGCTGTGCAGCCCGTAAGTGCAGTCGAGAAACACGACGGTGATCTGCTTCGTCGCGAGGAACTCCCACGTCTCGTCCGGCCACCAGCCGGTGTCATTGCCCTGAAGCAGCGTGCCCTCGCCGGACTCCAGCAGGAAGTTGACGGCCTCTTCCTCGTCCGCGTGATCCGCCATGATGGGAGTGACCAGCAAGCCCTCGCCCGCGTCTATCGTCCGGAACGGCACCAAGCGCTTGTACTCGGCCTGAAGGTGGGGAAGAGGCGAGCAGTGCTTCTCAAGGAGCTGCTCGACCGCATCGTTGCCGTGGATCACGAGATGGTTGTCCTCGGGTAGGATGCTGTACCCCTCGCGCCGGTAATTGAGGTTCGATGGCAGGCAGTGGTCGTCGTGCGAGTGGGTGAAGAACAGGTGCTCGAGCTTCGTGTAGTCGAGCCCGAACTGCCACTGTTGCGCGAGCGCGTCGGGGCCGAGGTCGATCTGGACGCGGTCATCGATGTTGTAGGCCGCGCGGCGACGGATGTCGCGGCCGCCAAGTTTCGCAGCCTCGCGGCAAGCGTCACACGCGCACCAGATTCCCGGCCAACCCTCCGCCGCCGCTGTCCCGAGTACCGTGAATATCACCCAGAGTTCCGTCCCTTCCGAGAGCGCGTTCGCCAACCGAGTTACTGTAAAGGTACGCCCCAACGTGCGAGCTAGTTCCTCAGACGCGGTAATCGCCCTTGTGTTCAGTCGAGACAGGGCGAAAGCGTTGCGGCAGCGAAACGGAAGCGACCTGACGCCAGCACTGACGAAGAAGCGGAGCAATCATGAAGCCGACTGAACTGAGACAGGCCATCCGCGAGGGCAAGAACGTGTTCGGCACGATGGTCGCGATGTGCCGGACGCCGGACGTGATGGTCCTCGTGGCGAACGCGGGGATGGACTTCGTGTTGATCGACACGGAGCACGGATCGTTCACCACCGAAAGCGTCGCGGATCTCTGCCGCGTGGCACGTGGCTGGGACGTGACGGCGATTCTGCGGGTGCCCGGGCGTGGCCCGACGTACGTTAGCCGCTCGCTGGACTTCGGCGCGAACGGTCTGATGATGCCGCGCATAGAGACCGCCGAGGAGGCTGCCGAGGTCGTTAACTGGGCTCGCTACGCGCCCGAGGGCAATCGAGGCCTGGCTCTCGGCGGCGCCGGGCAGGATTACCAGCGCGTCGAGGACCCGCTCAAGACCATGGTCGAAGTCAACGAGTCGACAGTGGTGGTCGTCCAGATCGAGAGCGCGGACGCGGTCTCGCGAATCGACGAGATCGCGGCCGTGCCTGGGATCAACGTGCTGCTGATCGGGCCGATGGATCTGTCGGCGACGCTGGGGATACCTGGCCAACTCGATCACCCGGACTTCGTCGCATCCGTGCGTGAGGTGGTGCGCGCGGCGCGGGAGAATGGGATTTCATCGGGAATCCACGCGCCCAGCGCTGAGATGTGCCGCTTCTGGCGAGATGAGGGGATGACTTTCCTGGCGGCGAGCAGCGAGGCGGGGATGATCAGCAGCGGACTAGCGGCCGCGCGGGCCGATTTCGATGCAGAGGACGCGCCGGAAGAGGCGCCGGGAGGGATGTTCTGATGAGCGATCACCCAACGCTGTTTTCATCGATCACGATTGGGCCAGTCGAGTTGCGGAATCGGGTCGTGATGCCGCCAATGGTCACCGTCATGGAGCCGGGATCCGCGCAGTACCACGAGTGGTATGTCTCCCGCGCGCGAGGCGGGTGCGGGTTGGTGATCTGGGAGGCGACGGGCATTCGACTGCTGGCTGATCCCGAGTTTGCCGACAAGGTCAAGCCGACGGTCGACGCAGTGAAGGCCGAAGGCGCCGCGGTGGCGATTCAGATCTTCGAGCGCGGCCACAACGCCGCCGGCGAGGCGATATGGGCATCGGACAAGGGCGACGCTCGCGAGGCGACGGGCGACGAGCTTGAGGAGATCATCGGGCTGTACGGCAAGGCGGCGGAGCAGTGTCGGAGGATCGGGTTCGATGGCGTTCAGCCGCATGGGGCGCATGGCTTCTTCCTCAACAGGTTCTTCTCGGCGACCGACAATCGGCGGACGGACGAGTTTGGTGGCTCGACCGAGGCGCGCGCGCAGATGGGATTGCGCGTGCTGAAGTCGGTTCGCTATGCGGTGGATGAGGAGTGCTTGCTGATTTACCGACACACGATCGAGGCGGATGGCTACACGCTGGAAGAGAGCCGCTGGTTCGTGAAGCAGCTTGAGGCCGGCGGGCTGGACATTCTGGATGTCTCGCCCAGCAACCGGGGAGTGGATGAGCCGAAAGCCATCCTGGCGGGTGAGATGAAGAAGGAGGTCGGCATCCCCGTCATCGCGGTTGGCGGATTCAACGACGCGGATGCAGCGGAGACAGTGCTGACCGAGGGCCGCGCGGACCTGATCGCTATCGGGCGTGGGCTGATCGCCGATGGTGAGATCGCGAACAAGGTGCGCGATGGCCGCCGAGACGAGATCGTGGAGTGCGTTCTGTGTGATGAGATGTGCTACGGCAACCTGCGGCGGGGCATCCCGATCGGATGCACGCAGAATCCGGATTCGGGGCAGGAGTATTTGAGGTAAGGCATGCACCGGCGAGGGCGCCGGTGCTACGCGGTCTCTCGCTACGCGGTCTCTCGCTACGCGGGCAAAGGCATTCGACGGGGCGGGAGTGGAAACTTGGAAACTCAAACGACGAGTTTCCTTGGGAGTTTCCGCGTCGCTACGCGGCCTTTCGCGACGCGGACAAAGGCACTCGACGGGGCGGGAGCCGCGTCGCTACGCGGCCTTTCGCGACGCGGGCAAAGGCATTCGACGGGGCGGGAGCATTTGAGGCAGGGCGCGATAAATCGCGCTCCTACGGGACGGCGAGGGGATCGGGCGTGATGAATAGGCGGCCGAGCTTCGCGCCGTCTTCGCGCACCCGGAGTTGGAGGTTGACCTGTCCGGCGGGAAGCACGAGAGGCGTTGGGTCGACCGTCTTGGAGAGGGTCACTGGAATCCACTCCCAAGTCTCGTGAGTGCCGATGTGCCAGTCCGCCATGTTGATGGGCTCGGCTGAATCGCTGAACACGCGGATGAAGAACGAGTCGTCGTCGGGCGTCGCCGCCATCACCCGTCCCCACATGTAATACGTGCCCTCCCTCGCGATGTGGATCAGCCAGGTTGCGCTTCCTTCGCCGCCGCCCTTCTCGCCGGACTCGCCCGGCATCCAGACAAATTTGCCCCCGGATGCGTCCGCGTCATCTTCGGCCACCATGGGCGCCATGACCACGCTGTCTTCGGCCTCGAGGTACAGTCCCTCACCGATCTCGGGAAGATCTCCCGGCGTCGCCGCGCGCTGCGCGACGTATGATTTGGCGGGCTCGACGTCTCCCAGGATTTCGCGGCCGACGGCCTGGCCGTCGATCTCCAGCACGGCTCGCGAGGGTGTGGGCAGCAGCTCGATTGGGCCGGAGAAGGGCGATGCCGCCGCGACCACAACCGGGCCGTCGCTCCCGGGGATCTGGATGCGGATGTTCTCGTCGTCGACGTCTGCTTCCATAGCTGCGGACGCGAACTCCGCGCGCCAATCGGCCAGGTCCGCGTCGGTATCGATTCCGCTGCCGACGCGAAGCCACGAGGCGGCGCCGACGTTGTTCGACGGCGCATCGACACCCCAGAGATCGTGGTGAGCGACAGTTAGGCGCGTGGCCCCGTACTCATTTCCATCCCAGACCAACGCGACGGGCGCTGCCTCGCCGTTCAGCGCGCGGGCCCAGGGGACGCGAAGCCCTAACGCCGCCGTGCCCTTGCGGATGATGACCGAGTTGGCGACGGCAATCGCAACCGGCGTGTCCGGCGCAAAGACGACGGGCTCGCCATCCACCCAGATGCCATCGACCGCAGCGGGCAAGACGAAGTGAGATTCAAGCGTGCCGGCGGTCTCCGGGAGGTCGCGATCTCGGTAGACGACGAGGCTGAGGGCATCGACCGTGCTCTGGGCCGACGTGAAGAACGGGCGCAGGTGGAGGGTCTTTTGGTGCGGGCCGGCGGCGATCTTCTTCTTGCCGTAGGGATCGCGGCGGCCGTCGGCGATGAAGTAACCGCGCACCGACTTCCGGTCGCCGGGGAAGGTCACCGTGAGCGGAATGTCCATGGCCCCGTAGGTTGCGGCGGAGCTGCTGAGCGTGACATCCGGAAGCAGGTAGTGGGTTCGCGTCTGGCTGACGCCGATGCCCCAGCGTTGCCGGACGAGTCGCGGGTACTTGGCGTTCAGGCCCCGAAGGTGGTCGGGCGGCGTCCACTCGGCGAGGGCGGGGTAGATCGCGCTCAGGCCGCCCATCTCGCCATCGAGCCAGCCGCACGCGACGAGTTGAACATCGAGGTAACCGAGACCACGGAGGTAGTCGTAATCGCGGCTGCGCGCTCCGGCGAGTTTCCGTGCGGGCTCGAACCAGTTGGCCGCGATGTCGGTCCAGAACAGATCGAGCAGAGCGCGGGCCTGCTGCTTGCCCTGGTCGCGCTCGCAGAATGCCTCGATTAGGACGAGGCAATCGAGGTCGGTGCCGTAGTAGGTTGGGCTGCAGTATTCGTGGACGCCGAATTCGTAGGTGTAGAGGTAGACGCGGTCGAGGCGCGCGTAGCCCTCGTCGGCGACGGCGGGCTTGCCCAGCACTTCGCCGAGCAGAATGAGATTCTGGGCGTTCATCAGCGCGATGTTCGTGTAGCTCTCGGGCACGCGATGGCGAGTGCAGCCTTCGACGGAGAACTCGAGCAACTCGCGGACGGTATCTCGGAGGTCCGGGGTCAGCTTGCCCTGGTGCTTCAGCCAGATGATCGCGCCGGCTTGCATGCAGAACTCAACAGCATTGAAGTCCTGAACCGAGCCGTCGGCCCAGCGCCACCGGAAGTTGCCGTATCCCCGGCTGTTCTCGTCGCGGTCCTGCATGCGTTCGGCAGTCGCGAAGAGCACGGGCAAGCGGTCGAGATCCGTATCGGCCTCGCAAAGCGCAAGAGCGTAGGTGAAGATGTCCCGAGATGCAAGCCCGTCGCTCAACTCGTTGGTCCGCGACCAGATCGAGCCGCCGCTCTCGGCGGCGTGGCGGATCATCGCGTCAGGCGCCGGTGGTTGGGCGACTGCGAGGGTGGTGAGAAGGCCGGCGAAGAGCGTGAAGGAAGCTCGCATTCGGATCTCCGATCGAGCGCGCGTGGCCGGCGACCGACGACGGCGGTCCAGTGAACGGCGTCGAAGCTAGAGCTTCGACCTACGAAGGCAACGGCGATAGGTGGAAACTCAGACGACGAGTTTCCCTGCGCCTGTCCTACGACGGATTCGGCACCAAGCTTGGCGGTACGAAGGCAACGGCGTCGAAGCTAGAGCTTCGACCTACGAGGGCAACGGCGACAGGCGTGGAAACTCAGACGACGAGTTTCCCTGCGCCTGTCCTACGACGGATTCGGCACC
>CAZKUN010000307.1:0-9846 GCA_964555935.1 uncultured Armatimonadia bacterium | reverse complement strand
CCCGCGTGCGCGGGGGAAACCACGCGGCCGGCCCGCGCGCGCCTTTCGACCGGGGTGCATCCCCGCGTGCGCGGGGGAAACTTCGCGAAGATAGACTTTGGGTACGACGAAGAAGGTGCATCCCCGCGTGCGCGGGGGAAACCCACCAGTACCCGTACGCGTTGTCTAAGACGGGGGTGCATCCCCGCGTGCGGGGGGGAAACTCGCTCATCCAATGAAGCCCGACTAAGTACTGCGGTGCATCCCCGCGTGCGCGGGGGAAACTGACTCTATTCTCTTAGCAAGTTCGTCGCGTTGGGTGCATCCCCGCGTGCGCGGGGGAAACACCAATCCCTTAGATGACCGGGGACAGCCTAGAGGTGCATCCCCGCGTGCGCGGGGGAAACCTGAACGCGGTGCGTTGGTACTCGCCAGCGTTGGGTGCATCCCCGCGTGCGCGGGGGAAACCTCGTCCATCGAAGATGTGTAGCCCCGCAAAGTGGTGCATCCCCGCGTGCGCGGGGGAAACTGTGTCAGGATTCTGGCGGTGACCGTCACCTCGGCTACATTCCTGCACACGGGAGAGCCTCCCGAATGGTGGCCTTTCCAGCGAGGGCAGAGGGTATCGGAAGAACTCCGGCCGAGCGATTTGCGTCAATTCCCTGCCAAGCGGGAGGACCCGGGACTTCATGGACCGATTCGTCGCTTTGGATGTTGAGATCGCCTCACGTTCTCCATTGCACATCTGCGCGATCGGCGTCGCACGAATGGAGGGTGGGCGCGAGACGGAAACTTATCGTTCTCTCATCCGCGTTGAAGGTTCCGTTGATTTCGGTCGCATCCATGGACTGACGGCGGCTGATCTAAAGGGTGCCCCATCTTGGCCAGCAGCCTGGAGGGAGGTGCTTAACGTCTTAGGCGACATCCGCACTGTAGTGGCCTTCAAGGCGAGCTTCGATCGCGGGGCGATTCTGTCCATGTCGGCTCGCCACGGACTCCGCCTGCCACGACTCCAGTTCCTCTGCGCCGCCGCCATGATGGAGACCCGGTACGGATGTCGATTCGACCTCAGCGCTTCTCTTGATTACCTAGGCCTGCCATTCCCAGGCCAGCCACACGATCCCCTTGCGGATGCCCGCGCGGCAGCGCTGATCGCGCTCGCGTGCAACGCGACGTCAGGAGCGACGAAAGGGCACCGCCCGGTTATTTAGTTGTCAAAGAGCTATCCTCGAGACGGTCGAGCCACATGCCGTCCAGTTCAGCAAGTTCCTTCTTGGGCCACCCTAGCGTGAGCACCGCCTGTCCGCCGGGTTCGAGCTTCTCCCTCCAGGTCATAAGGACTCCACCATCGTCTGGAAGCAAACCTGCCCACTCGCAACACACGGTCCACACGCGCTCCCTGACCCCTCGTCGCATGTGCGGACTTGTGTATACGCCCGGTGCGAGTTCGAGCATGCAGCTCGCAAGGAAGCCCCGATAACGCCGGGGAGCATTGCGCGTGACAATCACCGTCATGCTCATGCCTTCGTCACGTCTTTCTTCGTTGCTCCCGTAGCACCGAACAGTGACTTGATGCGGTCGATCATCGATGGAATAACCTGGTGCTCCCGGAGAGCACGACCAGCGGAGCGGCGCGCGTGTCGTTCGAGGGGATCGCTGGCGTCCAACTCGAACTGCTTCACGGCGTGGAAGGCCGCCGGAAGGCACACGCTTTCGCGATAGAGATCTGCGATGTCTAGGCAGAAAGCGTTGGTCGAGTCCTCATGAATGAAGCCGAGTTGAGGGATTGTCGATGTCGCAGCGACCGCTATCATGGCCGCTGCTCGAACCGCTGCAGACGCGTGGTTGAGAGCCTGATTGACACGGTCGGTGGCCTGCGGGTCGTCACGGTCGTAGCGTCTTCCAGCCCACTTCACTCCGAACTGCCTAGCGAGACCACGATACAGGGTCTTAACTCGAGCGCCTTCTATCCCTCGCAGCACGTTCAGATCCGTAGACGGCAACACTTCGCGAAACCGCCAAGCGTACATCCGTCGGCTAACAAGAATGCGTTGTTCTGCGTCAGCCCAGAGCTGCACTTGTCGCCTAGCCAGCGCACTCTCATCTTGCCCGAACGGCATAGAAGCGTAAAAGCGCACGCCGTCCTCACCTGTCACGATGAGCCCCGTACCGTGCCGCGCCAGAAGTCGCAGTGCATCGTGGCTGACGGTCGAGCCTGGCTCGAGGAAGATGATGCTCACGGTTTGGAATGGAATGCCGTAATCACCGGGTGCCAGAGCATCATTCCCGGCCGTGCGGAAGCGCAACGTCCCGTCCTCAACAGCCAGCCCACCACGACGCAGCCAGAGACAACCGTGGCGGTCTGAGTGCGGTACCCGTGCCGTCTTGAGTCCCAAACGTCCCGTCAACACCACGCTCTCGCTTTAGACTGCGTGTGTGGTCCCTGGCGGCACCAGGATCAGCGCCCCGAAACCGAAGGCGCGATGCCGGCCCACGCCGTGGGCCAACCAATCATGAAAGCGTTCGCCGTCCCGCACCACGAGGTCGCCCTCAAACCGCACGACGGGACGCTCGAGGGAACCCGCTGTGCGTTTGGTCCCTTGTGTGCGTCTGAGCAGACGCTCCCGTGAGATGCTCGCGATTCGGACGCGGTCCAGCGCAGCGCCCGTGGTGAGGTGCTGACCGACTCTTGCAGCGAGCCACTCGGTGTACACCTCCTGACGTGAAACCTGCACGTCCTCGCCCGCGGCAAAGCACCGGGCTAGAAACGCATCGACTTCCGCACCTGCGCTGTGACCGCGCGTTGCTCGCGCGAGGCGCACCACCGGACAGGCACGCAGCAAGAACCCCAGACACCGCCCGGCTACGAATGGTGGCATCACTTTGCTCTCGATAGCGTCGAGGTCGGCAATTGCCGCCAGCAAGGACGGATCGCCGAAAGCTCGTGCGTGCTCGACGAGCGTGGCAGCGTCGACGCGGCTGTAGCCCCAGACGTCTAGCAGTCGCCCACTACCACGGAGCACGAAGGGGGTGGGGGCCTGTTGCTGCCAGAGTTCACGGACCAGGCAATGGGTCAAGTAGCCGTCGTCGACATGAGACGATGTCAGTCCCCGACGGCGCCCAACGGCCAGGAGCTTTCCCGGCCGCACGGGAATCTTCACGAGATGTAGCGGCTCAGGCATGGCGTGCTTGAGGGGGATCGACGTGCCCCTCGCGCATGAGGCGACGACCGACGTGCACACGATGTTGCCAATCACGCTCGTCAGTTACGGGAACCACGCGTGACGGTGTCGCGGTCGTGCGGTCATCGTCAGAGTCATACCACCAGGATGCCGGGAGTGGTCCGGAGTCTGCTCGCTGCGCGCGCGGCGTGGCGGCCAGTACGCCCAGGAGCGATTCAGCCTCAGTAACCTCCAGGACCAGAGGGGCCGCCGGTAAACACGGCTTGCGCCCGATGAACAATGGGCGGTGGGGTTCACGGACCGCGGCCGCCAGGTCCTCGACCGACGGGGAATCATCACCAGTGAGCGTGACGGCGACGGTGTGAACGCTGTCGGCCCTGTAGAAGCGTTCTCGCTGGTAGGTGCCCTCACCACTGCCACCTGCCCGTTTGGCAATCCGACCGAGTGTCGTCCACCCGGCCTTCTTCGCGAGCATCCAGTCGTGCCCCAGATCGACCGTCTGGTAGTCACGCACCGCTTCGCCGCGTCGGTCGATGCGGGCCGCGTACCGCATCCGATCTTGCAGTCGTTCCAGGGCGTGGACGTCGCGATGGTCCAAGCCAAGGGCGTTGGCGAGGAGTCCGGTTAGCATCGAGAGCGCAGGAAACGATTGGACGATGCCGTTCTGGTCGATGGCCGGTGCCCCAAAGCTCAGCAGGGGGGCATCGAGGCGCAAGACGAGGGCCTTCAATTGCGCACCTGCGCCTTCATCCAAGCGGCCAGATCCACCAACGGCATGAGTCGCTCAAACCGGTCATTCGTCGCCAAGCCGGCGTGCGACCGCTGCTCGTGTTTGCCGTACATGGCGTCGAGGTCAGCGAGATGCTGTTCCATCGCCTGGTAGGCGTTGTCCACGAGATTGCCAGTCGTGGCGACGGGGTCGATGAAGGCATTCTGGAGGGTCCGTGGCTGTGCGTTGCCCGCCTCGCACAGCACGAGATGGCTGTAGGCATAGGGGGCCGTCGAGCCCTTTTTCGCGCCAGGGCTCACCGTCGCCACGATGTGCGCGAGGCACTCGACGATTCGGCCGGCGAGGTCAAGGTCACCACCGATGTTGTCCAGGAGACCTGCGATGTCGACGACGACATACCCGTAGAAGAGTCCGCTCGTGAGCTCCGCAACATTGATGTGCCCTGCCCCCAGCTCCCCCGCATCAGCGACAAGGTCGTCCAGGGCCGAGAAATAGTCACTCTCGGTCATCTGTCCGTGTACCGTCATCGCGTGGGCGACGTGGATCGCGGCGTCAGTACGAGACAAGATGTCACCGGTGACCATGCGGCCGAACAGCGCAGCGCTCAGACCCGCTCCAAGGTGCAGGGCTTTGAGGTTTTCCTTGAGATCCCTCTCCTTCAAGCGCGTGTCAAGGGCGGCTTTAACTTCGTTGGCGGTCCCGTCGGTGGCCGAGATGACCTCTTTGGCGAGCTGACAGAGATACTTGAGTTCCGGTCTGCCGAACACGGTCACCTGTTTTGTTGCGGTAGCGTCGGCGTCAGCACTCCCGACTACCGTGGCGACGATTCGCTGCGCCGCGAGGTTGGCGAGTTCCTCGGGGACACCGTCGGTGATGAGAGGGTCTACGACGTAGCGTTCGAAGGAGATGCGGGAACGCACCGACTCGGGGGCGTCTATTGCGTGCAGACTATGTTCTCCGTTATAGACGCGCCAATGGCGCTTCAGGCACTGTGACGAAATGCGTGTGCGCACGGCACCGCCAAACGGCATGCGCTTGGCGAACCCGGCGTCGTCCCGGTTCAGGAGCGACGCGGAGTAATGGGTAAGCGTGTGAAGCTGCAGAAAATGTGTGGACATCGTGAAACTCCATGAATCGGCATCTGGGTCATCGGTTCTCGAGACGTGACAGCGAGCCGTAGTAGTCGCGCGCGATCTGTCGTCGGACGCGCTCCTCATCGGAGCGACCGGCCGACAACATGAGGCGTGCTGCTCCAGTCCAATCAACGGGCGTGCCCTTCGCAGCCAGGAAACGCGCGAGCATGGGCAAGTCGCCAGCGAGTCGATCTGCATCCCCGCGGACAAGTCTGGCAAACCGCAACTCCGAGTACTGAGCGTCTACGAGCGCCCGACCAAATCGATGACGGGAGTGGTGGAGGGGGCCCAAGTGTGCCAGTCCCACAATAATGGCTGCCCAGCGGGTTTCCGCCTCGGCGAGAGCCGTGGCGTCACCAGGTAACTGGTCATCGAGCACGAGTCCCTCGATCTTGAAGAAGGCCGGCGCTGGACGCGCGGGGTGCATGCGGCGCAGAGCGGCCACATCCCCACGCGCGAGCGGGCCGTCCCCGGCGAGTAACCGCGTGAGGCGAGAGATCAGTGCACTGAGGCTCATGGATTTACCCATCGTCCACGGTCGCTCCTGACAGTGCGTCTCTCGACGACGCCTCTGCCGCAACAAGATCCGGGAACTGCCGGCGAAGACAGCCCCTGAACATTCGCTCCGCGTCACTGATCGCTCTGTAGCGACGGGCATCAAAGAAACTGGAGCGGTCAATGATGTGCTGGAGCTCGTTCCAAGCGAGTGTCCGGAGCTGAGCATCGAAACTGAGCTGGGCGTCGTCGTCGTTCAAGGAGAGCGTGTCAAACAGATGGTCGAAGAACATATCGTCGGCGCGCGCGTCCAAGTCGTCACGGGGGACCTCGTCCAGGGCCAGGCTTTTCCTCGCGGGGTACAGGACCTTGCGTCGCATTCTCGTGACCGCCTCAACGCGCGCAGCGGCCCGCTTGCCCAGCGCCGCACGCCTATCCGCTTGCCCGAGCGTTTGGCGAACAGCACCGCTCAGCATCAACACGCGTTCGTGGAGGCCGTTGGTCTTTCCCTGGCCGCGAGCGAGGGCAGATGCAATGAAAAGCATGGGATCGTCATCGCCAGCTCGTTGCACCTGGGCTGGGGCAGGTTCGAAGTCACCTTCGAAGAGGAGCTTCGTGAGCAGGTCGTAGGGAAAGCCCCGCCTCCCCACCGTTAACGCCGTCCCTTGCGTTCGTTCAATTGGGATCCACGCATCGCCGACGTCGCCGTTGTCTATCTCGGCCAGGCATCGGCGCTTCTGGGTGCTCGTGTAGCGGCAGCATACCTGCGCGCCGTCAGCCTGACAGCGCACACGCCAGCACACCTCGATGAAGTGAGGCGCGAGCTCAGGCATCGCCAGAGACGTGTGGCCGTCCCAAGGCTCAGTCCACGCGAGCGCCACGCCATCTTCGCGGTAGCCCCGTGCGATCAGACGCGGCCACTCCTCCAGGAGGACCTCGACATCGCGCAGAAACCGCATGCTGAGGGTCTGATCCCGTGCCAATCCAATGCGGGGACGGTTCCCATACCCCCCGTTCATGCGGGCGACGCGCGTGTACCCTCGGCCTGGGTACCCTTGGGTGGTCTGCAGCGTAGAGAGCGCGTACACCCACGCCTCAGTGTCATCCCCCTGGATCAATCCGCGCTTGACGTCGTGGCATTTGGCTGTGACCAGCACATCGATGTCATCGGGCGTCTCGCGAGTCTTCCACCTCTCGACGGTGCCCTCGGGCACAGGCGGCTGGAAGAAGGCCGGCTGCGACAGATCGTCGACCACGAGACTCCACGGCTCGTGTCGGTCGCCGGTGAGCGCCAGTAACAGCGGACGCCACGCGTCCTCCGAGAGCCTGGGGTCTGACGTCTGCGCCCGGTGCAGGGCGATGGCCGCGAGTTGGGTCAGGAACATGCACCACGGGTGCAGCTGGTGCGTGCGTAGTCGAGGAAAGTCCGCTAGGTCGCCGCTTGTCAGCCGTGCGAGAAGCCCCGGCAGCGTCGTTTTCTGTCGCCGGCGCTGGGCATCGCGCCAGGAGAAGACGGACTCAACCAGTAAGTCAGGGCCCATTGGCGGTTAGCACCTCTGCCCGTTCAGTTGTCGGGCGTAGTCCATGCCAATCATACCGAAATACGTGTTCCCCGAACCGAAAACAGGTGACGCCATCGGCACTGGTGACGTCCTCCGCAACCTCGATGTCGGATGGGACCCCGCGCACCCACGCGGCGCGCAACAGCAGTTCCCGGACCGCATGCCGAAAGGGGCCGGTGACACATGGCTCAAAACGTACCCTGCGGTCGCCTTCACCGAGGCGCGTCACAATCGGAGCGTCGTCTCTCGGGTCCGGAAACGACATCTCGTCATACGGTCTTGACCGGTCCACGAGGTTGAGGTGTGCCAGTCGCGCAACCCCCAGTTGCGAGCCGCATATGTGCGTGGCATGTGCCTGCCACCGGGGACCGCCGTCTGCTGCGATGCCATCGAGCACGCTCGAGTGGACACTGTGCTCGATGAGCTCGCGATTCATGCGAGGGATGTGCCATTCCTGATGCATCTCAAGGAGACGCCACGTCGCTTCGAGGATCCGCAGATCGGGATATACGCTGCCGAGACCGTGGTGATTCCGCGCCTCGCCAGTGTCCCCGAGTAGCACGCCAAGGTCGCGGTCATCCGGTACCATGACGACGGCTTGCGGGCGCTCGAATCCATCAGGGCGAGGTCGTGGGTGGCGATGCAGACGACCGAGCCGCTGGAGCAGCACATCTGCCGGACAGAGGTCGGAGAAGAGCCTGTCGGCGTCGAGGTCCAGTGACTGCTGTGCCGTCTGTGTGGCCACAACGACGCAACCACCCTCCGGTCGGTCTTTCCCGAACCGCGCCTCCAGTTCGTCGTCGAGCGCTCTACGGTCGGCTCGTGCGAAGCGTGCGTGGTGTGGTGCGGGGTGCCCGGCACAGGCAAAGAGCACGTCTGGGCCGTCTTGGGCACCGACTGCTCGCTCGATCGCCTCTTGTGTCGCGAGGCAGTTCCGGACGGTGTTCCGGATCACCAGAACCTTTGCCCCCCGACCAGCCGCAGTCACGGCTTCAGTCGCGAGCGTCGCTGGAGTCTCCATCCACGGTGACATCGCGATCTCCACGACGCGACGAGCGTCATCACGAGGCACCGCAATGGTTCGTTCGTCCTTAGTACGGTGGGTGATCAGCGGATACGGTGCGGCCTTGGCGTCCGCGAGTGTGGGAGGGCGCACCTGTTCACCGGGGTGGAGCAGGCGGGTACGCGTCTCGCTGCCCAGCGTAGCGGAAAGCAAGAGTGCGTGCCCTCCAGCCGCTTGGTGCCGTTCGAGCACGTCCTCGAGAATGCGGGCCATGTAGGCATCAGACGCATGTACTTCATCAACCACGAGTAGGTGGCGGAGCAGGGACGTCGCACGCAGGTGGGCGTGCCCGACCATCAACGAAGACAGAAGCACCTGATCAATCGTGCCGACGACGACGCAGCCCACGAGGTACCGCTTGGCGTTCTCAGCTGCCCACGCGCGATAGCGGAAACGGTCGTGCTCTGGCCAGAGCACGGTGAACGGCGGAAGGCGTTCCCCCTCAACGTGGTCAACACGCAGGTAGCCGGGAACAGCGAGCACCACCGCAGGGGGGTGGGCGAAAGCCCGCTGCATGGCTGCATGCACGCGCTGGTGCATCTGGGTGGCAGCCGTGCGCGTCGGGAGCGCCAAGTAGAGCCCATCGACCAAGCCAGCCTCGAACAAGTGAACGAAGTGTGCCAGAGCGGCCTCTGTTTTTCCGCTGCCCGTCTCCGCCTCGAGCACGGTGATGGATCCTTGCTCGTCGTGCGGTACGGTCAGAAGAGCTGTTTGTGCCGGTCGCGGCACGTAGCCAGGCGGAGCAATTCTCGTAAACGGCTCCCGCCCCGACGCGTCGTCCCGGTCCTGCTGCCCGACGTCCAGTGCCATCTTAGACACCGCGATGTGCGCCGCCCGGCGAGCGATGCATATCCGGTCGCCATCGTCCGGAGTGCTGAACGGAAAGAACTGCGTATCGGAGCCGATCCAGTCAGCGAGCATGACCAGGCCCGCGAATGCGTGCGAGAAGGCTGCGGTATCAGGTAGCTCAGAGTCGTGTGCTTCGAAGGCGACGGGAAACCAGGTCCTGCAACACGCGAGTAGCTTCTCGGCGCCTGC
Organism: uncultured Armatimonadia bacterium; assembly: GCA_964555935.1. GTDB lineage: Bacteria > Armatimonadota > Zipacnadia > Zipacnadales > VGFC01 > CAZKUN01. Next base: position 664 of record CAZKUN010000307.1, on the reverse strand, counting down.
GCGCGGGTCCAGGCCAGCGCGAGGTTGCCACCAAGTGTTCTGCCACGGGGCGTCGGTGTACGGCCGGCCGTGATGGCAGATGGCTGTCTTGAGTAACCTCGTTGCCCCGCCCCCCCAGGCCGCAAGCGCCTTAAGACATGAAAAAGTAGGGCGGAAGAGCGCACCGAGTGCCACCGTTACGTGCCCGGTTGGTGGGCCTAGGTCGGAGCGGCACTTGGCCTGAAAGCCGATATTCAGTTTTCCGATATCGTGTAAGGCGGCCAGGACGCAGAGCCGACTCCACCCAACGTCACCGACGTCCTGTCCGGCGAGGCGGGTCAGGCGCCGGCGCCAGACAGGTAGTATGACCAAGGCTTCGACCACGGACGCGACATCCGCGCAGTGATCAATAAGGGGATGCCACTCGGGGCCGCCATTATCATTGGCGGGCGTATGTTTTCCCCAGAATGTCGTCGGTTCGCCCAGCAAGTGAGTCAACTCCGGATACCGAATACTATCCTCAATGCCGCTCACGTGGGGGGGGCTCACCCGCGGTCACATTCGTAATGGGTGACCGATTGATCGGCAAGCTACCTTCGACCTTGACCGATGGTTCGTTGCTCGCGAGTGGGACGGTTCTGTCAACTTAGCGGAAGCGAGCTGGGTTCTCGGTCGGGTCGGACCT
>CAZKUN010000306.1:376-9858 GCA_964555935.1 uncultured Armatimonadia bacterium | reverse complement strand
CGGATTCCGCACAGCTCTGGGTGACGTGGGGGCAAAGAGGACTGGCGCAGGGGCGGAAGACGCAGGGGGAGCGGTTGGAACTGGGGACGGACCGAGGTGGAGGAGCGGACGGCAAAGAGGACTGGCGAAGGGGCGGAAGACGCAGGGGGAGCGGTTGGATCTGGGGCGGACCGAGGCGGAGGAGCGGACGGCACAGAGGACTGGCGAAGGGGCGGAAGACGCAGGGGGAGCGGTTGGATTTGGGGCGGACCGAGGCGGAGGAGAGAAGCGCTAGGGGTGAGGCAACAAGAGAAGTCAACGCGATCAGCGAGGTACGTCTCGACGATGAGACACCTCGCTGATTGTCAGTTCTACTGGTCCCTCACCAGAATCCCAGTGCTCGATCAGAACTGAGCCTTGTAGTCTGTGGCCTTGTGCCGGATGATCTCGCCGCTGACCATGTAGATGACATCCTCGGCTATATTCGTGGCGTGGTCGGCGATCCGCTCCAGGTGGCGTGATACCGACAGGATGTGCATCAGGCGCTCAAGCTCCTCTGGGTGCGAGCGGATGCGGTCCTGCGTCTCGAAGTACATCCGGCGGTTGAGTTCGTCAACCTCATCGTCGGCGACGAATATCCGGGCCGCCAGGTGGCCGTCCATGTTGACCAACGCGTCCAGGCTGTCCTTGAGCATCTTCTGCGCGGCCGAGGCCATCTGCCCGATCATCGCGGGCACGGGGGTGGGGGCCTCGTCGGCAAGGAAATCGGCACGTTCGGCGATGTTAACCGCCATGTCGCCAATCCGCTCGAGATCGCTGTTGATCTTGAGCACCGCGATGATGAAGCGCAGATCCGTCGCGACCGGCTGGTAGAGCGCGAGCAGCTTCAGGCACTCTTCCTCGACGTCGACCTCCGCCAGGTCAATGACGTCGTCATCGTTCTTTATGACCCTGGCGGCGAGCGCGGCGTCCCTATCCTCAAGCGCCTTCACGGCGAGTTGGACGCTCTCCTCAACGATGGCGCTCAGCGACAGAATCCGCTTCTTGAGGCCCTCTATCTCGCGATGCAGATGGCTGGTCATTAGATTGGCTCCGTCATGGATTGGCTGGCGCGGCGTCTAGCCGTACCGCCCGGTTACGTAGTCTTGGGTGCGTCCGTCCTTCGGATTCTGAAACACCTGGGGAGTGGCGCCAAATTCTACCAGTTCCCCCAGAAGCATGAAGCCGCAATCCTGCGAGACCCGGGCCGCCTGCTGCATGTTGTGCGTCACGATGACGATCGTGTACTCATCCTTCAGCCGGCCCATCAGTTCCTCCAGGCTCTGGGTCGCAACCGGGTCCAGAGCCGAGCACGGTTCGTCCATCAGCAGGATGTCGGGGATGACCGTCAGCAACCGGGCGATACACAGCCGCTGCTGCTGTTCGAGTGACAGAGTCAATGCCGACTTCCGCAATGAGTCCTTCAACTCATCCCACAGAAGCACTTCGCCAAGGCATCGCTCCACGGTCTCATCAAGCTCCGCGCCCTTGGCGGTTCGATGCACGCGCGCTCCGAACGCGACGTTCTCGTAGATGGACAGAGGGAACGGATTCGGCCGCTGGAAGACCATCCCAATCCGCTTCCGAAGAGCAACGAGGTCAACCCCCGGCCCATAGATCTCCTCATCGACCACCCGCACGCTGCCTTCCACGCGAACGCTGGGCGTGAGGTCGTTCATGCGGTTGAACGTCCGCAGGAGCGTCGACTTCCCGCAGCCCGATGGACCGATGAGCGCCGTAATCCTGCGTGGCTCCACCGTCAGCCCAACCGACTTGAGAGCCTGGAAGTCCCCGTAGTAGAGGTCGAGGTTCTCGGTCGCGATGGCCGCCATGGCTACCCGAACCTCCCCTCGATGTAGTCCTCCGTGCGTTGGTCCGTCGGACGAGTGAACACGTCGGTAGTATCGCCAATCTCAATGAGATCGCCAGACAGCAGGAACGCGGTCCGGTCGCTGACCCTCGCGGCCTGAGCCGTCAGGTTCGTCACCAGAACGATGGTGTACTCCTTCTTCAGCGCCTGAAGCGCGTCCTCGACAGCCGCCGTGGAGATGGGGTCAAGCCCCGAACACGGCTCGTCGAACAGGATGACCTCGGGACGCACGGCTAACGCCCGCGCGATGCACAAGCGCTGCTGCTGCCCGCCCGAGAGGTTTAGCGCCGGCTCATCGAGACGGTCCTTCACCTCGTCCCAGAGGTGGGACGCCGTGAGGCTGTGCTCAACGACGTCGGGTAGCTCCGACTTCGGAACCGTCTTCAGCCGCTTCGGACCGTAGGCGACGTTCTCGTAAATGGTCAACGGAAGCGGCATCGGCAGAGCAAAGACGATACCGATCCTCTGACGGACAAGCGAGGCGTCTCGGCTCGAGAGCGTGTCCTCCCCGTCCAGCAGAACCCTCCCCGTCGCACGCGTGTTAGCCGTCAGCTCCAGCGTCCGGTTCAGCACTCGCAGGAAGGTCGACTTCCCGCTATTCGCCGGGCCGATGATCCCCAGGATCTCGTTGCGCATGACCGTCAGGCTGAGATTCTCGATGACGGCGTCCTGACCGTAATAGACCGTCAGGTCGCGGACATCGATCTTGATGTCGCTTGGGGCAATCATGTCTACCATTTTCTCTTCGCCCTCAACCGCGCGCGCAACAGTATCGCGAAGAAGTTGAACGCGAACACCAGGCCGAGCAGCACGAGGGCCGTGCCATACTTCTGCTCGGAGCTGACGCCTGGGACCGAAGTCGCGATGATATAGAGGTGGTATGGTAGGGCCATCACCTGCTCAAAGACGGAAGTGGGCAACTCGGGCTTGTAGAGCGCGGCGGCGCAGAAGAGGATCGGCGCTGTCTCACCCGCAGCCCGGCTAACCTCCAGGATGATTCCGGTGAGGATCCCCGGGATGGCGTTGGGCAGGACGATGTGCCGGATCGTCTGCCACTTGCTGACTCCCAGCGAGAGGCTGGCCTCGCGGAAGTGCTGCGGCACGGAGTCAAGCGCTTCCTTGGATGCCGTGATGATGACGGGCAGGTTCATCACGGCCAGCGTCAGCCCGCCCGCGAGGATCGAGGCCCCGAGTTTCATGTAGTTGACGAACAGCGCCATACCAAACAGCGCGTAAACGATCGACGGCACCCCCGCGAGGTTGATAATCGCCAGGCGGACCAGCCGGGTGAGGAAGTTCTCGGACGCGTACTCATTGAGGTAGATCGCGGCGAAGACGCCGAAGGGCACGGCGAAGACGACCGCCGCGACCACAAGACAGATCGTCCCGACAATGGCCGGGAAGATCCCGCCCTCTACCATCCCCGGGGCCGGGAATGTCGTGAGGAATTCCCAACTGAGGGCCGGCGCCCCCTCCTTGACGATGATCCCAATGATCACCAGGGCGGGCACGATAACCACGATCGTTGTCAGCCCCATGAGGGCGAAGGCGAGCTTCTGCTTGATTGCGGACTTCATCGCGCGCCTCCCCGGCCCTTCTGAAGAAAGGCATCCGCAATGAGGTTCACGATGAATGTGATGGCAAAGAGCACGATTGCGATCCCGAAGAGCGCCGCATAGTGATCGCTACCCTTGACCGTCTCGCCCATTTCAGCCGCGATCGTCGCGGTCATCGTCCGTACGGGCACGAGCAACGAGAGCTTGATCTGGGCGGCGTTTCCCGTGATCATCATGACCGCCATCGTCTCGCCGATGACCCGGCCAATGCCGAGCATCACGGCCGCCACAATCCCCGGGCCCGCCGCTCGCAGGCAGACGCGCCAGATATACTCCCACCGCGTCGCGCCGAGGGCGAGGGCGGCTTCCTTGTAGCCCTTCGGGACGGCGGTGATGGCGTCCTCGGCGATGCTGACGGTGGTTGGCATCGCCATGAGCGAGAGCATCAGCGACCCCGTGAGCGCCGTCTGCCCAATCGGCAGATTGAAGAGGTCGCCGACGAAAGGCGCGACGACAAGCATGCCGACGAACCCGATAACAACACTCGGGATCGCGGCGAGAAGCTCAATGCCCGTCTTCAGCCACTCCTTGACCTTCGGTGGGGCGACCTCGGCAATGTAAACCGCGCTGGCGACACCCAGGGGGATGGATATCGCCGCAGCGCCGATCGTGACGGAAAGCGAACCCCATATCAGCGCCAGAATGCCAAACTTCGGCGGGTCGGAGATGGGGTACCAGGCCTTGCCCCCGACGAACTCGCCGAGGCCGACCGTCTTGAACACCCCGATCCCCTCCTTCACGAGGAAGGTAAAGATCAGGATGACGAAGATGATGCAGGCGAGTCCGCTGAGAGCGATGAGCTTCTCGATCAGGAACTCCCAGGCTCTCTCGAGCTTGGATCGACGATGCATGTTCCGCACTTCCAGATTGCTGCGATGTGCCGACTACGGTTACTGCGCGGCGGCAGAGCTCGGCGCCTGGACGAACTCCAAGTCCTTGACGATCTGTTGCCCCTCCGGGCCAAGGATGAAGTCGATGTATCCCTTCACGTCGCCTTCGGGCGCGCCGTTCGTGATGAGGAGCAACGGTCGCGAGATTGAGTAGCTGCCGTCGAGCACGTTCTCAGGAGCCGGGAGCACAAACGGGCCGTCCGCGTTCTCGGCCACGGCAATCGGCTTCTGGTCCTCACTGAGATATCCCATGCCGTAGTAGCCGATGACCCTCGGGTTCTGCGCGGCAATGTCGGCAATGGCCTGCGAAGACGGCTGGAGCAGCGCGCCTGGTGCGAACTCTGACTGGCTGTCCTTGTCTCCCTTGCGCAGCACGTGCTCCTTGAAGTAGACATGCGTCCCTGAGTTGACTTCGCGCGAGAGCAGCACGATGACATCATCCTCGCCGCCCACTTCTCGCCAGTTGGTGATTTCACCGGTGAAGATCGCGGCGAGTTCGTCGACGGTCAACTCGCCGACGGGGTTTTCCGGATGGACAACGACCGCGAGGCCGTCGAGAGCCACGACCGTCTCCTGCGGATCTAGCCCCTTCTCGTCGGCGAGGGTGATCTCTTTGCCCTCCATGCGGCGGGAGGCGTTCGCGATGTCGCACGTGCCGTTGAGCATCGCCGCGATACCGGTGCCTGATCCGCCACCCGTGACGGACACTTGCGTGCCGGTCTTCTCGTAGTAGGCCGCCGCCCAAGCCTGGGCGACGTTTGCCATGGTGTCAGAGCCTATGACCTGCAGCCCGCCACCCCCCGTCGCCGAGCCTGAGCCCCGCTCCGGCCGACTGCAACCCAGGACGCACGCGGCGAGGGCCGCAACCACGGTAACAACGGACGCGCGCCAGATCATGGGGGATCCTCTCATTGGTCTCATCAGCCGTCAGTCTAAGCACCCATTGTTAGCGTTCTGTTAGGATCCCAAGAGTTTGCAGTGAGCGGGGCAACCAGACACGAAGGGGCCGCCGCGAAACCTCCGCGACGGCCTTGAATGCTGATAGGGGAACGACCGTGGCTACCCGTACTTCGCAGACAGCGTCTCCAGCACGTTTGCCGCGTCCTCGCAACGGTCGGTCGCGCGCTCGAGGCGCTCGTAAATCTCGTGCCAGTGGCTGACCATGATCATCGCGTGGGCGAAGTCCTGCCACGTGCCGGTCTCGATGGTGTCCCTCGCCCGGTGCAACTCGCCGGCAAGCGCCGCGCGCTCGATCTCGTCGGCCTGATTCTCCAGCAGGTGAATGCTCCGCCAGTGATGGCTCTTGTCCCCGCCGATGTTCTCCAGTCCCCCAACCACGTGCTCGACTTCCTCGGCCGACTTCACGAGGATGTCGACCAAATCGATCGCCGGCTGGTTGACCGAGGTGAGTTCTGACCGCTCAACGCGGGTCGCGACGCCCTCGCATAGGTCGAGCACGTCATCGAGACACTGCGCGAGTTCGGAGATGTCCTCACGGTCAAGCGGCGTGATGAAGTCACGATTCAGCCGCCGCATGATCTCCTGCGTAATCCGGTCGCCCTCCTGCTCGGCCGCCTTGACGGCCGCGATCTTCTCCCCGACGGACTCGAATTCGTGGAACAGATCTTGCAGGAGTTTGGTGCCGCGCGTAACATTCGCGCTCGCTTCTTTGAGCAAATCGTAGAACTTCTCAGACGGCGGCTGGAAGGCGCGAATGATCGCCTGCAAGCCTCGGACGACGAAATTCTTGGCCATTACTGCTCCTCCTATATGCCAAAGGGCGCGATAATCCACCAAGCGACGATGCCGATTATCGCGGAACCGGGCACTGTGAAGACCCACGCCCCTATGATCCGGCCCGCTACGCCCCAGCGGACCATGGACAGGCTGCGAACGGAACCCACGCCCATGATGCTCGAGGTGATGGTGTGCGTTGTGCTGACCGGCAGGCCGAACACGCTCGCCAGGCCGGTAATCGTGGCCGCGGCCGTCTCAGCCGAGAAACCGTGAATCGTCCGCAGCGATGCGATCTTCATCCCCATCGTGCGGATGATCCGCCAACCGCCCATGTACGTCCCCAGCCCCATGGCGGCGCCGCATATCAGAATGACCCAGAAGGGCACGTGGAACGTCTCCAAGACCCCGTATGACACCAGCGACATCGTGATGATGCCCATGGCGTTCTGAGTGTCGTTCATCCCGTGCGTGAGAGCCATGTACATCGCCGACAGAATCTGCAGCCACCGGAACCCAATCGTGCCCTTGGCGGGCGTGATCTTGAGTAGATGACACACCCAGTTGGTGGCCGTCAGCGTGAGGAACCCGACGAAGAACCCCAGCGTCGGCGCCAGGATCATCCCGATCCCGACTTTGATGAGACCCGCCATCTGGAGGTCCTGCCATCCCAGGCGCACCAGCGTCACGCCCACCAGCCCGCCAACGAGGGCGTGGCTGACCGAGGTCGGCAGTCCCAGATACCAGCACCCCAGCGTCCACAGCGTCGCGCCGATCAGCCCGGCCATGATGAACCCTTGCGTCACCGCCGGGTTGCTCGGATCGACGATCCCCTTGCCGATCGTCTTGGCCACCTGGGTCGTGATGAAGGCGCCGGCGGTGTTGAGAACGCAGGCCAGAATGATCGCCTGGCGCGGCGTGAGGGTCCGGGTGGATACGACGGTCGCGATCGCGTTTGCGCAGTCATCCATCCCATTGACGAAGTCGTACGCCAGGGCGATGAGGATGACCGTGATGAGAAGCGTTAGCTCCAACTCTTGCCCCCGATTCAGCGGGTTCATGAGGGGCAGACACAGCGCGGTGGCACACCACGTATGTGAGTGCGCCACCTGCGTGCCTACCCCCGCCTCAGTTAGCCGCCCTACGAGTTCGGCGTCGCCACCTCAAATCCTCCCAAGGCCAGCCGGGCCTTCCCGGCAATAATCCCCGAACAGGATCGCGCGCCTCGGGCGAGGAACCGGGTCTTACTCGCCACCGAATTGGGAGACCCGAATCGTGCCACTACCGTTGCAGTGCCAAGGGCTCGTTTACGACCCAGAGGACGGCAATCTCGCTCCGCGGGAGGTCCCGCTAGGCGCGCCTCGTGCCGGCGAAATCATCGCAAGAGTGACTCTCAGCAGCATCTGCCGCTCCGACCTGCACACGATCCACGGCGCCCGTCGCCCCGCGGGTCCGCTGATTCTCGGACACGAGATCTGCGGCACCGTCGCGGACCTGGGCCCAGGCGTCGAGTCGGATGCGCAGGGAACGCCGCTTGGGATCGGCGACCGGGTCACGTGGAGCATCGCGGCAAGTTGCGGCGAGTGTCCCAACTGCCTGCGCGGCATCCCGCAGAAATGCGACGTGCTCTTCAAGTACGGGCACGAGACGCTCTCCACCGACCCGCCGCTCAATGGCGGGTTTGCCGAGTACTGCACGTTGGTCCCGGGCACCGCTGTCTACAAACTGTCAGACGACCTGCCCGACGAGACCGCCGTCTTCGCCAACTGCGCGGTGGCAACCGCCGCCGCGATCGTGAGAACGGCCGGTCTCAAGGAGGGGCACTCCGTGCTCGTGCAAGGCGCGGGGTTGCTGGGGCTGTCGGTAGCGGCGTTCTGCGCCGACCACGGAGCCGGCCAAATCGTCGTGACCGATACCTTGCCCGAGCGGCTAGCGCTGGCCCGCGAGTTCGGGGCCACCCACGTCGCTCAACCTGACGCGGTCGAGGGGCAGCATGACGTGGTCGTCGAGGCGTGTGGCCACCCAGGCGTCATCCTGCAGGGCATCAACGCGCTGCGAGTCGGCGGAAGATACGTCATCGCCGGATGCGTCTTTCCTGATGCCACCGTCGACCTGGACCTCTACCCCGTCATCACCAAGATGCTGCGGCTGGAGGGCGTCCACAACTACCGGCCAAACGACCTGGCTCAGGCGCTGTCTCTCCTCGGGCGCGCTCGCGACAGGTTCCCATTCGACCGGGTCGTCAACACTGTCTTCCCCCTCGCGGAGTATCACGAGGCGCTGGCGAAGGCCGAGTCGGCTCCCAGCATTCTCCGCGTTGCCTTGCGCCCGTGACCATTGAGCCGATGGAGGACTGTAATGCCGAAGAAAAGCCTGTTGATCGTAAACACCGGTGACGGCAAAGGCAAGACCACCGCCGCGCTGGGCACTGCATTTCGCGCCCTCGGCCACGGCATGCGCGTCTGCGTGATTCAGTTCATCAAGGGCACGTGGAAATACGGCGAACTCGAGGCCGCCAAACGCTTTGAGGACCTGCTGGAGATCCACGTCAAAGGCGCTGGCTTCACGTGGCAGTCCGAAGACCTTGAGGAAGACATCCGCGTGGCTCGCGAGGCGTGGGACTTCGCCAAGGGCATCATCGCCGAAGCCCGCCACGACATGATCATCCTGGATGAGTTGACCTACCTCATCGAATACAACATGGTCCCCGAGGACGAGGTCCTATCCGTCCTCGCTGGCCGCCCCGAGGGCATGCACGTCATCGTAACCGGCCGGGACGCATCCGACGGCCTCATCGAAGCCGCGGACCTGGTCTCCGAAATTCAGCCCATCAAGCACCCCCACGACGCCGGTGTCTCAGCCCAACGCGGCATCGAATTCTGAGTCCGCCCTCCCCGTAACTGGCCCCCCCACCTCACTGTCGAAGGGGTCTCAACAAGCAGACTCCGCGAGGTCCCGAGACGCCGTCCCTCTCCCCACTCCCATCCCCACGTGCCACGGGCAGCTTGCCCGTGGAAGAACCAACTCTCTCGTCCCGCCGTCCCTCTCCTCACTCCCACCCTCTCCCACCTGTGTCGGACACTTGTTTTGCCGCCGTCGCAAAACGGGTGTCTGACACCAAAACTCCCACTCCTCATCCCTCCGCCGTCGCCGCCCGCCGTCCCTCTTCTCACTCCCATCCTCACGGCACCAACACCGGAGTTTCCGCGACGCCGTCCCTCTCTCCGCGCCAATCCACACATGCCATGGGCAATTCGCCCGTGGAAGAACCGTCCTTCTCACCACTCCCACCCTCTCCCACCCGTGTCGGACACCTGTTTTGCCGCCGTCGCAAAACGGGTGTCTGACACTATA
>CAZKUN010000306.1:0-366 GCA_964555935.1 uncultured Armatimonadia bacterium | reverse complement strand
TCCTTCCCCCACCCCGTCACTGACTCTGGGGCCCCCACTCCTCATCCCTCCGCCGTCGCCGCCCGCCGTCCCTCTCCTCACCCCATCCTCACGGCACCAGCACCGTCTCCGCCGGATCCGGCGTAATGCTGACCTCTCGCCCTGCCACCCGGATGGCCAGCGTCTCCGGCTCCAACTCCGGCCTCGCATCAACCGCGCAGATCAACAACTTCCCATCCACCTCGCGCAGGATCACCCGATGCCGCGACCGATCATACGGCCCCGAGATCGTCGGCCGTCCAATCGCCTCCCGGGCCAGCCCCTTCAGCATCCTGTTGACGGCGCTTTAAACGGGAGGCACTACGGCGGCGTTTGAAATGGGAGGCA
>CAZKUN010000305.1:0-9897 GCA_964555935.1 uncultured Armatimonadia bacterium | reverse complement strand
GAAGGCAACGAATCCATGAGACTGTGAGTGGTACCGTTAATGGGGGGAGGTCACTGCCAAGGGCTATATGGGCAGAACTGACCAAGGAGCGCAGTGTCGCGGATACTGTCAGGATCGAAGTTCTCGACGCGCTCGTCGCGCTGCAGTAACTACTTCAGGTCACAGCGCATGAGCGTCGGTCCCGAGCCGTAGTACAGCACCTCGTCATCGGTCACGAAGAACCCGTGGGCCTTCTTCAGCGACCCGTGCCGCGCGATCACCGTGGCGCTGTGGTCGGCGGGATCGATGGCGAACACCGCGTCACCGGCGACGCCATGGATCAGCCCGCGCTCGCCGACCGGCCCGTCATTGAGACCCGGGAAACGGCTGCCCGGGACCGGCAACTCGCCCACGAACACCACCTCGCGCGCGACAGGATCGAACGCGTAGTAGCTGTTCCCCGTGAGTCCATACACGATGCCCGTATTGGCCGTCACCAGCCGCCCGTAGCCGCGGGAGCCCGGCACCGGTGCGCATCGGTAGACGACCTCCTCCGTCGCGATATCCCAGATGAAGATGCAGGCTTCCTTTTCGGTAGGAATCGCGCTCGACCCGCCTCCTACGGAGGTGGCGCAGACCAACTGATTCGTCTGGGGCACCGGCGCCACATAGTAGATGCTCTGGTTATGGATGATCTGCGACCAGTGTCTCGATTCCAGCGTCTCCGGGTCGACCTGCGTAAGCGCCCCGCCCAGATGCCCCTTCACCGGAACCGTGCCGAGGTACAGTTTCCCATCCGGCCCCTCGGTCCATTGCACCGGTCGCTCCTGGCCTGGAGCGGAAGCGATTCTCACCGGGTTCTTGCCCGCTTCCCTCGGCTGGTCTGGGTCGTACACGTCCATCGACGCGCCCATGTAGCTGCTCTGGAACAGCCCTCGCGGCATGTTGACGATGTCGTAGACCTGGATGCTCCCGCTCGTCAGCCTCCCCAGATCCGTCAACTCGCCGGTTGCCGGGTCGTAGCTGAACGTCCTCGATCCGCTGCCTGAACCTCCGTAGATCTTCCCGTCTCGTTCGCATGAAACGCAGTAGATCGGGTTCGCCTGGCCCCCGTACTCCGTGGCGAGCATCCGCGTCTCACCCGTATCCAGGTCAGTGATCGCCAGCTCGCCATTCGCATCGATGTGGCCAATCTCCACCCCCCCGGCGCGCTTCTGTTCGGGGTCGGAGTAGCGATTGCCGGACTCGTCGATCTCGATGCCATCGGGCTTGCAGCGGAACGTCGCCGCCCCGGATTTCCCGTACACGTGGCCGTCGGTCGCGATCCAGAGATCCGGCGCTCCCTGCTGGGTCGTCATCTCCTCCGGCAGGATCTGCGTCCTGGCGCCGGTCGCCGGGTCGTATGCCCACAACTCGCGGTGATGCAGCCCAACCGCGTTGTAGACGATCCCCGCGTCACTCACCGCGGTGCGGATGATATAGGCCTGCTTGTCATCATCCCTCATCTGGCCGTGGTTCTGGATCTCGCCGGTCTGCATGTCGCAGCTCACCAGCGTCGCCTCCGGGTAGGTCCCGACCCAGAAGCGCCCGTCAGGCCCGACCGCTTGCCCCAGCCAGTAATTCGCCGGAGTCGCGGGGACGCCCAGGTCCTCGAGCGCGCGCGTGGTGACGTCGTACCGCAGGAAGTGGCCGGGGTTGCCCGAGTAGAGATAGATGTTCCCACCAGGACCTTTGGTCATGCGGGTGTGGCTGCGGCCATACCCGGCCAGGTCGACCTTCGTGACGCGGCCGTCGTCCAGACCCACGCCCAGGAGCAGCAACCCGTCCGGCGCTTCGTAAGTCGCCCACCCAATCGCGTGGCCGTCGGGGCCCTCGGTCGCCAGCCACATGTTCAGCGCCATCGATCTCACGGGATCGCCGATCGTCTCGAACACGTGTCCATCCTGCCCCGACAGGCCAGCGCCCACGAGCGTCCCCAACGCAATTCCAGTAGCCACCGATACCATGAGACATTCTCCTCCCGGACGATCTGTGCCATGACGGTTCGCCATTCGACCTCCCGCCCCTGCGGAGGTCCTATGAGGGATTCGACGACCGGCGGGCGAAGACGGAGGCCAACCGCCCGCGGAGGAGTCATCGCCGATGAGATCCCGTCACAGCCAGCCCCGCTTACTGCTCGTCACGATGGCGTTCTGCTTCCTCGCGCGATTCGCTTGCGCGGAGGGCTTTGAGCAACGCTACCTCTGGACATGGGACCATCGCATGGACTGGTCCGGCGAGACGCCTGGACGCATCCAAATGGGCGGCGGCGGGAAGTACCACAAGACCGCCGAGGAATACGTGCTCGACTACACGCGGCTCATCGACTTCATGCACGAGCAGACGACCTTCAACGCGGTGATCATCTGGGGCTTTCTGCGCGACACGCATGGCGGCGTGGAGGCTGGCCGGCAGGTCTGCGACTATGCCAATGCTCGCGGGATCCGCATCATTCCAGGCGTCGGCACCAGCGGCTACGAGGGATACTACTTCGAGGGCGACCACAAGTACAACACCGCCACGTGGCTCAAGCTGCACCCAAAACTGGCCGCTGTCCGCGAGGACGGCTCGGCGACCAACGCGCTCTGCCCGACCAAGCCAGAGAACGTGAAATGGCTCAACGATGGTTGCCGATGGCTGTTCGACACCTTTGAGATCGGCGGCATCAACTTCGAGATCGGCGACTTCTTAGTCTGCCATTGCGATGACTGCGTGGCGGCGAGGACCGCGATCCCCGGCGACGCGCCCGACTACTATAAGGACATGGCCCTTTCTACGGCGCCCGTCGCAGCATTGGCCCATGAACTCGATCCCGACGCGTGGCTCACCTACGCCACCTACACCGGCTTCACGCCTGAAATGGCCCAGGATCCGCCAAGCTGGATGGACCTAGTGCCCGCTCAGATCATCTGCCAATGGACGCTCACGGGCATGGTCGGCGACGCCGCGTGGCCGACCGGCCTCAAGCCGCCGACCGAGGTCAACACGGGGTACCTCCACTGGGGTAACAAGTCGACGGCGTCGGTGAATGGCTTCTTGGTCGATCACATCCGTGACGTCTGCCGTCGCGCGACCGAGGCCGAGTTCGTCGGACTCGCGACGTACGGGGAAGACCCATCGTCCATCGCCAGCATGAGGCTGTTCTACGATGCGTGGAGCTACTTCCTGGAGCGTCCGACCAACACTCTCGACGAGTATGCGGACGAGAGTCTCGCGGAGTGGTTCGGTGCGAAAGCTGATGGTCGCGAGCTGCTGCGAATCGCCCTGAGTCTAGAGAGAACGGGCGTCACCCGCGCGGCGCTGCCGGATGCGACCGCCGACGCGGAAGCGGCGCGAGCGAAGTCGGGGAGCGTCAAGGCCCGCGCCACGTGGGATGAGTGGATTGATTTCCTCACCGAGCGCCTCGACGAGATCGAGACCGCGGATCGGGTGATCGATGTGGCCGCCGAGGTCGCCGCCGCCATGGCCGGTGGCTTTCGAGTGCCCCAGGAGACCAGCACGACGCTCGTATTCTCACAGACAGAACCTGACACCCTCGAACTACTGGTCCGCGTCGACTACTCGATGGAGAATGGCTTGCTGCCGGTGATGCGGCTGACGCTCAACGACACGGTGCTCGGGCCCGAGCATGCAATCGATCGGCCTGCCGACATCCGCACCCCCAACCACGAAGCATACGAGTCGTTGCCCGCGTTCGTAGAAGCCGGCGAGGCCTGGCGCGTGAAGTATGACACCGACTTCGAAGTTGCCCCAGACGGCGGCCGCAAGTACGACACGATCGACTACAGCCCACGGTTCCGTTTTGACGTGAGCGACCTCTGGCGTGAGGGCGAAAACTCGCTCCGAATAGAGAACCTCGAAACGCGCTTCCGAGGGACTGACCGAGGCGTCCTCGTGGTCGGTGAGATTCAGTTCGACCAATGAGCCACGCGCTCAACTGTCCTTCGGCGGCGCGGGCCAACGAACTGAGAGAGGGCGCCCATCCGACGGCCGAGGCCTATCCATCGCGGACGGCGGCGGGTCCGGCACCGGTGGACACGGCGGATGTGGGCACCATGGGTCCGGTCTTGGCGGTTCTGGCGGATCTGTAACCGGATCCGGATCCGGACCTGGCGGATCTGGAACGGGATCCGGATCTGGCGGCGGGCTGTGCTGGCCGCACCCGCTCAGAACCCACATCAGCCCGGCGCCAATCGCCGCCATCAGACCCCGACGAGGCACCAAGCGTGGCGTGGCAAGCCGCGATGTGACGCCGGCATCGAGCATCGGACCAACTGGCGCATCCCGAACGATATCCGCCAGCCCGTCGATCCGGCAGAGCGCCGCGCCCATTCTTCGGCGCAACACCTCCTGCGCGTCGAGGGAGTCTCCGTGCAGTTGCTCTCCGAAGCGAGAGATCGCGGAGTGGTCGTCGAGGTCCACCGCCCTCGCGAACGCATGGGTCCGTTCCAATAGATCGAGGGCGCCGGCGCTGACCGCCTCAATCGTGCCTCGCACTTCCGAGGACAGATCGGCCGAGGACGGGACGCCCGGATGGAAGTGCCTCAATAGCTGATGATGATAGCCCAGGCCGATGTTCATATTCGCCAGGCCATCGCAGTCGAAGTTCCAGCGATAGACCGCAGGTAGCAGCAACTCGAACATCAGGTGCGCCCGCGGATCGCCCATGTCGTAACCCCGGGCGAGACGATCCCCCCGCAGCCTGCCCTCTTGCCCATACCGCTTCTCGAGTTCCGTGCCTGCATACACTTCCACCCGAGACCAGTTGAACGGGTAGTGTGGCCGATCGCGCAGGAAGCGAGTGTTCGTTGCGACATCGTCGAGCGTGGTGTAGGCGTCAAAGAGCATGACGTTGTAGGCGAAGTAGACGTCAAGGTCGCGCAGCAAGTCAGTGCAGCTTGCCAGGCGCTCGGGCTCCACGTCCCGGCCGAGCGATTTCAGTTGCCGCTGACTCGCGTTCTCGATGCCCACGAAGACGCGAAACAACCCGATGTCCTTCAGAATGAGCAGATTCTCGCGGTCGCAATCGTTGGGCCGGAGCTTCAGCACCAGGCCGATGCCCTCCAACCTGTGCTTGCGGATCGCCGCGCGCAAGCCCTCGAAGCGCGCGCGGTTGCCGGCGACAGTCGGCAGGAAGAAGTTATCGTCGTGGAACACGAAGTTGCGGACCCCTCGCTCGTGGTACAGGGCCGCCATCTCCTCCGCGACGTTCTCAACGCTGCGCATCCGGTAGCGCTTGCCCAGCCCAGCGGCATGCCAGGAACGGATGCAGCAGTAGTCGCAGGCGGCGTAACACCCCCGGCTGCCTACCAGGTGAGCGGTGGGCACGCCAAGATGCAGATCGGGCGGCGTGTCGCGAGCGGGGAACGCGAGGACATCGAGATCATCCGCCTGTCGACGCGGCGGCGCCACGAGGGGACTGCCTTCCGGGCCTCGCACGACCATCCCAGCGATCAGCGCCAGTTCCTGGGGACCAGCCCCGCGTTCCAGCGCGGCGACGAGTTCAACGATGGTCTCCTCGCCCTCCTGCCGCGCGACCGAGTCAAGCTCTGTTAGCTCCCTCAGCACCGTCTCATAGGCACACGTGGCGAAGTGCCCTCCTGCCGTCACGTGCCCACCATACTCCGCTCGACGAAGCGCGCGAGCCAGCTCGTAAAACTCCGTCGCTCGCGCTTGATACACCATCGACAGCCCCACGAGATCCGGGCGCTCGCGCAGGACCTGCTCGACCACACGGTCCACGTGCTCGGGCGAATCGAACCTGGCCAGGCTGGCCCAATGCCCCGCCTGCCGCAGTGCCGCCGCCAGATAACGAAGAGACAGATTCTCCTCGATCTCGGGGCCTACCAGAACAACGTGCATTGCCACCACTCCCTGTCA
The DNA here is from genome assembly GCA_964555935.1 of uncultured Armatimonadia bacterium. Taxonomy (GTDB): domain Bacteria; phylum Armatimonadota; class Zipacnadia; order Zipacnadales; family VGFC01; genus CAZKUN01. Next base: position 3,999 of record CAZKUN010000305.1, on the reverse strand, counting down.
CGCAGTGTTCGACGCTACCTGAGGACTCCCCGGGCCGACGAGGACCCCACGCGTTGGACTCGCCCGACCGGGCCAGTGTTCCACGCATGATTCGCCGGGCGCTCGGTCAGCCAGAGCCCCAAGGGAGGACATGAGCGCGTCACGTGCGAAACCGCTGCAGGCGCGACGAGGACTCGTCTGCGCGCGGAGGTCTACGCGAATGCTGCACGATCCCAGCCATCGGACGCCGCCGGCGGTCGCCGAGGAGATCAGGCTCGAACCGGCCGAGAGGGATGTCCTGCGCCGGCTCGTAAGCGAGATCGGTGAGATCGCCGCGCTGCCCCAGCAGCGGGAGACAGCCGACCTCTGGCGTCGACTCAATGACCTCAAGTCCGACCGCCCCCTTGTCTGGATCAACGAGATCCCCTGGCACGAGATGGACGTCGACGACGAGCTGACGCTGAAGACCACCCACCCGTGGGCCCGCGACTGGGAGACCACGCTGCGCCAGACGCTCTATCAGTGGCGTCACCTGCCGGGCGACATGGTCGTGCCCGACGTGATGGACTGCCCTCTCGCGATCCATAGCACGGACTTCGGGGTCATCGAGGATGTCGATGTCGTCACCACCGATGACGCGAACCCGGTCGTCTCGCGCCACTTCAACATCCAGATCAGAGAGCCCGAGGACGTAGACAATATCCAGATGCCGACCGTGACTCACAACGCGGAGGCCACCGAGTTCTGGTTCCAGGCGATGAGCGACGTTTGCGACGGCCTCATGCCCGTCCGCAAGCTCGGCCAGACCCACATCTGGTTCACGCCCTGGGACTACCTCATCCGTTGGTGGGGCGTGACCGAGGCGATGCTCGACCTCCACGATCGGCCGGAGATGGTCCACGCCGCAGTGGACCGCATGGTCCAAGCGTGGATGGTCGAACTCGACCAGTTCGTCGAGCAGAACCTGCTCTCGCTCGACTGCGACAGCACGCGCGTCGGCTCGGGCGGCTACGGTTTCACGAACGAACTGCCGGGCGATGATTGCGACCCAGGCTGGGTGAAGCCGCACAACATGTGGGGATGCTCCAACGCGCAGATCTTCTCGGATGTATCCCCCGAGACCCACTGGGAATTCGCCATGAAGCACGACATCCCGTGGCTCTCGCGCTGGGGGATGAACTACTACGGTTGCTGCGAGCCGCTCGACGACAAGCTTGACATTCTCCGCCGCATACCCAACCTGCGCAAGATCTCCATGAGCGGGTGGATCGACGTGCCGCGCGCGGTCGAGAACGTGGGCGGCGACTACGTCTTCAGCTACAAGCCGAGCCCCGCCGGTTTGGCCGAGCACTCCTGGCGGCCCGAGGCCATGCGTGACGAGTTGCGCGGCGTGCTCGACGAGGCCCAAGGGTGCCATGTCGAGATCATCCTGAAAGACATCTCCACCGTGCGATACGATCCCAAGCGCCTCTGGGAGTGGGAGACGATCGCCATGGAGTTGGCCACCCAGTAACGAGGAACTGCCATGACGCGGAAGCCCGAGACGCTCGCCAAACTCAACCGAATGAACGCCGCCCTCAGCCACCAGGAGGCCGACCGCGTCCCCATCAGCGACTTCTACTGGGGCTCCTTCACGGACCGTTGGCGCGCGGAACTCGGCCTGGACGCGGACGTCCTGCCGTATGACTACTACGACCTCGACTGGATCGTGACGATGCCGAACATGGATCCCTGGATCCGCTCCTTTGAGACCATCGAGGAGACCGAGAGCCAGGTCATCGTGAAGACGGGCTTCGGGGCTGTGATCCGCAAGGTGTTCGCCCTGCCCATGCCTGAGATGATCGACTGGGAGATCGACTCGATTGAGAAGCTCGAGGCCGTCGAGTTTGACGATCCCGCCGATCCGCGCCGGTTCTTCGGGCGCGGCGACAACCAGATCGCCGGCGTGGGCGATGGCTTCACGCGCGACTCTCCCCCATGGCTCGACGGCGTCAAGGCCTTGCGCCCCGACATCCCCGTATATGGCAGCATGATGGAGGTAGCCGAATTGCTGACCCGCATGATCGGCCAGGCCAACATGCTGCTCTGGCTGGGGCTCTATCCCGACCGTATGGCCCGGTTCATCGCCCGCGCCGGCGAGCACTACGCCGCCTGCGCGGCCGCCGCCATGGATGCCGCCGACGGCCTGCTCGACGGCTTCGTCATCTGGGGCGACGTGGCGTACGCGCGCGCCATGCTGTTTGCTCCCGACTACTGGCGCGACCACTTCAAGCCCTGCGTGAAGGCCATCATCGACGCTGCCCACGCGCGCGACATCCCTGTCATCTACCACGGCTGCGGCAACGTCGCGCCGATCTTGCCCGACTTCATCGAGATCGGGCTCGACGCCTACAACCCGCTCGAGGCCAAGGCCGGGCTCGACGTGTTCGAGTTGCGCCGCCAATACGGGCACCAACTCGCGTTCTGCGGTAACAGCGACATCACCGTGTGGGAATCGGGCGACGAAGACGCCATCCGCCGCGAGGTGTTGCGCAAGCTCAATGCCGCCAAGGGCGGCGGGCTGATCTTCCAGTCCGACCACTCCGTCACGAGCGGCGTTAGCGGGAAGACATACGAATTCGTCGTCAACCTCGTCCGCGAGTATGGCCAGTACCCGCTCGACCTCGGCGAGTTCGACGAGGAGGTCTGACGTGCGCCTCGCCCTGAGCATGAGAAGCGTGTCGAAGCAATTCCCCGGCACGCTCGCCGTCAACTGCGTGGACTTCGACGTCCGTCCGGGCGAGGTCCACGCGCTGATGGGCGAAAACGGCGCGGGCAAGTCGACGCTGATGCATGTCCTCGCCGGCTCGTTTACGGATTACACGGGCGAGGTTGAGGTCGATGGCTGCGCGTCAGACTTGCGCTCTCCGGCTGCCTCCAGGGCCTGCGGCATCGCCATGACGTACCAGGAACTCAGCCTTGCCCCCGCCTGCAGCATTGCCGAGAACGTGCTCGCCGGGCGTCTGCCCTGCCGCTGGGGAGGCGTCATCGATCGCCGCGCCATGACCGCTGAGGCCCGCCGATGCATTGAGCGAGTCGGCCTGCACCTCGACCCTCGCACGCCTGTCGAGGACATCAGCCAACATGAGGCCCAACTCGTGGAAATCGCCCGCGCGCTGGGTGATGAGCCCTCGATCCTGGTGATGGACGAACCGACCTCGGCGCTCTCGCGCGAGGAGGTTGACCGCCTGTTTGAGATCATCGATCGCCTGCGGCGCGACGGCCTGGCGATCGTCTTCATCTCCCATCACCTCCCGGAGGTCTTCCGAATCGCCGACCGCGTCACCGTCCTGCGCGATGGGCAACTCGTCGGCACCCACCCAATCGCCGACGTCACGCCCCAATCGCTGGTTGAGATGATGATCGGCGGCGCCGCGTCGGATCTGTTCGCCGAACGCTCCACGCAGCCGGCCGGGCCGCTGCTGGAGGCCCAGCAGCTCACCCGCTACGGGTTCTTTCACGACGTGAGCTTCACGCTTCGCGAGCACGAGATCCTCGGCATCGCCGGGCTGAACGGCGCGGGCCGCACGGAGTTGGCGCGCGCGATCTGTGGCATCGATCCGCTCGACGAGGGCGAGCTGCTCCTTCGCGGCGAAGAGTTGTGGCTCGAATCCTGCGCCGACGCCGTCAAGAGCGGCATTGCCTACCTGACCGAGGATCGCAAAGCCCACGGGCTCGCGCTCGCGCTGACTGTCGGCGAGAACCTCATCTCGACCATACTCGGCGACATCGGCCGTGGCGGCCTGTTCCGTTCGGCCTGGGGCCGCGAGCGCGTGCCGGCCATGATCGACGGTCTCCGGATCCAGCCGCCCGACCCCGAGCGCGACGTCGGCCACCTGTCCGGCGGGAACCAGCAGAAGGCCCTGCTCGCCAAGTGGCTGGCGGCCGATCCGCAGGTGCTCATCCTCGACGAGCCGACGCGCGGCATCGATGTCGGCGCCAAGGCCATCATCCACCGGGCCGTCGCTGAGGTCGCCGACC
>CAZKUN010000304.1:8973-10030 GCA_964555935.1 uncultured Armatimonadia bacterium | reverse complement strand
GCTCTATGAGCCCGAAATGCTGCTTTCCTCGCCCAGGATATCAGCGGACAAGGCGCGCCTCCGCGTGACGGCGTGGCGGCCGGACGCGACGGAGGGCGACCGCGTGCTGGTCGTCGAGACGGGTGAGCTTCGCCCAATCACCGGCGATGAGGAAGCGCAAACCTGGGAACCCGCTCTGGCCACGACGGCGCAGTGCGTGTCAGGCGACCTGTACGTCGCGGGGTCATATCTGACGGCGCAGGTGGGCGCGCCCACGCTCCCGGAGGGCGTTCGCTTGCCGCCGGGCGGCCGGCGCGTGACGTACTTCAGCCTCACCGCAATGCCGGCGCCAACGTGCGAATTCGGAGGTGGCGAGTGATGAGCGTGTGGTTAGCGGCATGCGTCCTGATGACCCCGGCGACGGGGCAGCCTAAGTTCCCCGAGCCGACCAATCTCGTCCAACTGGCGGGCAGTTGCTCGTTGGATGAGCCCGCCATGGCCCAGCTCCGCGAGCATGGCCTCGTGACCTTCCCGATGAGCCCGGAGTGTCACCTACAGGGGCTCTACTACAACTTGGGCTCATCGGGCACCCCGGTCTACATCACCTCCGACGCGATGCTGTACCTCTGGTACGAGGCGCACCGCGAGGCCATGAAGGCCGCAGAGCGTTCCGTGCTCTACCCCGAGCTGAAGCGGCTGGTGGCAGGACTGCTGGACGAGACCGAGCGGCTGCGCGACGCGCAGGCCTCGGAGTCATTGCGCCAGAACGCGGTGATGCTTGCCGTGTCGCGGTCGCTGCTCGACCCGGAATGGTCCCCACCGGAGGACCTGCGCGCGGATGTCGAAGCCGAGGTCCAGCGTGTGATGGAGCATTCGCTGCTCCAGCCCTACCCCGGCGATGACTACACCCAGTACAAGGTGCGCGGCCACTATGCGGACGATCCCGCGCTGAGCCGGTATTTCCGCGGGGCGAAGTACCTCTCTCGCCAGTACCTGACCATCGTCGATCCAGCTCGCACCGCCGAGACCGCGGATGGGACGCGCCGCGCGGCCATCCTGGCCCTGGCGCTTCGCGATG
>CAZKUN010000304.1:2605-8963 GCA_964555935.1 uncultured Armatimonadia bacterium | reverse complement strand
GCGATGGCGAGGGGCTGCTCGACTTGTACCGGCAGACGTATGACCTGCGGGCGGAGCTTGCCGGACCGGCTGACACAGTACGGCTCGACCAGACCCTCGACGCCTGCGACCGGGTCTGGGGCGAGGGCTGGGGTCGCGAAACCATCGAGGACGTAGCGCCGCTACAGGCGGAGCTGAGCACGGACGCCTATCCGGTGACGCGGATCACCAACCGGGCGCTGCAGCCGGGCGAGGCCTTCCCGGCGCGGAACGTGGCCGTGCTGGGCGCGCACTATCTCCCCGACAGCGGGCTCTTCCAACAGACGATTGACCCCGTGGTGCCGGGGCGGAAACTGCCCACTGGCCTCGAGGTGGCCGCAGCTCTGGGGTCTGAGAGCGCGCTTGAGAAGCTCGGTGTTCTGGTCGGCGACATGCCGCAAGTGGCCGACACGGCGCGAGACTTCAGGGCGGAGTTGCAGTCGAGCGGCGTGTATGGCGATTGGATGGCAACGCTGGCAACGCTGTTCGAGCGCCCGGAAGGTCTTCCCGAATTCGCCAAGGGAGACGCGTACGCCGAGAAGCAGATCAACGGATGCCTCACGAGTTGGGCCCACGCGCGGCACAACTACATTCTGTATGGGGCGCAACCGTATTCCACGATGGGGAGCATGAGCGGGGGGCTGCGCGGCCTCGTCGAGCCGCTGCCGGAGTTCTGGGCGCGATACGCGGAGTCGTGTCGGCGACTCGCCGCCTTACTTGAGGCACGTGGCGCAGCCCAACACGTGCGCGACGTCCTCGAGGCCCTCGCAGGCAAGGCCGATACCTTCGGCAAGTGCGCCGGGGATCAGCTCGCGGGCAGGGACATCTCATGGGCGGCGGGCGAGATTGCGGGGTTTGGCTCGTGGATGCACGCGGTATTCTTCGACAGCCCGCTGGTAGTAGCAGATGTTGCTACGGATCCGGCGGCCGGGCAGATTCTCCACGTCGCAAGCGGGCCGTTTCGGAAGATCGTGGTTACCGTCGAACACGAGGGAGAGTGGGTCGGGGCAGTGGGTTATGTGGGGAGCTACTACGAGTTTTCCGAACCGGGCATGAATCGGCTCACCGACGCCGAGTGGAAGGAGCGACTTGAGCGTCCGTATGGAGCCCCCGAGCAACCGGCATGGCTGGCGCTCATGCGGACGCCGCGATCGGTGGAGCAGGTGCGGGCGGAGGCAGCGTTGGCTGCCCTGAACGAGACGATTCGCGATGGCACGATCGAGGAGGGGGAGGCGGCCCTGGAGGCGTTCATTGCCGAACACACCGGCACAGAGCAGGCTCCGGCGGCGATCCGACTGTTGGCGGAGCGGCACTACTCGGGCGAGGCGTATGGGCGGTGCATGGAGACCGGCGAACGCGCTCGCCCGATGTACGGGTGTGACGCGCGGGATGCAGCCCTCGGGGTGGCCGAGCGCGCCCGCCGCCGGCTCGAGCCCAATCCCTACCGGTCACGGATGGCCGAGCGAGAGCAACGCTTCGTGGTGGAGCTGGAGGCCACCGGACCGACCGAGGGACTGACGACGGAGGAGGATGCGGCCCGGCAGGATCGGCGCGCGGCGACGTTACTTGAAATGGCGGGAGTGGTAGTTGAGGTCGACGACATGGGCTTTGATCCATCGAAGCCCGAGCCGCTCGAACGACTCGTCGAGGAGTGCCCTGACTCGAAGTGGGTGGGGACGGCGGAACTGGCCCGGGCGGTGCTGCGTTTCCAGGGATCTCCGCACGATCCACCCCGCCGCGCGATCTCCGACGAAGCGCTGGAGGCGGGGCGGACGGAGCTACTGGCCATCGCAGGGAAGTACAGCGCCGGCAGCGTCGGCCAGGCCGCGCGCGTCGCGGCGGCCTCATTATTGAAGCCAGGCGGACGACACCAGGAGTGTTTCGATGAGGTCAAGGGTCTCATGGGCTGGACGCCGTCGGACCCCGATCCGCATCCCATGCCTGGCGGGCTGAGGCGGAGCCACGGCATGCTCAGTTTCAGCGTCAGGAGCCTGGCGCGAGACGCGTTGGTGTGGGTGGGCGTTGAGGCGTGCGCGGCGGAGGATCTGGCACTGGTAAACGAGCTTCTGGCGTTCGCCGAAGAGCATGGGATGGGCGATGAGGAGCCCCTGGGCGTAGAGGTCGGGCCCGTGATCGAATACCTCGCCGATGAGCCGGAGGGCATAGCCGCCTACCTGGCGTGCCAGGCAATGCTCGACCATAGGCATGGCACCCCCCCATCTCGGGATGCCATGGTAAGGCAGGCCGAGGCGCTTGCCGGCCGCTTCCCGGGCACGAAGACGGCCGCGCTTGGCCTGCTATTGGCTGCGCGCATAAGCAGGCGTGACGATGCCTCGCGTGAGCGACTGCACTCCCGGCTAGCGGCGGAGTGCCCGGACTCAACGGAGAACTTGCTGGTCGAAGTGAGCCGGCTGACCGCCGACCGCGAGTTCGAGAAAGCGCAGCCGTATTGGGACGAGTTACTCGAGCGTCACGGTAACGATGAGGGCCGCCTGAAGCTCCCGGAGCCACTGCGGGACGCGGCGGACAGCTACGATCTGATGGCCCCCACTGAGGCGAAGCGAGGACTCGACGAGCGCGTCGCCGCAAACCGGGAGCAGTGGGGTCCGTGGCTAGTGGATGCGGGCATCACCGATGACGAGCTACGCTCCATGGATTGGAGGGGTGTGCCGGCCGCGATCCGGGAACGACTCCCCGAAAGAGAGCTGGAGTTCCTGCTATCCCTGGATGGCGACGCCCTCCGCGGGCAGGCGTACAGAATCGACCCGATCATCGAGAGACACCCGGGCGATCCGCGGATCTATGAGATCCTCTGGCGACTCGGGCAGGAAGACCACCTGGTGCGGATTGTGGCGGCGGGGCCGGAGACGCCTCACTTCGCCGAGGCGGTGGATCAGCTCGACACCTGGACCCCGCCCCGGCGCGAAGTAGTGAGAGCCGTCCTCGCCCGAGCGCACGCCATGGCGAGGGAGCACGCCGGTACGCCGGCGGAGGTGGTTGGACTGTCGCGAGCGGTGAAGGCACTGCTCCAGCGCGAGCGTCCCGAACGGGCAATGGAGGTGCTAGAAGAGTCCCTCGCCGCCATCGAGGGAACGCGTCCACTGCGCGAGCGCCTGGTCGGTCTGCGGCCCGCCATCGAGCGGCAGCTTGTCGAGAAGCACCGCGGACCGCGATTACGCCAACTGTGGGAGGTGAACCTCGAAGGTGAGCGTGTGCCCCGTAACCTCGACACGCGCCACACGCGGCCTGTGACGGCGGATGGGCGAGTATACGTGCCCACATACACGGAGAGCGGGGCGCCCGCCGTCGTCTGCGTCGATTGCGATTCAGGCGAGCGCGTGTGGATCCGCGAGACGGGGCACGGACCTCTGACGGTCGAGGTCGTGGGCAACCGCGTCTGCGTTTCCGCCGGGGCGGTGATCGACGGCCTGGACGCCCAGACCGGCGAACTCGTCTGGCGCAATGGACCAGGCATCAGCGCGAAGGGTCGGATCTGGTGCGGCGCATCGGGCGACGCGATCTGCGCCTACTGGGATCAGGGGTTGCTCTTCGCCATCAACGCCGAGACGGGCGAGACCTTGTGGGAGAAGGACGGCGTGCTTCAGGAGCAAGCGCCTAGCGTCTCCGAAGGGTTAGTCCTCACCGTGACCAAGGACTTCGACGTGATCGCCCGATCGACCGAGACGGGCGATGAGCTGTGGAGAGCTGAGTGGGAGGATGCCGGGTCGACAGACAACACGCCACGCTCGCGCGCGGCCATGCAAGCCGGGATCCTGGCCGGTGGACAGCCTGCCCTTCTGGTCGGTTGGTCGCGCGAGGTGGCAATTCTGGTGCTGGAGCCGGCGACGGGCGATGTGACGCTGCGCAAGGAGCTCAGAGGCCCGGCCGCATCACAGACCAGGTTGGTGTCGTGCAAGTCGGACGTCGTGGTTGTCGCCGATAACGAGGCGCTCGGGCTGTCGCCGGTCGACGGGCGAACGCGGTGGATCGTCCCGGAACTGGCACAGGGGGCTCTGGCGATTCAGGCGACCGACCGCATCTGTCTCGTCTTCGATGGATCGGAACTCACCGTGGTGGACGCGAAGATCGGTGGCGCAATGGGGCAACACCGCCTCGAGCGAGGCTACACCGTCCCGGCAACCGAAGTCGAAGGCGACGAAGTGCGGCTTTATATCGCCCACGGCGGCGTCGTAACGGCGTGGGCCCTCGATGTCAGCGAGTGAGTGTGACTCCTGTCGCGAGATTGCGCGACGAGCCCGTGCGTCTGCCGGACAAGGACACCGCAGCGATAATGACGCGATGAGTGGGGAGGCGGGAGATGAATTGGCGTGCAGCTGTCGCATTGCTTGCTATCGTCCTCGGGTTTGCTGGATGTCGCGCGACGGAGGTCGCGGCCCCAGATGGTTCTGCGCCGGACGTCGACGAGCGCCTGATCGCGGCTAACAACTCCTTCGCCTTCCGTCTGATGGGCGCCCTCCGAGAAGGTACGCCCACGGCGAACGTCTTCATCTCCCCTGCCTCGATTGCCGTCGATCTGCAGATGGTCTACAACGGCTCCGGCGGCGAGACGAAGACCACCATGGCGGACGTGCTGGCCCTGGGCGGCCTCGGCATGAACGAGATTAACGAGGCCAACCAGGCGCTGCTTGCGGGGCTGAACATGCCCGTGCGCGGCGTGGAGTTTTCGATGGCCAACTCACTCTGGTACAAGAACACTGCCCCGTACGCTGACTCGTACCTCGACACCTGCCGGAGCTACTACAGCGCCACGGTCGAGGGTCTCGACTTCACCAGCCCCGAGGCCGCCAAAACCATCGATGCCTGGGTCAGCGACCAGACGCGCGGCAAGATCACGAGCATCACGCCTAGCCGCCTGCCGCCTCTTGTGTCGCTTATACTGGTGAATGCCGCCTACTTCAAGGGCGAATGGTCCACGCCGTTCGAGAAGCGCGAGACGTCGCCCGGCGACTTCACGCTGCTCGATGGCACGAAGAAACCGCTCCCGATGATGTTGCGCGCCGAAGAGGAGACCGACTACCATCGTGGCGAGGGGTACCAGGCCGTGCATCTGCCCTACGGCAATGGGCGGATCGGCATGATCGTGATGCTTCCCGATCAGGACAGTAGCCTTGATGCACTGTGCGAGGCGGTCGACGCGGAGGAATGGGGCCGCTGCGTTCGAGGCATGCATGAGACGGAGTGCACGCTGAAGCTGCCTCGCTTCAGCGCCGAATACGCGACATCGCTGAAGACCGATCTCACCCGTCTCGGCATGGAGATCGCCTTTGATCCGGTGCGGGCGGACTTCGCGGCCATGCAGCCGGCTCGGCCTCGGCGCTGGATCCACGACGTGCTGCACAGCACGTATCTCAAGGTCGACGAGAAGGGCACCGAGGCCGCCGCGGCGACGGAGGTGCTGATGAGTGATGGGGAGGACCCAGGGGGGCCACGTGCGGTACTCGTCGACCGCCCATTCATCTGCGCGATCCGCGACACTAACACGGGCGCGATCCTGTTCATCGGCGCGATAGTCGATCCCGGGGAGGCGTGAGATGTGCAACCGGCATCCGGTCTGGTTGGCGGCCATGGCGATGGTTGGCTCTGTCGGGTGCGCCCGGTCAGTGGAGTTGCGGATTCACACTCCACGTGTCAACAGATTCGGTTCCGTGACATCGTACGCGTGATCCCACACCCAGATCAGGGCAACAGGTGCTCTTCAGCCGGGCGCGGCGTGACGAAGCGCAATGTCTTGTGGGCGCGGACCAAGCGGTCGAAGACGGGGATGTCGTTCGCTCTGCAGTACTCAACCAGGCGCTCGGACAGCGGGTCGCCGATCTCGATCGCTCGGGCGTGGGCGGCCCTCACGCCGCCAGAGCCCAACCGCGCCGAGTTGCTCCGCGTGATTACGGTAGATTGCCGTCCACGATTGCCGCCGTCTCCCGCCAGTCCTCAAGTGACACGTCGACGCTCCACGCGCCCGGGCGGCCCTGGATCTCGAATCCTCCCCCCACCGGCATGCCCCGCACATCAAAGCGCAGGCAAGTGGGCTTATTCGGATGCGGCCAGGTGAACTCGCCGGAGACCGCGGTGATGATGCGTTCCTCGCCGACGACCCAGCCCTCGTGCAGCTCGATGGGGGTGAACGGGAACATGTGGTTGAGTACCCCGTATTCGCCGCCGCCGGGCTGGCCCGGTGGTGGGATCTCCGAGGTGTAGTGGCAGTAGAGCGCGCCGTGCCGCAGGTAGGCGATGACCGCTTTCTGTATGATCTGCGCGTATTCGGCCTCGTGCTCCGGCCAGCGGTGCGGGCGCACGCCCAGGGCCAGAGGGGCGCTCAACT
>CAZKUN010000304.1:0-2595 GCA_964555935.1 uncultured Armatimonadia bacterium | reverse complement strand
ATGTAGCCGATCTGTCCGAGGTCCTGTAGCTCCTCGGTCGAGCGCTTGCCGTTGACGTAGCAGATCTTGCCGCGGTCGGTGATGTGCTTGACCCACTGACGCCGGGCCGGGGCGGTCAGCAGGCCCAGACGCGCGTGCTTGCTCCTGATGGCGCCGGTCATCGGGTCGATGTCCACGCTGTGACCGTCCCAGCGATCGTAGGTGCGGCTGTGGTAGTAAGAGAACGAGTCGATGTAGATCCCGTCGAACCCGCAGTCATCGAGCAGGTAGTCGAGCATCTCCTTGAACTTGCCGAACCAGTAGTTGTCCAGCGTGGGGTAGAGCTTGAGATTGACCCCGCCGTCCTTGTAGGCGCCGGCGTAGTGAAGGTCGATGATGGCTCTGCCGTCCTTGTCGCGGAAGACCGAGTCCTTCCAGGGCGTTGCGTCGATGACTTTGGTCGCGGCCTCGCCCAGCGAGAGATCGTGCGGGCGCTTGGGCCCGCGCGGGAGGTCTCCCTTCGCCTCCGTCCAGTAGGCGGGCAGCGTGCCCTCAAAGAACGACTCCGGCGCGTAGTACAGGAACGTCTCCGTGTTCGCCACGAACTTGGCGTCCGGCTGCACGGCGCGGATCTTGGCCATGGTCTCCTGGATCAGTTTCCTGTACTCCGACCTCGGCTTCCAGTACTCGACGGGGGAGTAGTACTCGAACCAGGGCGACAGCGAGAAGATGTCGATCCGCTTGCGCTCGAGATACGCGCGCAGCTTGTCGGGGTCTTCCATCAGCGTCTTGTGCGGGTCCACCTCGGGCCGCCAGAAGGAATACATGCCCGGGATCGTGGCGTTGGCCCCCCAGTCCGCCCGCACTGCGTTGATGAACTCCCAGAAGTCGGGCCCGCCCACGTAGATCGACCACTTGACCGTGTAGCTCTCTCCCGCGCCTAGCCCGAAGTGGTCGTTCTCGAAGCTCAGCACCCGCTTCCCACCGCTCTCCACCATCTGCGCGCGCATGACCGAGTCGAGCATCGCGGCGCCGAGGCCCGAGCGCGTCCGGCTGAAGTGCGCGGTCGGGTTGGCTGCGGTATCGGTGTAGACAGCCACCTTCGGCAGCCCGGACAGGCGCCATGTCTCCGCCACGTGCTCGGAGATGAGTTCATGCTTGAGCATGACACCGATGTCTTCCGAGAGCTTGTTGGTGATCGTGTCTCGCATCCGGATGAACTGGCCGTCCAGCGTTGCCTCCCGACGGACCTGGTAGGAGGTTGCCTCTCCGGTCACCACGATGGTCTTGCCATTCTCCCGCGCGGCGGAAACCTCCCAATCCGGAGTCGGCGTCCACCAGAACCGGTTGTGACGGATCTCCGGACCGGCCTCGGAGAAGCTGGACCGGCAGAAGTATCGGTCCCCGTTGTGCCTGATGCGGAGGGCGCCTCCGGCTGACGCCTCGACGGACACGCCGCCGGAGCGGACACGTGCCGCGGTCCTGAACGCGGCCATTCCGCCCGTGAGGTTCTCGACCAGGTCGTCACGCATCGAGGCCGCCACCGTCCCGATCTCCAGGCTGTCAATGAGGATCGGTATCTCCGCCATCTCGGCCGGGGTCCTCTTGAAGTGCCGGGCCAGCGCATGGCTGGTGAACGTCAGGGCGTTCTCGCCATCGTCGCGGGTCAGGTCGGTGATGTCCAGCACGAACCAGTACAGTTCCCCACGGTCAGAGGTGAAGCGCGGCTCGATGGTGTCCCAGTCGGGGCCGAAGACGGTGAGGAGGGCAGGAGCGCTTCCCTCCACGCTCTTGAAGTACGCCTCATTTGGCCACTTCGGCGATGATGTCTTGATGGAGGGTCCCGCCCGATTCAGAAGGCGCGGCTCCCCATCGGTCGTGTAGGAGGTGACGGGAGTGTCGTTGACGTCAATGCAGAGGTAGTTGCCCCAGCCGCCGAAAGTCTCGTTCACGAGCCGCATGCGGAAACGCATGACCAGCAACCGATCAGCGACCGGCTCCACGCTGGGGAACGTGACAGTGACGCGGGCAGGTTCGTCCCCTGCGACGATCTCGATGGTCTCGTCTCCGGCTGTCCAGACGGACTGCAAGCCGACGCGCAACGCCCGCGCGCCGTCCGCGGCGCCTCCTGGGGCCACCATCTCCGGCGGCAGATCCGCCGCGGCGACTTCGGCGGGCATCAGCGCGAGCCCCACGGCCAGACATAGCCCGACGCAGGCGCCGAGAATCCAGACTCGATACGGCATCGTTACGCCTCCTGCGCGAGCCCGATGGCTCGCTCACTCGTTCCTCGTCAGCCGCGCATTGGCGTCTGCCGATGCGTGGGCGTCACGGCCAATGCTCGCGAGCGACCGGCCTTCGCCGACGAGGGCGCGGACGGGCCCCCGTCGCCGGGTAGGGGTCCTTCGAGCCAAGCTCAGACGACGGCCCCGCCATCGCCACTGCACAAGCGCCGAGCACCACGAAGGCGGCTGCAGCCATCACGTGATCTCCTCGTCACGTCACGCGCCCCGATAGCCTACAGGTCCGGTCTTCCCCGGCCATCGGCGTGATGCCTTGTGTCCGGGATTGCCCATATGGAACTGGGCGCCCCGGCGTTGGCTGAGCAGTCAGCTG
>CAZKUN010000303.1:0-10060 GCA_964555935.1 uncultured Armatimonadia bacterium | reverse complement strand
CGGGCGCCCCGACATCGCCACCGACCCGATGCTGCTCTCTCAGCACGACATCTTCGTGCCGCTCAAGCCGCGTTCTGAGTGGACGGCGGCGACGACCAAGGCTGAGTTGATCGAGAAGATGCGGACAGAGATTGGCAAGATCCCCGGCGCGAAGCTGTCATTCACGCAGCCGATCGAGATGCGCATGACCGAGATGAGCGAGGGCGTCGGCATCCGTTCGGAGGTGGGCGCGAAGGTATTCGGCCCCGACATGTCAATCCTCCAGGTGAAGGCAACCGAGGTTGCCGACGTGCTCCGCGACACCCCCGGCGGGCAGGATGTGAGCGTGGAGACAACCGCGGGGTTGCCGACGCTGCGGATCCGCATCCGGCGCGATCAGATCGCCCGCTACGGGCTGAACGTGGCGGACGTGCAGGAGGTCGTCGAGACAGGCATCGGCGGCCAGCGGGTCGGCCTCGTCCTCGAGGGTGAGCGACGGTTCGACTTGGTGCTGCGCTTGGCTGAGCCGTACCGAGAGAACGCGGATGACATTCGCCGCCTTCTCATCAGCAGGCCGAACGGGCAGCGCGTGCCCCTCGTGGAGGTGGCGGACATCGAGGCCTACGACGGCCCGACTCAGTTTGGGCGCGAGGCGGGCGAGCGCCGCGTGGTCGTGCAAGCCAATGTGCGAGGTCGGGACCTAGGGAGCTTCGTGGAGGAGGCGCAGGCGCGGGTCTCCCGGAGCGTCAAGCTGCCGTCCGGATATCACATCGAGTGGGGCGGGCAGTACGAGCATCTTCGAGACGGCATGGCTCGACTGGCTGTCGTTGTGCCGATCACTTTCGTTGTCATCTTCTTCTTGCTCTACGTGACCTACGGGCGAGTCGCAGACGCCCTGCGCGTGTTCACGGGGATACCGTTCGCCATCAGCGGCGGGATCCTGGCCCTATACTGCCGCGGCATGCCCTTCTCGATCTCCGCGGGCGTCGGCTTCATCGCTCTTTCGGGCGTGGCGGTGCTGGCCGACATGGTGATGGTCCAGTACATACGCAACAACCTCGACCGCGGCATGCCCGTGCTCGAGGCCGTGCAGGACGCCGCTGTGAACCGACTACGCCCGGTGTTGATGACCGCCGCCGTGGCCGCCATCGGCTTCCTCCCCATGGCCGTCTCGACCGGACGGGGAGCTGAGGTGCAGAAGCCGCTGGCGACGGTAGTCATAGGTGGGCTCATCACGGCGACAACGCTGACGCTGATTGTCTTGCCGTCGTTGTACACGATGCTGTCCAAGAGAGGAGAGACGGAGGAGACGGACCTATCGACTCGGGAAGCCGACCATTGAGCCCGAGCATCCGGATGGACCAATCAGAGGAGACACGAATACGATGCGAACCAAGCTGATAGTGGTGCTGGGAATAATACTGGCAGTCGGGCTTGTTGGATGCAAATCGACCGACACGGGAGCCGTCCCCGACTTGCCACAGCCGGCCGTTGACGCGCCTCAGCCCCAGGCGGACGTCGCCGAGATACAAGGCGCGCCGCTCGGAAGCATCAAAGTCGGCGACAAGGCCGTCTGTGCGGTGTGCGCGGCCGAGGGCGGCGAACACGGAGTGGAGGAAGTCAAGGCCACCCTCGATTATGAGGGCCAAACGTACGCCTTCTGCAACGAGGCTGAGAAGGCGGAGTTCATCAGCGACCGCACGGAGGGCGAGGAAGGTGGCGACTAGCGGCCAAGCACGGTTGGGGCCGGGGAAGTGTCGGCCGGAAGGGATCTTAGACATCGACGGTGCGCGGGGATAGTGACGCGCCGGAGGTAGCCCGCCTGTGGCAACGCGCCACGGGCGGCTCGGCCGGAGTCGAATCTTCGTAGGGGCATCGGCCGCCCAAAGCCCCGACAGAGGCCTGTCCCTCCCGAAAGCCCACGTCGCCTGAGATCACGGGCTTTGTCTGTCTTCGAGGTGCGCAACGAGATAGCCGGGAAGGGGCGGTGGCGCTCCACCAACCGGCGACTCTGGATGTGATCTCCCGACGTGAGAGCCTGTGCACACATATTGGTCTCCATCGTTGGCTTCGCCTTCCGCACGCGAGCTTCGCTCCAACTCGAGAACATCGCCCTTCGACACCAGCTCACGGTCTACCAGCGGTCCGACGCCGCTCCCCGGATCCAGCCAGTGGACCGGCTGTTCTGGGCCTGGCTGGCGCGCATCTGGTCAGGTTGAAGCGGAGCGTTGGTGTCTGTGCAGCCGCAAACCGTCATTGCCTGGCAACGGAAGCGCTTTAGGGATCACTGGGCGCGGCTCAGTGGGAAGACGAATCCGGGCCGCCCGTCGACGTCATCGAAGACCCGACAACTGATCCGGAAGACATCGAAGGCGAATCCGCGTTGGGAGTCACCGAGAATCGTCGGGGAACTGGAGAAGGTCGGCATTGTCGTGGCGAAGTCCACGGTGGAGAAGTACATGGTCCGGAAGCGTAGGCCGCCATCGCCTACCTGGCGGGCGTTCCCGGAGAGCCACGCGCGAGACCTGGTCTCTATCGACTTCTTCGTGGTGCCGACGGTCCGCTTCGAGGCGCTCTTCGTGTTGATCGTGCTGGCCCATCACCGGCGGCGCATCGTGCACTTCGGCGTGACTTACCACCCGACTGCCGAGTGGACGGCTCAGCGGATCGTAAACGCGTTCCCATGGGACGACGCGCCCAGATACGTGCTACGAGAGGCGCGCGGCCTGACGCCATCCCTCCCAGCCCGTCTGGCAACCGCTCTGCACTTGGCTTCGCTGTGACCATGGACGATTGCCCAGCCACGCGTTCTCCCGACCGGTATTGGCGCGTGCCAGCGATTCCTAACCCCAAACACCGCCATGCGTTTTCGGGAAGGACAACCACAGACCGGGGGAGACGGTCGTCTCGCCCGGTCTGTTTCCACCTGCTCTACTCGGCGGGGTCCTCCGCCAACACGTGGACCTCCTCGAACTCGCCAAACCGCATGAACAGCGTCGGCGTAACAAGCTGGTCGAGGACCGTCGACGTCATCAGTCCGCCGAGGATGACGACTGCAAGTGGGTGGAGGATCTCCTTCCCCGTCTCGCCCGCCCCCAACGCCAGCGGCACCATCGCCAGAGCGGAGACGATGGCCGTCATGAGGACCGGGCGCAGCCGCTCGCGCGTTCCACGCAGGATCATCGCCTCGCTGAAGACCTCGCCCTCGTGACGCATGAGGTGCATGTAGTGCGAGATCATCATGATCCCGTTGCGCGTCGCGATCCCCAGCAACGTGATGAAGCCGATCAGCGAGGCGACCGACAGTGTCGATCCCGTCACCCAGAGAGCCAGCACGCCCCCGACCATCGCCAACGGCAGGTTCACCAGCACGATAGCCGTCGCGCGTATCGACCCGAGGGCGACATACAGCAGCATTGCGATTGCCGCGATGACGATCAAGCTCAGCAGCATGATCTGGCGCGACGCGCTCTGCTGGCTCTCGAACTGCCCGCCATACTCTACGAAGTACCCCTGCGGCCAGGTCGACTCGCCCTGCAAGGCCACGACGCGGCCCTGGATGTCCTGGATGACGCTGTTGAGATCGCGCCCGGACGTGTTGCACTGTATCACGATCCGACGCTGCACATTCTCCCGGTTGATCGTGTTCGGTCCGAGGGCTTCCTCGATTTGCGCAAGCTGAGACAGCGGCACGCGCACGCCGGTGGGCGTGTCTACCACCATGCTCGAGATGCTCTCGATAGATCCCCGCACGCGTTCGTCGAACCGGACAATCACGTCAAAGGTGCGTTGCTCGTCAAGGACTTGCGTCACCTCGTGCCCGTGAAGCGCGGTCTCGAGCATCTCGACCGCCTCGAACACCTCGACCCCGTAGCGCGAGCAGGCGTCGCGGTCGATCACGATCCGGAGCTGTGGGATGCTCACCTGTGGCTCGACGTACAGGTCGACGACTCCCTCCACCTGGTCCATTTCCTTCCGGATCCGCTCGGCCAGAATGCGGATGAGTTGGTGGTCGGCCCCAAACAGCTTCACCGCGACCTGCGTCCGCACCCCGCTGAGGAGGTGATCGAGACGGTGGGAGAGCGGCTGCCCGATGTCGTAGAAGACACCGGGAATGGTGGCCAAACGCTCGCGCACCTCATCTTGGATCTCTTCGCGCTTCCGGATCTTCTTCGGAGGCTGCCGGCCTGCTCCCGTGTGGTCGCCCTTCAGAGCATCCCGTGTCCACAGAGCAACGTCGATCTCCGAAGCATTGACCCCGTGGGCGTGCTCGCTCTCTTCGGCGCGTCCGGTTCGGCGGGCCGTTGAGCGGACTTCCGGGATCTGCAGCAACTGCTCCTCGATCATCGTCCCGATCCGATTGCCCTCGGTGAAGCTCGTGCCCGGTGGAGCCATGGCTGTGATCGTGAGCGTGCCCTCGTTGAACCCCGGCAGGAACTCGCGGCCCAATCGTAGTCCCACAACCGTCGAGACGACAATGAGTATGACGGCGCCGCCGATCACCATCCACGGACGGCGGATGTGCCACGGCAGTAGCGCCGCCTGGGCGCGCTTGAGCACCCGCACAAGGGCGCTGTCATCGTGGTCTCGACTGGTGTTGCGTAGCAGGTAGTATGACAGGGCCGGCACGACCGTCAGCGCTACGACGAGCGACGCCAACAGAGACACCATGTAGGCGATCCCGAGAGGGATGAACATCCGGCCCTCAATGCCGCCGAGCGCGAACAGCGGGAGGAACACGAGAATGATCATGATCGTCGCGAACACGATCGGGTTGCGCACCTCGCACGACGCCCGGTAGATGATCTCCATCGCCGGCTCGGGCTCGGGTTTGCTCCGGTTTTCGATCAGGCGCCGATAGACGTTCTCAACACCGATGATCGAGTCGTCGACGATCATGCCGATAGCGATGGCCAAGCCGCCAAGAGTCATCGTGTTCACCGACATTCCGAACCACTTGAAGGTCAGACCCGTCACCACGAATGACAGCGGGATCGAGACGAAGCAGATCGACACGGTCCGCCAGTTCACCAGGAATGCAAACAGCACGATCGCCATCAGTATCGCGGCGTCGCGCAGCGCCTCCGTGACGTTGTCAATGGAGGCCTGAATGAACTCGGACTGGCGAAAGATATCCGTGTGTATGACGACGTCGCTCGGAAGGGCCAGCCTGATCTCGTCGAGCGCTGCGTCGATCTCCTCTGTGAGCGTGATGGAGTTGACATCGGGTTGCTTCAGGGTGGCCATCACCACTGCGGAGTTGCCACTGACGCTGGCGTCCCCGCGTTTGAGTTGGGCGCCCTCCTGAACGGTTGCGACGTCCATGACCCGAACCGGCGTACCGTTCCGCGTCTTGATGACGGACTTCGCGAGGTCCTCCGGCTTCTCGATCCGTCCCACATTTCGGACCAGGAACTCGAACGGCCCGCGGTCTACGAAGCCGCCCGACGTGTTGGTGTTGGAGTGCGCGACCGCCTCGCTCAGCTCTTCGACGGTGATGTCGTACTGTTTCAGACGGTCGGGTGAGGTGATGACCTGGTACTGCTTGCGGTCCCCGCCGATGGTGACGACCTGAGCGATGCCTGGCACCGACAGGAGCCTCTGGCGGATCACCCAATCAGACAGCGTCCGCAGCTCCATCGGCGTCGTATCGCCCGTGCTGGCCACACCAAGCAGCATCATCTCGCCCATCACCGACGAGATCGGCGCCATCATCGTGGCCGTCTCCTCGGGGAGGCGCTCTTGAGCGAGCTGCATCTTCTCCGCCACGATCTGGCGCGCGACGTAGATGTCTTGCCCCCAGTGGAACTCGACGTGAACGATCGAGAACCCAATCGACGACGAAGATCGCACGCTCTTGACGCCCGTCGCGCCGTTCATCAGGCTCTCGATGGGCAGAGTTACCAGCGTCTCGACCTCCTCGGGCGCCAGGCCGTGGGCGTCCGTCAGGATCGCGACGCGCGGACGGTTGAGGTCTGGAAACACGTCGACGGACAGTCGGGAGGTGACATACCCCCCGTACAGCATGAGCACGACGGCTGCGCACACGACGATGAGCCGGTGCTCCAGTGAGAAACGAATCACTCGGTTAAGCATATGAAACCTCGGTTCTCCTTCGAGGTATGAGTTGTCCAGTCAGTCCGAGCATATCGGTCAGTGGTTATGGCCCTCGTGGCCCGTGGCAACGCCCTCGCCGCCGGCCATTTGTGTTCTCACAGCCGCCTGCACTAGCGATAGGCCCTTGGTCGCCACTTTCGCACCTGCCGCGGGCCCGACGATGGCAGCCGTCTGCGAATCCCGGGCTACTACCTCTACCGCGTGTCGCTCCCAACCCTCGTCATTCGGCCACTTGATGTAGACGGCATTTCCAGTGGCCTCATCCGCTATGGCGGCAATCGGTACTAGCAGCATCTCCTCGCCGCTGCCAATCGAGACCTCCGCGTTGACGAACATCCCCGGCATGACCGACGCATCCGCCACCAACACGCGAGCGCAGGCCGTCCGAGTCTCCTCATCAAGCACCGGGACGATGTAGTCGATGTGCGTGAGGTGCTCCCAATCGGGCACATCGGAGCTGTACAGTCTGACTGGCTGTCCCGTTCTGATGTTCGGCAGGTCCCGCTCGTAGATGTCGATGTCAGCCCAGTACTTGCGGTGATCGAGAACCGTGAACAGCACGCTGCCCGGTCCCACCGAATCGCCCAGCTTTGCCGGCCGATCCTGCACAACGCCACCAATCGGGGCCACGACGGGCACGGTCACCGTCCCACTGCTGCCGCGTCGAGCCTTGTAGATCCGCACGGCGTTGCGCGCCGCCTGCAGCTCCACTCGGGCGCGGGCAATTTCCGCTTTCTGCGCCTCGATCGCGCGATCCGCCATCAGCTCTTGCTCGGCCACGAGCTTCTCTCGGTCCAGCAATGAGTCGAGCGCAGCCAGTCGCCGCTTGGTCTCGGCAAGTGCCTGTTGTTGGCTGTCCGAACCGGCAATCCGTGCCATGCTCTTCGCTTGGTCCAGCGTGGCCTGGTGCTCATCAACATCGCCCTCGGCTTTGGCCAGATCCATCTCCGCCGCCTCGACTTCACCATCGGCGTAGATGCCCTGGTCAAACACGCTCTGCTCGCGGGCGACTGCCTGCTCGGCGATCTGTAGCTGCGCCTTCGCCCGTTCTACGGACGCCGCGGCCTCGGCTTCGGCCGTCTGTGCCGCCTCGAGTTCCCGCTGCGCCGCCGTCCCGAGGCCCACCAACCCCTCGACGCGCTTCAGCTCGCCCTCCGCGCCCACGAGGCGCGCCTGGCTTGTCGCGACGTCTGATCTTGCCTCCGCCACATCCCCCTGCGCGGCCTCGAGCGGCGGGTAGTGCGTCGCGCCGGCCTTGACGAGGGCACGCTCACGGTCCAGCTCCGCTTCCGCGAAGTCCCGTGCCGATACCGCTCGCTTGAGCGCCACCTCCGCCACGGTCACGTCGGCGTTGGCTCCCTCGCGCTCTCGCTCTTGCTCAACCACAAGCTGCGCAAGCTCGGCCGCGACCTCGGCTCGCTCGCGGCGCACTTCGTCAACCGGCTTCACCGTATACGCGCCCGCCTTCGCCAGCCTCTTCGTGCGCTCCAGCTCCTGCTCGGCGTACTTCAGCCGGGCCTGCGTATCGTCCAGAGCCGCGTAAGCCTGTGTTGCGTCCGTGCTCTCGATGATCGCCAGCGTCTCGCCGGCATCGACGGCATCGCCCATCCCCGCGCACAGGCGCGTCACCCGACCCGACACGATCGGGCTTACCGTCGCTTGACCGTCGGGGTCGGGCAGTATGCGTCCGGTCGCGAGCACGGTGGCGCTGATCCGGCCCCGCTCGACCGTGGCCGTGTCGATGGCATCCTCCGACACGCCCTCGATCTGGTAGAGGACCACGTCCTCATGGTCGTAATGTGCGTTGACATCAGCCTCGGCCTCCGGTACATCGGCGGCGTGGTCGTGCTCGTGACCGGCGTCCGCCTCATGGGCGTGGCCGTCGTCTTCAGCCGCCGCGCTGAGCCTCGGGGCGAACACCCAGATGGCCAGCGTGGTCGCCAGCACCAGCGTGCCGGCGACGGTGACGATCAATCGTGAGTTCAGTTTGCTCAGCATGTCGCTTCACCTCGTCCCGCCATTGGCGGGCGTCGTTACTCGGGCAGTAGTCCACCGACGGCGTGAAGCAGCTCGACGAGCGAGCTGCGATGGTCCGCAGTGGCTTGTACGCGGGACATCTGCGTCTCGGTCAGCGTCTCCTCCGCGTCTATCACCTCAAGGAGCGTGCTCCCGCCGCGCTCGTAGCTCATCTGAAAGACCTCGGCCAGTCTCTCGGCTCGCGCCCCAATCCGCTCGGAGTACGATTCGGCTATCTCACGCGTGGACAGCGCCTGTCGATAGGCCTCTTCCACCTCCAGGCCCGCGTCCAGCTCGGCCTGGGCCAGCGTCTGCTCCTGGGAAGCTACCGTGGCTCGCGCCGCCTTGACGGAGCCACTGATCTGCCCCCAGTCAACCAGCGGCATGCTCAGCCCAAGCCCGATCTGCGTGCCTGAGCTGCCCTCACGCTTTCCCGTCCGGTACTGGACGGCCAGGTCGGGACGACGCTCGCGGCGGGCCACTGCTACTGCCGCTCGGCCGGCCGCCGCGCCAGCGCGCAGAGCCGCCAGGTCGGGTCGGGATTCGATGGCAAGATCGCGCAGCTCCGCCAGGTCGTAGCCCGGCCACTCACCGAGCGATAGGCCCTCATTGGGCCGAAGCGATGCGTCGGGCCGGCCGATGGCCGTCGCCAGCCGAGCCCCCGCGATCGATGTCGCCGTGGCGGCGCTCGTTACCTCGTTCTGAGCCCGGTCGCGCGCAATCTCCGTGCGCCATACATGCACCTCGGGAACGTCTCCCAAATCATAGCGCTGCCCGGCAATCTGATAGACACTGTCTCGGATCTCCAGCGACTGTCGGGCGTGCATCTCGCCGGCGATCGCCGCCTGAAGCCCGATATAGGCGAGGCTCACGGCACGCCTCAGGCTCAGGGTCGCCGCGTCGAGTTCCGCGCTCTGAGCAACGACCTGGGCCTGGGCGACATCCGATCGGGCGGACCGCTGTCCGAGGACGTCTAGCGTCTGGGTAACGATGATCGGGGCGTCGTTGAACGTTCCCGCGGGCACGGCTTCCAGTTCCAGCGGATCGATGGCGCCGGCCGAGCGTCGCTCGCCGCGCCTGGCGTCAATTTCGCTCGACGCCGCCTTCAGAAGTGGGCTGCGTTCCATTGCCACCGAGATCGCGTCCTCCAGCGCAATCGTCTCGGGACTTTGGGACGGGGCTGCCCCGCTCAGAGTCAACGCTCCCAGCAATAGCAGGCAGATGGTCGTCCGACGTCGTGGAGTACCTGCCGTACTCATAGTGCGACTCCTTTCCAACAGATCAGGGACTACCGACGCGCCACACCGAACGCAATGCTCGCGGCCGTCGAGTTTCGTGTCTAAGTAGGGGCTACGGGCTTACGTGCGGGTCAGGCAGAGGGAGGGGCACGATGGAGACGACATGTGCGCGTGTACAACTGGGCCATCGGTGGTGGAGGCTCGGCAATGGTCGCCGTATTCGCGGCTGTGGGGCGTACCTGCCCCGTCGAACCAGTCGGTAACGTGGCGATGACGGAGACGCTCGCGGATGCCCGCACCTGACTAACGCCGACCCACATCGGCGGGTCGCAGCATTCCTCGCCCGGTGCGGTCGACGATGGGATGTGGCCATGCGTGTGGTGGCCGTCGGGGTTGGGCTGCTCGACGTGCGCCACGGGCTTCAGACAGTGGGCTTCACCTGTGTGTCCGTGGGCGTGTATTACCATGGGCGAGACGCTGTCTTCCGCGCCCACTAGGTGCGCGGGCCCGAGCAGGAATAGCCCTGCCACGCCGGCTGCCACTAACTGTCTCATTATCGCCTTGCCCACGGTTGCTCCCACGGTTCGATCATACACTATAGCCGCTACAGCGCGCCTGACGGGCAACTAATTCCCGCTGCGTGTGGCCGAGACCTGCTGGCCTTACCCCCTAAAGCGAGTCCAGGTTCAGTGTTAGTATCTGGGTGTACC
>CAZKUN010000302.1:2374-10061 GCA_964555935.1 uncultured Armatimonadia bacterium | reverse complement strand
CCAGTACATCCGCAGGATGCAGTCGCGGTAGGCGGTCTCGCGGACGGTCAGCCAGATGTGCTGGATGACGCCCGGCCCGTCGATCTCAGCGAGAGTTAGCGTCTCGCCCGCGGGGAGCGTGATGCACGGGCGGATCTTCCAGCCTTGCCCAAGATCCGCACCCGGCCCGCCCTCGGGGACCTCGCGAGCGCCGGCGCCCTTGGCGCCATCGGTGTTCTCGGCGGAGATGGAACGCGTCTTCGCATCGGCCAGGTACGGGAGGCCGCCCATACCGAAGTTCATGCCTGGGGAGATCATTGGGTGAGTTCCTTTCACGGTGCACGCGCGGGCGACGCGCACCCTTGGAGCACGGCGCCACCTCGTTCGCTACTCGCAGACGCGGTCCCTCCAGCGGCCATCAGGTGGGGTGCACGACCGTGACGACGCGGTTCTTCGCGCCGCCCCGGACCGAGTACGGCATCCGTAGCGACTCCGCGTGGAATACGACTGGACCAGTTGCAGTGGGTAGCTCTGTCGGTCCAGCCATCAGGGCGTCGTTCAAGGCGCTCTGACCAACCAAGCTGCCCTCACAGGCAGACTTACCGACGGGGAAGAAGTGCTTACTGAACCTCGGCGAGGCGGTGACGAGACGTATCCGCAGCTTCGGCCGTGGGGCAGCACCTGCGCCACGTGATTGGGTGCCGGCGTCGCGGAGGGCGTCCGTCTCACTTTTCTTAAGCATCTCCTCCCACACCATCACCGCGCAGTCCCAGACCCCGCACCCAACAGCACGGAGGGCAGTCGCCTCCAACGAGACATCGAAACTGTCCGCCAGCGACCAGAGGCCGTCGATACTAGGGGCGACGCTCTGAGCCCTTCCTTCGAACAGGTACCCAGGCATAAGTAACTCTGACGCCGCTACATCACACAGGTGTTCCTCTTCTTTGGCAGGACGGTAGCCGCCCGTCCGCATGTCAACGCGCAGTTGTGGGTTCTCGGCGAAGACAGGGATGAGTATATGGCCAATTTCGTGCGCGTAGGAGAACCGCTGTCGTTGGGGGTTGTCGGCCTGATTCACGTCAATGACGTAGCCGCGCGGCGTCGGGCGCAACCGTCCCGATTCACGCATGTAGACGCGCTCCACCGAGAGCACGTCACGAAAGGACCCCACTCGATCCAACTCCACAGGGGAACTGACGATGTCGGCATCTTCCAACGCTACCTTGGCGGCGGACCGAATCGCAGCCCTAGGGTCTGTCGTGCCCCATGCGTGCATCAGTGACTTGGCGGCTGGGCTGGTCCACTTGCGCTCACCTCGTCGAGCCACCGTCGCCAAGCGATCGCTTGATTGACTCATACAGATACCGCCAATCATCCTCTGTTTGTGGCTGTCGTCCACGGTAGCGGATGCCTGCAAGCATCCGCACCTCCTCCTCGTCAAGCTTCTCATCACGAGCGAATGCACGGAGCGAGTCGGTGACCACTACACTGACGTGCTCCTGACCGCCTCCATTACCGAGCAATCGCGCGACCGTTGTCCCCAGTACAACTGCTACGGCGTGGAGGGTCTTCGCCGACGGTCCCTGTATCTTGCCGCCCTCGATCTGCGACAGATAGGCCTTCGATATGCCCGCCTGAGAAGCCAATCCGCTCTGTGTCAGCCCTTTCGCCTCGCGCAGGTGGCGAATGTGGGCACCCAAGCTCCGATTGCGGGTCATGATGAGATCCTCCGCAGACCAGGATAGCACCCCATCGGACCGATGTCAAACGGATATCGTTTGATATACTTGACAGCATTGCTGATGTTTGCTATCCTTAACTCCGACGTGATCTGATACCAAACAAAGGAGGTGAAACAGCATGGCACGTAGACCAGGTTCGCCGACGTTCGGTCGCAGATTCGTGGGCAACACGAACAAGATGGAAGTCCACGATCTGGACCGCGAGGATACGCGCGCATCCGGGTGTCAGATCGACGAGATCATCCGGGCAAAACATGCGCGGATCTTCAACCCGGACACGCTCGCGCAGGCCCACAAGTCGGGCTATGACAACTGCGCCAAGTGTATCGGAAACTCGACGAGATAGTACGGCGGGACCACGCATAGGTTACACGGGGCAGAAAGGAGGAGAGCGCTTATGGCTAAGAACCCTCCCAAGGGCGACGGGCAGAGACGCGGAGCAGTGAGGAGCCGGTCTCAGACCCGAAACCCGAAGACGGGACAGTGGACCAAGCGCGATACTGATACCGGGCGGTTCATGGACGGTAAACAGGACGGCAAGCCGTTCAAGGGAGTCCGGCGTGAGAAGTAGGATACCATAGGGGGCGACGTCGCCGGCGCTCGCGGCGTCGCTCCCATTCCCCTCGGCGTCGCATCCCACAGTTGCGGCCTGTCGTCCGCTCATCTCTGCAGGACCCAACGTCGCCTCGCGGGAACATGAGGTCAGTGCTACGGAGGTGCGTCCATGCGGGATTGGCGGAGCAAGATCGCGGTCGTGGTGACGGTGGTTATTGGCGCGGGAATGATCGGCGTCATGGCCCAGATGCCGAGCGAGCTGTTCGTGGCGACGTTCGATGCCGGGCTGGATGCGGATACGGCGGCGGGCGATGGTACGGCGGCGACGGCGAACGCGGAGTTGCGCTATGTCAGTACGCGGGTGCCCGAGCAGCGCGCGGCGGTGATGGATGCGGGTAGCACGCTGACGTATGCGACCGAGGGCAATGTCAGTCCGATCCGGGGCGCGATCTCGTTTGGCGTGCAGCCGCTCGGACCGATCGATGACGACCAGAACCACGTCTACTTCGCCCTCGGCGACAAGGATCAACCGAACTCCATTACCGTCTGGAAGACGCAGATGTATAACGACCTGCGCTTCCGGATCGCCAGCCCAGATGGCGAGAACAGAGACTGCATCGTCACCGACGTGAGCAGTTGGATCCCCGGTCAGTGGTATCACATCATCGCCGCGTGGGACACGGAGAAGGGGTGGATGAGGCTGTACGTCGATGGCTCCCAGCGCGCGTTCCGACCCGGCCAGCCGACGACGCTGACGCTGCCGGAGCGCTTCGCGGTGGGGTCTGATCTCAACGGCAACGAACCGGCCAACGCGGTGATTGATGACCTGCGCATCACCGACGCTCCGCCGCCCGGGCGCCAACCCGCGGTCTGGCACGAACGCTTCCTCCGGAACGAGCCATCGAGCACGCTGAAGGAATGGCCCCGCACGATGCGGAGCACGTCGCTCGCCCTCGTCCCGGAGCCGGACTTCACGTTTGTGGTGATCTCCGACCCGCACATATCGCGCAAGGACCAACTCGGCCGCTACTCGCACAACCACCGAGTTCGCGAGCTGGTGGAGCAGATGAACGAGATGCAGCCGGCGTTCGTGCTCGATGCGGGCGACATCGTGACGACATTCCCCGGCCGGGAGGACTACGACGCGTGCGCGGAGGCGTCGCTCGAGATCTTCAAGGCGCTGGAGGTGCCCGTCTACCACACGGCGGGCAACCACGATGTCGGCAACAAGCTGCAGATCACCTACTCGGGCGCCCCGGGGCCGGATGATGTCTACAAGAACGGGTGGTTCGTCAACGAGGACAACCTGAAGCTATACCGAGACTGGTTCGGGCCGGACTGGTATAGCTTCGACTACGATGAGTGCCACTTCGTCGTGCTGAACAACGCGCTAATGAATAGCGGCCTGCCGGATGAGAAGAAGCAGACGGACTGGCTGAAGGCCGATCTCGAGGCGGCGAAGGACAGCCAACTCACCTTCGTCGCAGTGCATAACCCGCTTTTCTGGGTCGGCACGGATGACGTCGGCACAGAGAACTACGAGCTGGTCAATGAGCCGATGCGGGGCGAGTTGATCGACCTGTTCGACGAGTACGATGTCGCGGCAGTCTTCACCGGTCACACCCACCACCGGATCTCGAACTACCTGCGCGGCACCAAATACCTGACGCTGCCGAGCACCACCTTCGCGCGGAATTTCGGCGGCTCGTACGGACTGCCGGGGCTGAAGGTGGTGTGGGATCCGGAGCGGGTGGGCTATTACGTGGTGAGGGTGTATGGCAAGGAATCGCGGATCAATCTCGTCCGCACGTACGCGCCGCTGCCGCCGCTGGAGACGCTGCAGGAGGGGAACGAGTCGCCTCGCATGAGGGCGATTGGGCTGAAGTCGGCGGAG
Source organism: uncultured Armatimonadia bacterium (assembly GCA_964555935.1). Lineage (GTDB taxonomy): Bacteria > Armatimonadota > Zipacnadia > Zipacnadales > VGFC01 > CAZKUN01. Next base: position 5,891 of record CAZKUN010000302.1, on the reverse strand, counting down.
ATCGAGGCAGACGACTTCGGCGTGCTGAGCGCGCCGCCGCCGAAGGTCGACCGGAGCATCTGGAACACGATGGGCGCGGTTGATGGGGTGAAGCCTAGCGACTGCAAGCCCGAACTTGTGCCGGCGCACTGCTGGACCTCGAACGTGCACGCTTTCGATGACCAGCACGACTGGCTGACGGTGACGCTACCGGCAGCGAAGCAGATCGACCGGGTCATCTACTACCCGCGGCCGGGCAACTTCGGCTGGCCGCTGGATTTCACCATCAGCATCAGCGCCGACGGCGAGACGTGGGAGACGGTGGTCAAGCGGGAGAACTTCAAGGCCCCGGCGGATGCGACCGAGACGGGGATCGAGTTCTCGCTCGAGGGCACGCGCAGCGTGATGGCCGTGAAGATGGACATGTTGAGGATCTCGGCAACAGACCACACGAACATCCGCACGGCGATGATGGAGGTCGTGCTACCGGACGGTCAAGGCGGCGACTGCGCGTTGGAGGCTTTGGGCGCGGTCGCGGCATCGGGCACGAAGGTCGGTGGCGACCGCAAGACCGTGGACGATCACTTCTTCGCCGAGCCCACTCAGGCGGGCGCGAAGTGGGCCGTGCTGCCGGGGGACACGCTCTCGAGGGAGACGGTCGAACTGGCCAAAGGCAAGCTGGTACTACCAGCGCATGTGAGGCGAGCGTTCACGTTGGGACGGCCGCCGGGGTTGAGGTTCGTCATTCCGATCACGAGAGCGGGACCACTTCACGCGACATCGAGTGCCGACGAGGCGATGGAGGCCTTCCGGGACTACGTGGCGTTCATGGGGCGCGAGTGCCCCAAAGGGTCAGCGTGGCGTTTCGTGATACCGGAGGGCCACGTGCCGGTCCCGCCGGTGGATGACGCCATCGCGGCCGCGCTGATCGATCTTCGCCGCGCCGACTCAGCGGCCTCGATCGTCCTGGAACTGGCGGACGCCAGCATGGCTCAGGACTGGGCGACAGGACGGTTTGGGAAGGCGTGGGCGAAGGCCTGTGACGGACTGATGGTGCCCGTCACGGCCGGGGGACGACCGGAAACGGAACTGGCAGAGGTGCTTAACGGGCTGGGCGACGAACCCGCGCTGCCCGTGTGGCTGACGCTCGACGGCTGGAAGAGCGCGGAGTTCGACGACATCACGCGGGCGAAGCTGCTGGCGCGGTCGATGGTGTGGGCGAGGGCGGAGGGCATTGGGCTGATCTGGTGGGCGGCGCCGGGCGAGCCGGGCGGATTGCTGAACTCAGTCGCGACGCCGGAGGCGACGATGTATGCGTACCGATCGGTGGCGACGCTGCTCTCGGGCGCGGAGCCGCTTGACCTGAAAGAGATTGGGACGATCGCGGGTGAGACGGACAAGGTGGAGGCAAGGGCGTTCAGGGCTGTGGACGGCTCGCGGCTCGTGGCGCTCTGGCAACCGGCTGAGCCGGGGGCGACGGCAGAGCCGGCGACGATCCGTATCAGGCCCACGGGCCAGGCAGGCACGCCGGTGGCGGTGGATTGCCTCACCTGCACGCTGCAGGAGCTTAACGTCGAAGGGCAGGGCGGGCAATCGACGATTGAGGGGCTGCAGATCCGCGACTGGCCCATCATTGTGAGGATGGACGGATGACCACGATATCCTTGGTGCTAGCCTTTGCCGTGGGACCTCTGACGGCCCAGGACGCCGCATGGGAGGTCCGATACTCCCTGCCACCCGACCAACAGCCCGAATGGTACGACGCGGGCTATCTGCCGAAGTGGACGGTTGACATCGTCGACGCTGAGCGTCCGACGGTGGAGATCACCGGCGACACGGAGGGCCTCTACCGAGGCCACGTGCTGATCGGCAAACGCGTCACGCTGCCCGACCCGTTGCCGCCGGACATGCGCGTGGGCTTCCGTTACCAGACCTATTGCGACATCAGCCGTGAGGACATGAAACGCAGCGGATATGTGGGCTTTGGCATATTCACGCCCGAGGCGTTCGATGGCCTGGCGACGACGCCCGACGCGCCGGAGGCAGCCGAGATGCGCGACCTCGACGGGGCGATCAGCGTGCAGCAGATCGGGTTCTCCGGCGAGGATGTGACCGAGTGGCGGGACTGGGAGAGCACGAACATCGCGCGACAGCTTCGGGGCTACGTGGGCCAGGAGATCGTGTTCGCGATGATCTGGGGCGGCTACCACTACGGCGACGAGGAGTGGGGCAAGCTCGACGGATGGGAGATGCAAACCGTGACGCCTGAGGACTACGCCATGCGTTTCTGGGAAGCGCTCGACCTCGACCGGCCGGAACTTGCGGGCGTCAAGGCGGCGCTTGACGCTGATGACATCGAGGCGGCCAAGGCCGCGCTCGTCGAGCACATGAAGGCCCGCGAGACGCCGCCCGGGCCGGAACTCAACACGGCCACGAGCAAGGGGCTGACCGATGCGGCGGACCAGATCTGTGACCACGTCTTCCGCCTCGTGGGGTGCTCGCCACATCAACTCGGCGAAGTAATCCAGTGGAATGAGGATCCGTTCGATTACGACCAATGGGCGATTTCGCTGAACCGGCACGCTCATTGGCGGACGCTGGGGCAGGCGTATGCGGGCACCGGGGACGAGAGGTACGCCCGCGAGTTCGTCGACCAACTCACGGGCTGGGTCGAGGCGATGCCCGTGTACATCGGTCCGCGCTGGATCCAGGGGCCGTACTTCGAGACAGGCAAGGCGCCGCTCACGCTGGACGCGGGAATCCGGATGGGGCAGACGTGGTTCCCAGCCTACTACTACTTCCGCAACTCGCCCGAGTTCACCGTGGACGCGCAGGTCGCCATGCTGCGGAGCTTCCACGACCACGCGGTGCATCTCATGGATGAGGCGCACTACCACCCGACCAGCAACTGGGGCACGATGGAGGCCAACGGCTTGCTTCACATCGGCCTGATGCTGCCTGAGTTCAAGGACTCCGAGCTGTGGCGGGACACGGCGGCGGACCGACTGCTAGGGCAATTCGAGGCGCAGGTGTACCCCGACGGCGCGCAGATGGAGCTGTCGCCCGGCTACCACGGAGTAACGCTCTACAACATGATCTGGGGTCTTGAGACCGCCCGGCGCGTGGGCTATCAGCCGCCCGAGGGCTTCGAGGAGGGCTTGGAGCGGATGTACGACTACTACGCGCGACTGGCGATGCCGAACGGATACGCGCCGGGGCTGAACGACTCGGGGCGCGTGTCGGTGGTCTCGAAGTTGCGGGATGGGGCCAAGTACTATCCGGAGCGCGAGGACTTCAAGTTCTGGGGCAGCGCCCGCACGGAGGGCACGCCGCCGGAATACACGTCCACCTGCTTCCCGTATGCCGGATGGCACATACTGAGAAGCGGCTGGACGGCGGATGACAACTACCTGCTGCTAGACGCCGGGCCGTTCGGCAGCGGCCACCAGCACGAGGACAAGCTGCACATCGTCGTCCACGCGCGAGGGAAGACGCTGATCGACGACATCGGAAACTACGCCTACGACTCCTCCGACTG
>CAZKUN010000302.1:0-2364 GCA_964555935.1 uncultured Armatimonadia bacterium | reverse complement strand
CGCCCGCGCGCATAACGTGGTCGGTGTGGATGGCCTCCAGCAGAGGCGGCGCGGACAGGGGGGCACGTTGCGCTCGGCGGAGCCCCTCACCAACCCGTGGGTCACGGGCGAGGACTTCGACTACGTTGAGGGGACGTACGGCGACGGCTATGGACCCTCGTACGATCGCACGGTCACTCACACGCGCAAGATCCTGTTCGTGAAGCCGGATTACTGGATCGTGGTCGATGTGATGACACCGACAGATGACGGACCGCATGAGTATGACGCGACCTTCCACCTTGACGTCGAGAGCGCGACTCTCGATGAGACGACTCGCGCCGTCACCGGCATCGCGGGCGACGCGCAGATGACAATCCTGCCGCTGTCGACTGACGGACTCAGCGTCGAGGTCATCGAGGGGCAGACGGAGCCATTCGTGCAAGGCTGGATGCCAACGGGCCGACATGACGAGTTGCGCCCGATCCCCACACCGGTCTTCGCGAAGTCCGGCGCCGGGGAGACGGTGATGGCCTACGCGCTGATCCCCGCCGATGCGGGAGCGCCATTGCCCACCGTTGAGGCCGTCGACGCCACTGACGCGTCGCTCGCGGCGAAACTCATTTGGCCGGATGGATCGGTCCACACGTTCACGCACGGCGCGACGGTCAGTTGCGTCATCACTGCCGCGGACGGCACGGTTGAGCGCCTCTTCCGGTACGACCCCGACGAGTAGCGTCTGCCGTCTACTACCATCGGTAGTGACACGTATCACTATTGACGGTAGTAGAACGACCTCCTATACTGGGTAGTAGTAACAGGACACGCGCCACACGCGACACCATCTGGTAAGGGAGGGTGGGAGAAGAACACGGTCACGGTCATAGTTGAGCGATCCCCGCGAGGGGCCCGGGGCAGAACGGGCCACCGCGGGGATCGTCAGTTCTGTGGGGTCCCGAGGCTTGACGCGATGGAGCGCGGGTTATACTCTCTTGAGGAAGGCCCAATCGCTCAGGCAATGGTGATCGGCATGGTACGCCACGGCATCGAGATCCCCGAGGCGAGAATCGCGGACCTGTGCCGCAAGCACAAGATCCGCAAACTCTCGCTGTTTGGCTCAATCCTGACGGACGACTTCGGCCCGGACAGCGACATCGATGTGCTGGTGGAGTTTGAGCCGGACGCGCGAGTGGGGTTGTTCAAGTTCGCGGACATTGAGCAAGAACTCGCCGACGTGCTCGGCCGGAGGGTGGATTTGAACACAGCCGGCTTCCTGAGCAAGTATTTCCGGGACAAGGTAATTGCTGAGGCGGAGGGCGTGTATGCTGCCTGAGCGCGACGCGACGCTGTTGAGAGACATGCGTGACCAGGCGCGCCTGGCCATAGACGTGACGGTCGGCCGCACGCGTGATGAGATGGCCACCGATCCCCTGCTGCCTCTGGCGTTGGAGAGACTCATCGCCGTCATAGGCGAGGCCGCGAGCCAAGTGACTGAGGGGACCCGCGCATGGCTAGTCACGCTACCGTGGCGGCAGATGATTGCCATGCGGAACCGCCTCATCCACGCCTACTGGACAGTCGATCACGGTGTGGTGTGGGACACCGTGCGTGACGACCTCCCCGGCCTCGTCGCCGAACTTGAGCGCATTCTGACCGATCACGCCGAACCACCAAACGGAGATGCATAGACAATGGACTTCCTCGGCGAGGCGGGCAAGCTGTTTGACAAAGCGACGAAGGGCATCTCGCGCGGGGCGGACATCCTGAAGCTCGAGCAGGAAGCCGCCGAGCTGAGTAAGCTGGCGGCAGAGAACTGGGCGGTCGCTGGACGGCGGGCGCAGATACTATTGCGCGCGGGACACGTTCGGGACAGCGAACTCGCCGCCGCCGTGCGCCAAGCGGAGACCCAGGAAGAGCGTCTGCAGGCCGTGCAGAAAGGACTCGTGGCCGCCAAGCAAGGCCAACGCGTCCGGCGTTGCCGGGTGTGCGAGGGCGTCCAGAGCCGGCTTGCCGAGACGTGCGAACACTGCGATGCAAAGCTACCGGCGTGCGAGAAGTGCCTCGAGCCGCTGTCAGCGGACGACGCGAAGTGCCCGGCGTGTGAGGCGCCGGCGAATAGCCAGCCGGGGGCGGCGACGTAGGACGGCCGGGACTGGCGCCGAGAGCAGCGCTCACTGCAAGTCATCAGCTCCGGCGTGTCGCAGCTAAAGCAGCTCCTACACGGCGGCTCTCCCTCACGGACATAAGCCCGACGTGTAGGAGCGGGTTCAGCCGCGACAGATTCAGCCCCGGATGTCCACAACCAAGGCCGCAATTGCCGCCAAGACACGACCGAGACAGACTCCAAAAGCAGCGCTCAGTGCAAGTCATCAGTTCCGGCGCGTC
>CAZKUN010000301.1:0-10065 GCA_964555935.1 uncultured Armatimonadia bacterium | reverse complement strand
CCCGTCGGCGTCACGGCCTCGATCACGCGGCCGATGTTGCTCGCAAGCAGGCCCGTGCCAAGGTAATGGCCGCCCGGCTTCAGCAGCGGCTTAGCGGCCTGGCCCACAGAGATCGCTCCACCCACGTTTATGTTGGCGATGACAACGTCGGCGGCGATGTCGAGGCCGAGCGCCCCGTCCCCAAGTACGACCGAGGCGCGGCCCGCCTCGATCTCCGGCGCGAGGTTCTTCTCGGCGCACTCGATCGAGCCCGGATCGCTGTCGATGCCGATGACTTTGGCGGCGCCAATCCGGAGCGATGCGAGGGACAGTATGCCTGATCCGCAGCCGACATCGAGAACCGTGTCGCCCGGCGTCACGTACCGCTCGAGCACCATCAGCGCTAGCTGCGTTGTCGGATGCGAGCCCGTGCCAAAGGCGCTTCCCGGATCGATCTCGACGATGATGTCGTCATCGCGAGCCTCGTCGGGGTCGCCCTCGGGCGGCCAGGCCTCCCACGATGGCTTGATGACGATGCGCTCGCCGACGCGGACCGGACGGTAGTGGTTGCGCCAGGTGAACTGCCAGTCCATGTCCGGCAGGCTTGTCTCGGTCATCCCGCTCACGACGCTGGTGAAGGGGGGATCCGCCGCTTCCAGGCGCGCGATAAGCCCCGCGCGAGACTCGTCGCAGACAGACTCAGGCACCCACGCCTCGACGACGGCCTGCGAGTCGGTGGTCGAGACACTCGGCCCGCGTCCCGTCTCCATTAGCACGAGTGCGGCGATAATGTCCGCGTCATCTGCGTGACACGGCATGTCAAAGCGCGTCCAGCGCATGTATTTCCTCAGGAGGGGTGGCGCGTGCCGCTAGCCGCCGAGCACTTCACCGATTTTCTTGCGGATGCCCGATTCGGGCGGGGTGATTTCGATATCCGATGCGTCCGCTAATTTGAGAACCAGCTCGCGCTGCTTCTTGCTCAGCTTCCTCGGGATATCGATGCGGATCAGCACGTGCAAGTCGCCACGCTTGTTGGGCCTGCGAAGTCGAGGCATCCCCTGGCCTCGGATTGTGATCGCCTCGCCGTGCTGCGTCCCCGGCGGGGTCTCAAGCTCGAGGTCCTCCAGCAAGCCTGGGATCTCGAACACGTCGCCCAGGACGGCCTGAGTGAAGTCAATGGGGACCTTACACGCGAGGTCATCGCCTCTACGCACGAGGAAGTCGTGCGGCTCCACGCGGATATGCACGTACAGATCGCCACTCGGCGAGCCGAGCGGACCGGCGTCCCCCGACGCGGCATAGCGAACGCGTTGACCGTGCTCGACGCCGGGCGGCACCTCGACCTGGAACTTCTCGGTCTGGCGCTTGCGGCCCGTTCCGCTGCAGTCGTCGCACGGATTGGGGATCCGCACGCCCATCCCCTGGCAGTCAGGACACTCGCCCTGCTGGGAGATGGTCATGAACATTGCCTGCTGCTGGTATCGGACGCGGCCTTGGCCCCGGCAAGTCGCGCACTGCTCGCGAGCGGAGCCGGGCGCGGCCCCCTGCCCCTCACAGGTCTCGCAGGGGATGAAATGCGACACCGCGATCTCGGTCTCCATGCCCGTGGCCGCGTCGGCCAAGGTCAGCCCCAACTCGTAATTGACATCCGCGCCGCGCCGAACCGTCTCATCCTCGAAGCCAAAGCCCCCGACGACGGTGCGGAAGAGATCGAAAATGTCAGGGATTCCGCCTTCGTGGCCGCCGCCCATGGGCGCGTCATGCCCGAATTGGTCGTAGTGCGACTTCTTCTGATCATCGCTCAGGACGGAGTAGGCTTCGCCGATCTCCTGGAATGTCTGGTGCGCGTCAGGCGCGTCCGAAACGTCCGGGTGGTGCTGACGCGCGAGTTTGCGGTACGCGGAGCGAATCTCCTTCGCATCCGCGTCCCGAGAAACTCCCAGGACCTCGTAGTAGTCGCGCTTAGAAGCAGCCATCGACGCGTGATTTCCTTCGCAAAAGGGGGGTATTCAGGTGGCGACGCTGGCCGATACTATTTTTCGGCCTCCGAGGCGTCGGCCTCGTCGGCGTCCGCCGCGTCCGATTCCGCCTCTCCCTCGCCAGCTTCAGCAGCTTCAGCAGCTTCAGCAGCTTCAGCAGCCGCCGCGGCCTCAGCGCTCATATCGGCGCCAAGCACCTCAACAACCTCGGTGTCGGCCATCGGCTCTTCCGGCTCTTCCTCGATCGGGCGGACCTGCACTTTGCCCTGGAGCAATTCCTCAATGGCAATCGTCAGCGGATTCGCCGAATTGATCTCGATTACAGGCTGCCGACCCTCGCGGATCTGCTTGGCGCGCTTTGCGGCGGCGACCACGAGCGAGTACATTCCGCCGACCTCTTCGGCCAGCTCATATACGTCCTTATAGCGCGGCATTCCATGCTCCTTCTCGATCGCTGGGGCGCCAGGGCAATCTAAAACGGAACCGTTACTATACCCGACGGGGCGTGGTACGTCAACCTGCAGTCACCCTCCGCCGGCCCGCGCCAACGCGTCGCGGCTCCGCACGCCCTGGGGGTTGTCGGGGTCGACATCGAGCGCCGGCCATACCAACTCGCCCGCGACCTGCCTGGCCTCGTCGCGGTAGGCGCCCAGGCGCGGTGAATTGGAGTCCAGCCATAGCACCACGCGCCGGAAGTCTTCGTCGCTGACCTTGCCCTTGTGGTTATCGTCAAGGAGGGCCTGGCCCATGCGGCTGCTACGCGCGCCATAGCGCCCGGGCATCGTCCGCGAGCCGCCATGGATGGGCTTCGTGGTGGTGCGGCTCATGCCGCCGGCGAAGTAGAAGGCGAGTGGCTCAAGCGCCTGGTAGCTCATATCAATGGGGCCACCCTCGGCCTGGTGACACGGGATGCATGACTGCTCGAAGACCGGCTTTACCAGGCGGTAGTAGGTGACCGGCTCGACGCCGCCGATCTCGGGTTCGAGCCTCGAGGGCGGGCGCTGCATGGCAAGGGGCTCGCTGTCCAGCGCGACCGCGGTCTGAGGGTCCTCATGGCATCCGATACACGTGAGCTGCTCGCCCGGGTGCACGTAGAGCACGGATCGCATCGATTGGACCGCCATGTAATTTTCGTCCAGCGCCTGAACGATCACTTCTTTCTCGACGGGCGCCTCGAAGTAAGCGCTGCCGTCCTCCTCGACCGGAACGATGCCAAGCGGAATGCGGGGCGTGTTCTCATTCTGGTATCCGATCATCGGCACGCCCATCCACGGATTCAGCTTGAGGATGTTCTGCGTCAGGCGCAGCCACTTGATCTTCGTGCCCTCCGGGAAAGGCAGGTCCGCGTTGTATACGTTCATGACGCTGATGGTCGCCGGTTTGCCTGCCGGGTCCGCGTCTTCGCCCTGGTTCGTGCCGATGGGAATGCTGACAGGCACGAGACGAGGCCTGACGGGGATCGGATCGATCAGGCGCATGTCCCAGTTCGTCTCGCCGAAGACAAGCGAGTTCTCGCAGATCAGCTCGCGGTTGCCGAAGCGGTCGAGGAGGTAGAGATTCTCCCACCAGTTGCAGAGGTAGAAGTCCTCGCTGAGCGGCCATGGCGTGCCAAACGGATACTGGCTGCGCGCGTTGACCTCGGTCTCGGGGAACGGCACGTAGGGCGTCACGCGGCGGAGCTGGCTCATCCGTCCGTCATCGGGCACCTGCAGATCGAGGATGCACAGCGCGCCGAAAGCCTCGCCATGGTGAGGCGCGGCGGTCAGGACGTACTTGTGCGAATTGGGTATCGCGCGGATGTTCATCTCGACAAACGGGCGACCGTCTCGACTATCGCCGAACGCGTTGTCCGCGAAGGTGTGCCATGGGTAGGGGTAGTTGCCGTGGGGCGCTCGAGGGTCCGTGCCATCCGGCCCGCAGACCCAGAAGTTTGAGCCCAAGCAGTTCTCCCGGTCGGTATAATCCCAGCGCGTGTAGACCAATTGCCCGTCGTTGTTGACGCTCGGGTGCCACTCGCTCGTCTCGAAGTAGCTGAGAGGGAAGATGTCGCTGCCGTCGGGCTTCATCGAGTGCAGCACGTAGTTCGGCACGTGAAGCATGGAGAAGCAACGGATGTACCCGCCCCTGCGTTCGGAGATGAACGCGATGCGACCGTTCGGAAGCCACACGGGGTCGAAGTCGTCGTGCTTTGAGTCGGTAAGTTGGCTCAGCCCCGAGCCATCGATGCTAGCCTTGAACAGATTCCACGTCGTCTCGGGCGACCAGACCCACTTGTGTTCTTTGCTCTCGGTATAGCTGAAGACGATCGACTTGCCGTCGTAGGAGAGGTCGGGCGATATAAACGCGCCGGGCTCGAGCCGACGGCCCTTGAGCCGGCCACCTTCGCAGGTGGAGTCACCCAACACGTTGCGGATGCTGGGCTCGGATTTGAAGCCGGAGACGGTGAACAGCCCGCCGCCGGGGACGCTGTTGAAGCCGAAGTACTGAGTCGCGAAGTGCTGACCATACGCGTCGGTCGTGACCGTTGGCCCCGTGACGCGCGAGCCGAGATAGACCCCTCTGGCCACGAAGAGGATCTCCTCGAAATCGAGCAACGGGTTGGCGAAGGCGATCTCGCGCCGCAGCGCGCAAGCTGCGAGGTAGAGCTGCTTGCGAGCGTCTTCGTCCGCCACGGCAGTGTTGGCGCCCGCGTCACGGAGAGCGATGAAGTCCTCCGCGAGGGGCCCGGCGATATCGAGCGAAGTCAGAAGCGCGTCGGTCCGACGCAAGACCACACCGAGCGGGTCGCCGTCATCTGCCCGGACGAGGGAGTGCGAGTCGAAGGCCTGCTCCGCCGCGCCGAGTGGAGGATTCTCCTTGCCGGTCAGGCGCAGACCGAGCCGGAAGTACTGCTCCCCCCAATCGGCGAGCACGCCGTCGCGAGTCTGCGCCGCGCCGCCTAGGCTTGGCAGATCAAGCTCGTCCAGCGCCGCGGTGAGTTGCCTGCGCGTCTCGTCGATGTCGACATCCGGGGGCGAAATCGCCAGAGATCGACCTGCCGGGGTCTGGCGTTCCTTGTGGATCTCCCCCGCCTCCTCGGATGAGAGCGTGGTCACGTCAAAGCGGTCGAACGTTCGGGGAGATCGAGCGTAGACGGCATGGTGGAGCATCGGCGACAGATCGTCGACGCGCTCGCCATCCTTGCCCGGGGCAAACCGCCACAGCGCAATCGTATCGGCATCGGGCTCAAGTATCTGGGGAACGTCGGCGACCTCGCGCGCGACAGACGAAACTCTCACTGACGCGATCTCCCCGTCACATCCCAGACCGCGCCCAACCAGCGCTCCGATGACGAGCGAGCCTTCTATGGTTGGCAGGTCAGGAGGGCGAGTTGCGGTCTCCGCGCCCACTTCGAGACCGTCGACGTGCAGCCGCATCGTAGCGCCGTCGAGCCTCAACGCCACGTGGTGCCATTCGCCATCGACGATCGTGCCGGTCGCTCGGACGTGGTCAGGCGTGTTGCCCGGCACGTAGGCCGCCAGACGTCCAGTGCCAGGCTCGGTGAAGATCTCCCAATGGGTCCGCGAGGCCTTCGTCTCGTTGGCGACGAGGATGTTGTAGTGGGCATTGTCGCGCAGCCGGCACCACAGCTCGATCGTCAGCGGGCGCTCGTTGTAGGCGGGCTGCGGATCTGCAACGGCGATGAGTTTAGTGGTATCCACGCCCGGGCGCGCGCCGTCTTGCGCCGGCAGCACCAGCGACAGAGCCGCAAGGGCCAGAACTCCCATCAGCCCACGCCCAAACCATCTCGGCATCGCGTTTCTCCGAAGTCCGCGTCTAGAGTGATCCACGTCGGCCGTACCCGCGCTCCAATGGCTTCCCAACGCGCCCTCGGACGGGGGCGATCAGCGTGTACAGGCCGATCTCAGGCGGGCAGCCCCACCGGATCGGCAGCATTGTCATCCCCAGCCCGCGGCTGACGTACATCCGGGCGTGGCCGATGCGACTCGTCCCCATGATGTACTTGAGGGTCACGCGACACGGCGCGTGAGGCGCGCCGACGATCGGCAGCCGAATCTGCCCGCCATGCGTGTGCCCGGCCAGGACGAGATCGATATCGAGATCATGCGCGCGCGGCAACACGTCGGGGCTGTGTGAGAGGAGCACTACCGGCTCGCCATCCTGGCGTCCGTTCAGGGCCGCCCCAAAATCCTCGCGATGACCGGCCGTGTCGTCCAGTCCGGTGATCCACAGCCGACCGTCGCCGTTCCCGATGGACTCGGATTCGTTCCGAAGAACGCGGATCCCGACTGACCGCAGCATGTCGGCCACGCCGTCGGGGTCCACCCAGTAGTCGTGGTTCCCCAGGATCCCAAACACGCCGAGCGGCGCGGCCAGACCGCTGAGCGCCTCGGCGCACGTCTCCATCGGGATGTCGATGTCATCCACATAGTCTCCCGTCAGAACCACCAGATCCGGTTTCAACGAGTTCGCCAGGTCGATAGCCTTGCGCACGTACCACGCCGGGGTGACTCTCCCGACGTGCAAGTCAGACAGGTGAGCGATCGTGATCCCGTTTAGCTCGGGGGGCAGATTGCGGATGGCGTACGTCTCGCGGGTAACGCCGATCCGATAGCGCTCCGTGGCTAGCTTGTGGGCAGCCGCAGCCCCAGCCGCAGCCCCGGCGCCAATGGCCAGCCAGCGCAGAATGTCTTTGCCATCCATATTGCGTCCTCCGGTGACAATAACGCTGCATCGCGCCGCAAGGCCTCTCAACGAACACGAGGTCTTCCTCGATCCAGGCGGAACCTCCTGCCGTCAGCGAGTGACCCTGTCCGCCGGGAGGCCGCCTCATGCGCGCCATCGTCTATGCCATCCTCGTCGCGATCCTCTGCCCTATCGCCAGAGCCAGCGCCGAGCCAGCCGCCAAGAAGCTCATCGAATACGGGTGGGACGTTCCGAATCCCGCGTTCATCCGCGACAACATCTCCGAGATGCAGAAGCGCCCATTCGATGGGCTGATCCTGCGGATGGCCGTCGGCGGGAGGATCCTCGTGCCGGGCGAGTGGGCCGAGGGCTCTTATGCTTCGGACATCCGGATCCTGAGCGACATGGACTGGGGGACGCTCAGCGAGAACTTCATCGTCATGTACGCGGCGTCTGAGATCGACTGGTTCAACGATGCTCATTGGCAGGCGGCGGAGCGCAATGCCGCCATCACCGCGCGCGCGGCCAAAGCCGGCAAGTGTAGAGGCGTCTGCTTTGACGCGGAGCCTTACGGGAAGAACCCGTGGTTGTACTCGGAGCAACCGCAGGCGGACACGAAATCGTTCGCTGAGTTCCAGGCGAAATACCGCAAGCGCGGCGCCCAATTCATGCGAGCGGTCGAGGCGGAGATGCCTGAGGCGGTGGTGCACACTTTCTTTCTCTTCACGTTCATGCGCGGGCTGTGGGACATCGACGACGACGCCAAGCGCAACACGGAACTCGCAAGGCACTCGTATGGCCTCTACCCCGCCTTCATCGACGGCATGCTCGACGCGGCCGGACCGAGCATCACGATCACAGACGGCAATGAGAGCGCGTATTACTACGAAGACACTGAGACCTTCTTCAGCGCGCGCCAGGGGATGAAGACCGACGCGCTCTCGATGGTCGCGCCGGAGAACGTGCCCGAGTACCGCGCGCACGTCCGAGTCGCCAACGCGCTCTACGTGGACCACCTCTTCAACCTGCGAACGCAGGAATACCTCAGCGCCTACATGACGCCGGAGGAGCGCGCGAAGTGGTTCGAACACAACGTCTACTACGCGCTCCGCACGAGCGACGAGTTCGTCTGGCTGTACAGCGAGAAAATGAACTGGTGGACAGACGAGGGGCTGCCTCCGGGGCTTGAGGAGGCCGTCATCTCCGCTCGCGGCAAGATCGCCGCGCGCGAACCCCTGGGGTATGACATCGCGCCGATGATCGAGGAAGCAAGGGCGCGGGAGGAGGCGGCGATCCGGGAGGCCCTCGTGACGAGATCGGCTGAGATCGCGCGGGTTGCCGGCGAGGTCCCGACGATCGATGGCGTCCTCTCGGACGCGGCGTGGGCAAGCGTTGAGCCGCTGGAGCCGATGCTGCCCACCCTCCGGGGCCGGACCGACGAGCCGGCCCAGACCGAGTGCCGCGTGACGTACGATGACAAGGCCATGTACTTCGCGTTGCGCTGCGTTGAGCCCCAGACGGAGGCCATTGTTGCCATCGGAGACGGACGCGACGACAGCGTGTGGCTCGGCGACAGCGTCGATATCTTCATAGAGCCCTCGGCACAGGCCCCCACGCACTACCACTTCATTATCGGCGCCGGGGGGGTGGCGTGGGATGCGCGGGTGACTGATGCGCAGGACCTGGAGTATGACCCGACGTGGCAACACGCCGTGAATATCGGGACGGGCGAATGGACGGTCGAGGCATCTATCCCATGGGCCGCGGTCGGAATGGCGCCGCCCAAGGCAGGCGCGACCTGTCGCGCCAACATCTGCCGCCAGCGCGCGTCGGTCGGCGGCGAACTCAGTAGCTGGTCGCAGTGCGTCGGGGGATTCGTCGAGCCGGACAGCTTTGGCAGTTGGGTGCTGCGTTGACGATCAGCTCACCAGATCGGGCTGGTACTCGAAGTCGAGATCGGCGATCATGATCATGTCGCCCTCGACGGCGCCCGCGTCCGCCAGGGCTTTGAGAACGTCCATGCGCGCCAACGTGCGGTGAAAGCGCATCAATCCGTCCGTTGTCGCCACGTAGGCTACTGCCGCAACGTACTCCACCTCGGTTCCCGTAACGACGAAGACGCCCGGTTGGTCGTTCAGGATGGCGAGCGGCTGGTCGGCCTCCTCGGGCGGCACGATCGTCTCGGGCTCTGCATCGGGCTCGACCTCTGGCCGCGGCATGGTTGCAAGCTTGCGCCAGACGGCCTCCATCAGCTCGTTCACGCCCTGGCGGGTGACGGCCGAGATCGCGTAGCACTCATACCCTTGCTCCTGCAACGTCTCGCCGGTCATCTCCGCCATCTCATCGCCGAGGGGCAGGTCGGTCTTGTTGAAGGCGACGATCTGCGGGATGTCCGCCAGCTCCTTGGAGAACAGCACGAGTTCCTGGTTGATCGCGGCAAGGTCGTCGGCCGGATCGCGGCCCTCGATCGTGGCTGCGTCTAGGACGTGGATCAGCAGGCGCGTGCGCGAGATGTGTCGCAAGAACCGATCGCCCAAGCCCGCGCCCTGGTGTGCGCCGACGATCAGACCCGGCATGTCGGCGATGACGAAACTCCGATCGAGGCCGCTGAGCTTGACGACGCCGAGGTTTGGCTGAAGCGTGGTGAAGTGGTAGTCCGCGATCTTCGGTCGCGCCGCCGATACCACGGAGATGAGGGTCGACTTGCCGACATTCGGGAAGCCAATGACGCCAACGTCGGCGATCATCCGTAGTTCGAGCCTGAGCCGGCGCTCCCGCGACGGCTCGCCGCGCTCGGCGATCTCGGGAGCCTGGCGCGTGGCGGTGGCGAAGTGCTGGTTGCCGCGCCCGCCCCGTCCACCACGCACGGCCAGCAACCTCTTGCCGGGGGTGTCGAGGTCGGCGAGCAACGCCTTGGCGCCGACGTCATGCACGAGCGTGCCCACCGGCACCTTGATGACCGAGTCCTCGCCGTCTTTGCCCGTCTTGCGCGAGGTGCCGCCCTGCGCTCCGTCGTCGGCCTTGTGCTTGGGCTCGTAGCGGAAGTCGACGAGCGTGCTGAGTTGAGGCTCGGCCTCCAGGATGACATCGCCACCCTTGCCGCCATCGCCTCCGCCGGGGCCGCCCAGGGGCATGAACTTCTCGCGTATCCACGAGACAATCCCGTCGCCGCCGCGTCCGCTTTCGACGGATATCGTCGCTTCATCGACGAGCATGCCCGCGTTCCCTTCTCTGCCTACCAAACGAAAACGCCGACGGCTATCGCGTCGGCGTTCGGCGGATCGAACCTGATTTCCGGGTGGCCCGTGCGGTTTAGCTTTCGGGCGTCAGAATGTTGACCCGGCTCTTCTTGTTGCGGTAGACATCGAACTTCACGACGCCATCCGTCAACGCGAAGAGGGTGTAGTCTCTGCCCATGCCG
>CAZKUN010000300.1:0-10205 GCA_964555935.1 uncultured Armatimonadia bacterium | reverse complement strand
CTGACTGCTCAGCCAACGCCGGGGCGCCCAGTTCCATATGGGCAATCCCGGGTAGGGAGGCGACCTGGCGATGTTGATTGCACTCCTCGCGATGTGCCTGGCCGTGGCAGCATCATGCGCGCCCGTCGAGCGCTTGCCGATCCTGCGCGAGACGCCCATCGGTACGCGCGAGACCCCGCGCGCCGCTATCCTCATCCCCGACGATCCGGCCTACCGCGGAATCGCGGAGCAGCTGTCGGACACCTTGGCGACCAACTCCGGTGTCCGCATTCCGATCGAGAGCGCCTCGGATTACGTCGGCCATCGCCCTCGGACGATCAAGCCCGAGACCCTCGACCGGCACTTCATCCTGCTTGGCCAGTTCGATAACAACGCCGTCCTCGAACGCCTCTACTGCAAGCACTTCGACCCCACCGACGTGCTGTATCCTGGGCCAGGCGGATCCCAACTCCGCACCATCTGCAGCCCGTTCGTCCATGGCCAGAATTGCATCGTGGCCACAGGCTCTGACGTCGAAGGATGCCGCGCGGCTGTCTCGCGGCTCGCCGCCTCGCTCATCGTTGACGACGCGCCCCACTTCCCGTTCCTGCATAAGGTGAAGCTCGCGGGCGAGGCCGCTGAGATCGAGAATAGGCGCAGCGACGCGTTGACGCGCATCACCGATAACCTCGACCGCTACGCCACCTTCGGACACGCGGATGGGCTCATGTTCACGGGCGAGGACCGTCGCGATCTGCTCGTCTGGAAGGACCGCGTCACGGCCGTGGCTGCGATCTTCGGCGTCCGCTACTGGGCGACGGCTGACCCGCGCGACGCGGAGGCCTTCAAGCAACTTGTCATGGGCTGCGCCGACCAGCTCGAGCCGCTGGCGAAGCTCTACTCGGAGGGGCGTGGCGATCTCGTCGAGTACAGCCTCAACGCGCTCATCATCGCGTGGGATCTCATCGAAGAGACCGACGCCTTCACCGACGCCGAGCGCGATCGCATCACGGACTACCT
Organism: uncultured Armatimonadia bacterium; assembly: GCA_964555935.1. Classification (GTDB taxonomy): domain Bacteria; phylum Armatimonadota; class Zipacnadia; order Zipacnadales; family VGFC01; genus CAZKUN01. The sequence goes on along the minus strand of CAZKUN010000300.1, from coordinate 9,206 downwards.
CTACCAACTCGCCTACCTCAACCGCAACGCCTACTTCATCTACAAGTGCAAGGACGTGCCGCTGCCGGAGGTCCATTTCTTCAACCGCCACCAGATCGCCGGCACGACGTGGGTCGGGATGCACGGGGAGTACCTGCTGCGCAACTGCAAGCTGACCGACGAGCAGCGCGCTCTCGCAGATGACTGGGTCGCCCACGCTACGCGCTACGCGGAGCGTCTGGCTGAGAGCTACTGGTACGCCGACGGCGTCCAGCTCCTCAACGATGAGGGCGAGATGGTCCTGCGCTACGCGTTGCGGACCGGTGAGATGAAGTATGTAGACAACGGCTCGCTGCAAGCGCTCGCCGATTACTGGGTCGCCAACATCGGTAGCACCGGGGGGCTGGCCTCCAACGGGCATAATGCCAACACGAAACAACTGGCCTTCGGCGGGGAAGTGCTCAACGCGGCCGACTGGCTCTACCCCGGCTCGGGCTATGCCGCCTTCCGGCGCCGCCAGCAGCGGTGGCCGTACAACTCATTCCTGCTGCACATGGGCGGTTGGCAGGGCGCGCCCGTCCCGTGGTGGAACTTCGAGCGCCAGCCCTCGGGCGGGTGGGAGGCGTTGCGCGACTCCGCCACGGGCGTAACGGTCCTGCCCCTCGGCGAGACGCTCTACGACTACATGCACGCCAATCCCAATCGCTGGCAGGGCGGCTACCAGCGGACGCCTGGGCGTTACGTGGTTGATCCCATTTCCCACGACCACTCGTTCAAGCGCATCACGCTTCGCTCGGGCCTCGAGCGCGATGATGCGTTCGTCGTGATCGACGGGCTGCAGGGAATGGAGTGGTCGTATGACGACATCAATGCCATCGTCCGCTTCGACGCGCTGGGCGAGCACCTGCTGAAATCACAGTGGGACGCGCGTAACGTTGAGAGCCGGCTTGAGATGAACACGCTGTTCGTGAGTAGCGGCAAGCCCGGCGCGAAGCAGTCGGTCGCGTCTGAGATCGTGGGGAATGACCTCGCGACGCTGAGCCTGCAAGCGAATCAGCACGATGGGGTGACATGGACGCGCCACATCCGCTGGGAGGGCGGGCACTGGTTCGTGGTGTCTGATGAGGTCGATGCCCACGAGGAGGGCGATTACTTCCTCGCCCAGACGTGGCTATCGCATCACGCATTTGAGATCGACGGCGCGGGCGCAACCGCCCAGGCCAACGACGTCACGCTTCACATCATCGGCACGCCCGAGCGGTCGGTTTCGCCCTGCGAGGAGGGCGTCCGGCAGACGATGCACGCCCATCTCAGCCCCGGCGAGCCGATCACGCTTCAGACCCTCATCTATGCCACGGACTCCGAGCACCCGAAGCCACGGACCCCGACTCTCAAGCCCGCGCGATCGTCCTCCTCAGGCGCCGGCGCGCAACTGGCGGAGTGGCCGGTGGCTGAGCGCCTGGATCTTCCGCCGCCCCTCGCCCCCATCCCGCCTTACGGCCCCATTCCCTTCGCGCTCGACGCCGCTCTGACCGCGCCTCCCATTGCCGTCGATTTCGATGGGACGGGTCGACCCGACATCGCCATCGCGACCGAGAAGGCCATTACCGTCTACCGGCCGGATGGCTCCGTGCGCTGGCGGCGCGACCTCACGAACTCGGCCAATGCGCTCAGCGCCGGCGACCTCGATGGCGACGGACGCGTGGAGTTGGGCCTCAGCCTGCACAACTGGGCGATGGTCCTCAACCACGCGGGTGATGCGGTCATCGATGAGGAGGTCTATCGGTACACCGGCACGGGCGGCGCGTTCGGTGATGTGGACGGTGACGGGATGGCCGAGTTCGTCGCGGTCACAACCAGCGGCGTCAATGTCCTCCGCCCCGGCCGGCCCCGCCAGACAATCGGCTTCGGGTCCTTCCTTGGCGTCAGCCCATGTCGCGTGTGGCTTCGCGATCTCGATGGCGACGGCGCGGCGGAGTGCTACGTCGGCGGGGGCGGCTCGGATCTCGCCTGCTACGACCTCAAGGCCATGCGCTGTCGCTGGTCATTTGCCGACTCGCCCATCCACCCGCGAGACGCCGCAATGCTCGACATCGACGGCGACGGATCGCCCGAGATCGTCGGCGGCGGCCAGGACGGGTTTCTCTACGTGCTTGGCGCGGACGGCGCGTTTCGCTTCAGCCAGTCCTTCGGCGCGGCGATCACCCGGCTCCAGCCCCTCCCAGACGCCCGCCTGGCCGTCGGGCTCCGGACGGGAGACGTAATCCTCGCCGCCGGACCCGACCTCACTCCCGCCGCCCGCGCCCAGATCGGCGACCGGCCTGTTCGCCATCTCGCCCTCACGACCGATGGACTGATCGCCGCCGACAACAACGGGCGAGCAGTCGTCATTGACGTCGCTGCACAGTGATGATAGGAGGCTTCATATGAACCCATTCGAACTCCGAAGGCTCTACAAGCACCTCCGCGTCGTCGATGTCGCTGATGCGATGGATGGCGTCGGCTACTTCGACGTTGGACTCATGGACGCCGACGTCCGTCCGCTTTGGCTCGGGATGACCTTCTGGGGACCCGCGCTCACGATGCGCTGCGTCCCGGCCAATCGGCCCATGTGGAAACTCGACTCGACCGAAGACATCGTCAACGCCCACGGAATCTGGTTCAAGGAAGTCGGCCACCGGGGCGTCGATGACCTGATCCAGCCCGGCCATGTCATCATCACGGACACGGGCGGCAGCGGCGAGGTCGGCTTCTGGGGCTCGTGCAATAGCCTCAGTTGCATGGCCGCCGGCGCGGTGGGGATCATCACTGATGGCTACTGCCGCGACACCGCCGAGGTCGGGCTGCAGAAGACGCCCATCTGCGCTCGCAGGCGCGGACGGACGATCATCCCCGGACGCATTGAGGTCGTCGACACCGAGGTGACCGTCGGATGCGGCGGCGTGAAGGTGGAGCCCGGCGACATGGTCGGCTGCGACGATGACGGCGTAATCGTGGTGCCGCAGTCGGTTGCCCAGGAGGTCGCCGTCCACGCCCGCGCGATCTTGCTCGCGGATATGAAGGCCCGCCGCGGGCTTTACGAGCGCCTCGGCATGGAGTTCGATTCGACCGTCGACTTCGAGCCTGTCGAGGAATACTACAGCCAGTTCGAGTAGACCAAAGAGAAGGGGCGCGTCTCCCGAGGCGCCCCTCTGACAATGCCGTCGTAGGACAGGCGTAGGGAAACTCCCAGGGAAACTCGACGTCTGAGTTTCCACGATGCCGTCCGCCGTTGTCGTCGTAGGACAGGCGTCCTCGCCTGTCGGCCGTCGAGAAACTCCGGGACTGGATCGGATTTCACGTCGTGTGTGAAACTCCGTTCCTGTCCCTGATTTCTCGACCGATCTCCTACTCGCCCAGCAACGCCTCCGCCAGAATATGCGCGCCCGTCACGCCCGCCTCGTAGTTGCTCGTCCCGAAGTACGCGATCCGCTTGCTATCGGGCGAGTCCGTGTCGATGCAGATGACGGGGATGCCCGCGTCCATCGCCTTGTCGATGTACGGCTTCAGCGTCTCCGGGTTGCCCGGCGCAATCAGGATCCCCGCCGGCTGACGCGCGATGATCCGGTCAAGAACGTTCGCCTGCTCGTCCGGCTTGTGCTCCAGGGGCCCGTCGAAGGTCCACTTCACGCCTAGCTCGGCGCAGACGTCCTTCAGGCCCTCCTTCGTCGCATTCCAGTACTCGACGCCGGTCGAGATACCGATCGTGACGTACTCTTCTTTGGCCGAGGCCTCACTCGCGTCGCGATCCGACAGCAGCTCCACCCACTCCGGGTGCTTCTCGGCCAACTCTTCCTTCGCGCCTTGAGACCTGGTCCGGAATACCGCCACGTTGTCGGCGTTCACTGCGACCGTCCCGGTGTCGATGACCGCCGGGATCTCAATCAGGCTCTCGTCAGCTTCCGTATCGCCTGGTACGCGACAGTACCCGTGCTTCAGACCGTACAGATACTTCACGCCCACGTAGGTCATGAAGTACTGGCGCTGAGCCACCGACGCCGTGATGACGCCCTCCTCGACCAAGTCGAGCAACGGGGAATCGGCATCCATGGCGACGATGGTGACGCTGTCTGTCTTCCCGGCTGCCTTGACGGCCGCCGCAACGCCCGGACCGCTCGCCGCGTTCACCCCGATGAACGCGTCAAGGTCCTGATTGGCCGACATCACCGCGCTGGCTTGCTGCTCGCCGACGGTGTATTTCGTCTCGTCGTCGATCTCCTGGACGATCTCGATCTGCGGGTAGTCGCCTGCAAACGTCTCGCGGTATCCGCGCACGCGCTCGTCGAGGTTCAACTGCCCGGGCTTGGTCGAGACAACCACCTGGTATGTCTCCGCCGGCTCCGCCGGCCCATCACTCGGCTCCGGCAGACCCGCCGACGACGGGTCCATTGGCGTTTCTATTTCGGACGGAGGCTTCGGACAGCCCGTCAACAGGACGCTGCTTAGAACCAGGAGCGCTGCAACGAGAATGATGCCGTGTCTCTTCCGCATGGTGTCTCCCCCAAAACGAGGCAATTATACCTGAGCCAACAGCATTCCCCGAGGCTACCCGCGTCGCCTCTTCGCGAGGAAGATGTCCACCGACACGAACACGATCAGCGCGCCGCCGACGATCACATATTGCCAGTCCGGCGGCACGCCCACTTGCGTGAGCCCCACCTTGACGCAGTTCACCAGAAGCACGCCAAGAAAAGCGCCCAGTACGGTCCCTTGACCGCCCACAAGACTAGCGCCGCCAATAACGCATTGGGCGATGACTTGCAGCTCGACCCCCATCCCCGCCTCGAACGTGGCAGTCCCAAACCTCGCCGAGTTCAGCACGCCCGCGAGCGCCGCCGTTACTCCGCAGATGACGAATGTCACCGCCCGCACTCGCGGCACGTTGATGCCCGACAGCGCCGCCGCACGCTCGTTCCCACCAATGTAGTAGACCTGGCGCAGCCAGCGCAAATTGCGCAGCAGAATGTCTCCGATGATCACCACGACGATCATGATGACCACGATCCAGAAACCCCGCGTCCCCCACAACTCGCTCTGCCCAAGCGCGAGGAAGCCGTCAGGCAGGTCAAAGGAGGAAATCGCCCCATGCGCGTGCACGTGTACGGTCACAAGCCCACGCGCGGCGAGCATCATCCCCAGCGTAGCAATGAGTGGACTCATGCCGATCTTCGAGACCAGCAGACCGTTGATCAGCCCGCAAACCGCGCCGCACGCGAGGCCGATCGAGCACCCGAGCCACACGGGGCAACCGAGCTTCAGGGCCTGGACGGTCACCAGCCCCGACAGGGCCAGCACCGACCCGACGGAGATGTCGAAGCCCCCGCCGACGATCACCATGACCATGCCGACAACAAGGATCGCCTCGGTGCTAATCCCCACCAGAATCGCGCGTATGTTCGCCGGCGACAGGAAGATCGACGGGTACGGGTCGCCCGCCTCCTTCGCCAGCGTCTTCACGTGGAAGATCAGCACGACCGCCGCCAGAATGAGGAACGTGATGAACTCGCGCAACCGCGCGACGTTGGTCAGCGCTAGCCACGCAGCCTTCCGCTTGCCTCCCGTTTCCTCGGGCGCGCCTTGCTGCTTGTCGCTGTTCGTCTCGTCCGACATTCGCTCGCCTCTCCCCACTATGAGACCATGCGCCGCTGTCCTGCCGCCAGCCGCATGATGTCCTCTTCGGTCGCCTCGTCCGCCGACAGGCATCCTGTCACTTCGCCCTCGTGCATAACCATGATCCGGTCGCTCGCGCCCATGACCTCGGGCAGCTCCGATGATATCATCAGCACTGCGACGCCCGAGCGCGCGAGCGAGCGCAATATGGCATGCACCTCCGACTTCGCCCCGACGTCAACGCCGCGCGTCGGCTCGTCCACGAGCAGGATCTTCGGCCCGGTCGCCAGCCACTTGGCGAGCATGACCTTCTGCTGATTCCCACCCGACAGATTCGATGTCGTCGCCTGGATCCCGGGCGTCCGGATGCTCAGCCGATCCACGTACTCGTCGGCCATATTGCGTTCGCGGCCCGGGCTCATCCAGCCCGCCACCGAATTGGCCTTCAGGCTGGCGGCGCCAACGTTCTGGCGGACGCTCAGCCCGAGGAACAGGCCTTGCTCCTTGCGGTCCTCGGGGACATACCCGATCCCAAGCTTGATGGCCTGACCAGGGCTCCGGATGATCGTCGCGTTCCCGGCGACGGTCACCGTCCCCGATGTCGCGCGATCGATCCCGAATATCGCCCTCGCCACCTCGGTCCTTCCCGCGCCGACGAGGCCTGCGAGCCCGAGAATCTCACCCGCGCGAAGGTCGAAGCTCACGTCCCGAAAGCGCGGCTCGCGTGTCAAGCCCTTCACGCTCAGCACCACGTCCCCCAACTCGCTATCGCGCTTGGGATAGCCCGTCCCAAGCTCGCGGCCGACCATCATCCGCACGACGTCGTCGGGGGTGAGATCGCTCCTGTCTCGCGTGCCGACAAGCGCGCCATCGCGCAGGACCATCACCCGGTCGGCCAGTTCGAAAACCTCCGGCAGCTTGTGGGTGATGTAGATGATCGCGACGCCCTGCTCGCGCAGCCGGTGGATGATGTCGAAGAGGTAGCGGATCTCGTGGTCGGTCAGCGCGCTGGTCGGCTCATCCAGCACCAGCACCTTGCAGTCGAGGCTCAGCGCCTTGGCGATCTCGATCATCTGCTGCACCGCCACGGACAACCGCCCTACCTGAGCGTTCGGCGCGACGTCGAGGTCGAAGCGCTTCAGGATCTCAGCCGCCTCGCGGTACAGACGCCGGCGATTGACGAAGCCGATGACGGGAAAGACGGGCTCTCGCGCGCAGAAGATATTCTCGGCGACTGTCAGGAACGGGACGAGGGATAGCTCCTGGTGAACGATGGATATCCCCGCGAACGCCGCCTCCCGCGCGCCTGCGAAGTGGACCTCTCGCTCCTCATACACGATGTTGCCCTCATCCGCGCGCAGGTTCCCGCACAGGATCTCCATCAGCGTGCTCTTGCCCGCGCCGTTCTCACCGACCAGCGCCAGCACCTCGCCCGGGCGCGCGTCGAGGTCGACGCCGCGCAACGCGCGCACGCCACCAAAGTGCTTCTGCATGCCCTGCATCCGAAGGATGGGGGCGGGGGTCTTGGGTGTGGGATCAGTCATCGGGCTCGTACCCGAGCTTCCATTCGTCGCGAGGCGGGGCGCCGTCTTCGAGCCATGACACCACATCCGCGAGGTGGTGGTGCCTGGGATTAATCCAGTGAATGTCGCGAAGCGCATCAATTGCCGTTGCGGCGCTCGCGTAGTCGCGACAGGCCTTCACCTCGCAGGAGAGCACTATCTGGTCCGCGCTCAGGGCTGCGGCGAGCAAGTGCAGATCCTTGCGGATGCGATGTTCTGCCCGCCCGGTCGTGACCGCCGCTACTATACCGTCGGCCAGCTCTGCGTCGAACGCGCCAGATCGACGCTCAAGCTTGCCGCGCGATGCCATATCGGCGCGCCATTCGATGAAGAACGGCGATTGGTGGCAGTTCCACTCCGCGATCCCCTCATCCGTGATCGCCAGTCGGTGGCAGATTCCATAGATCGCTCGGAGGGTCTTAGCGCAATCGCTGGAGAGGGGAGCTGCGCCGGTGCGAGAACTGCACGCCCGCGCGACGTCCGCGTCAACAACTATGAGCTTCCGGGGCACGGTCGGTTTGGTCGTCAATCTTGGCGGGCCTCAGCATGTTCCAGATACCGTATCTGTGCGTCCATGGTCACTTCGCCAAAGTCCTGAGGCCAGTCACCGAAGGCACCGGATTCGTCGATCTCGGCAGTCGTTACTTCGGTCACACCGTCGTCCCGTCGACTGAACCAATGAAGTGCCACCCCCTGGGGAGAGAGAGGGTTCGCCGGATCGGCGAGCAGTGTCTGGATTGCCAGTAGAAGCAGCGCGCTGTGCGTCTCAACGACAACCCGCACCCCGCGGTTGGCAGACTCCGCGAGAATGCCCGCCAGGGCGACCTGAGCGCGAGGGTGCAGGTGGATCTCGGGCTGCTCTATGTAGACGAGGCGGCCAGCCTCGGCGGCGCGTAGGGCAATCAGAACGGGAAGCACGTGCGGCACTCCCAACCCGACATCCGCGATGTTCACCTCATCGTCCGCCTGCTGTGAGTCTACGGGCAGTCTGCCAACCATGATGTTGAGGCTAGCATCGTCACGGCGTTCCGCCCGGACGCTCTTAGTCAGGCGGAGACATCTGAGGTCCTGAGCCACAGCCTCAGCGGTGCCAGGGGATTCAGTCTGCCAGTGCTCAAGCATACTGGCTGTATACGGATTGAATGGGCCGTCGAAGAGCGGGCCGGTCGCGGTCCTGGGATAGGCGCGCCCTGGTAGCCCGCGACGGCCTCCGACATGGACAATGCGCCGCAGATAGTCGCCGATCGCATCGGCCGTGGTCCGCATTCTCAGAGCAGCGCGAGTGCCTCTCGCTGATCCCTGTTCGAGTTGCAGCATGAGGAAGCATCTGTCTCGTACCACTGACCATTCATGGCTGGCCAAGCGCGGAATCCCAGCCCGAAGGGTCTCATATGCCGTGGGCACCCGAGCGGCTATCTCTTTGGGGGTAAGCCCTGGAGAGAGGTCGATCGAGCCATCGGGCCCCCTTTCTATACTTCGTCTCACGGCCAGCGGCCCATCGGCCGAGCGCTCGAACTCGACGCGAACACCGATATCGCTCTCCAGTGACACGCCCTCAACGTCCACAGTGAGGGCGCGCACCTGGGATTGCGCCCGGACGCGAGACAGGAACTCATCAGCCGAGGTGAACTCGATGTGCGCTCCGCCGAGCCAGATGTCCGCAGGGTCGAACGGCGCCTCCAGCGTCTGCTTCAGCAACAGCAACGGCTGCATGATGCTGGACTTGCCGGAGCTGTTGGCACCCGCGAGGACGGTCAGAGGCTTGATGTCGATCGGGATCTCTTTGGCGATCGATTTGAAGCCCTTGACGGTAATCCGTGTGATCCCGTCCGTGATGTCCGCAGGCATCGTCTCGTCCTCCAGCGGCGTGCTGCGCCGCATCCGTGCAACACATACGTATTCGCGCCGGGAGTGGTTACCCCTCCCGGACAAGCCTCTCCGCCCGCTGCAGCAGGCGAAACGCGCGGCGTCCGCTGTCGTCTCAAACGGATAGTCCACCGAGAACATGATGCGGTC
>CAZKUN010000299.1:0-10211 GCA_964555935.1 uncultured Armatimonadia bacterium | reverse complement strand
TGACGAAGGCCTCGATGGTGAAGCTCTCGGTCAGCTCCATCTTCGGGTCGTCGGGCACGAAGAACCAATCGTCCACGCCATCAAGGGCGAGACCGAGCGGGCTGAGTGGCGCGAGGCCGGTGGCGTAGACGGGGCCGTTCGTGCCGTAAGGCGTGCCGTGCAAGGCATTGCCCGACGAGTCAAGCACGCCACTCGCGACCGCGCCGAGACTGCCTTCCTCAAATTGATACCATGCCACCGTCGCCGCATGGCTTGTCACGCCCAAAGCAAGTACCAGCAACGCCGTCGCCAGACTTCTCCGCACAATCCTCCAACTGCCGCGCGCGCTATCCATTTCTCCCGACACTCCCTCCGGCCGCCACCCCCTGCAACTACCTGTCGATGACGGCATACCAGGTATTCCGTCCGCTGAATCCACCCTTCGCTACGGCCCCGCCGGGACCTGCGCCAAGATAGGAGCGCGTGGCGTTGGCCGCCCGACGAGCAAGTTCATTCTCAGTGACGTTGCGCCATGAAGGAAGCCTCGGCATATCGCGGAGGGAGCAGTCGTGGCGCGGGCATTCTTGCCCGCGGACGTCCGGAGGGCCGTCGCCGTCGGAGGGGCCGAATGGGGGATGTATGGGGTCCCCATCCGGCCCGCGCTCGTCGAGTGCTAGACCTCGGCAGCTAGCCAACCTCGGGCCGGATACTTCGATCACACGACGATCTCGTATTCGGCCCCTCCAACGGCACGTCATCCACCATCACAGCAGCGGCTCAAGCAGCATCATCGCGCGTTCGATGTCCTTCACCTGCTGGTCGCCGGAGATCTCGCGCTCAATCGTCACCGCGCCGTTGAAGCACATCGACTTCAGCTTCGGCATCAATGCCGGGAAGTTCACCTTTCCCTGCCCCAGCGGGCGTTCGGGCCCGAGTTCTGCGCCAGTGGTCGGGTACTCGCCGTCCTTGGCGTGCATCCCGCGAACGTAGATCCCGAACACGTCGAGCGCGTCGACGGGGTTGCCGTTGCCATACATCAGCAGGTTCGCCGGGTCGAGGTTGATGCCCAAGTTACCCGTGCCGATGTCCTCGATCGTCCGCAGCAGCGTAACAGGTGTCTCCTGGCCCGTTTCGAACCAGAACTCGATTCCCGCATCGCCACACGCCTCGGCGACTTCCTTCAGCGACTCGACAGTGCCGATGTAGTTTGGATCCTCCGGATTCGCCGGGATGAAGCCGCAGTGGGTCGTGATCGACGGCACGCCGAGCTTCCCAGCGAACGCGGCGGCAGTCTTCAGCGCCTCGGTGCGCTCGGCGCGATACTCCGGCGGCACCATGCCGATCGTCTTCGGCCCCTCGGTGAAGTTCCACACGTGCGGGCCGGGCAGTCCCGCCCACACGGTCGATATCTCCAGGCCGTTTGCTTCGGTCGCCGCTCTCAGTCTCTCCAGCGTCTCTTCGCTCTGACAGACATCTGGGCCGCACTGCGCTTGCAGCGTCGGCAAGCCAAGGTCTTTCACCTTCTGAACCGCGGCTTCGGGTTCATTCGACACTCCAACAATCACTCCGAGCTTGAGCTTGTCAGGCATTGCGGTGGTACCTCCGAGATGATTCAAGGGGCGGCGCCTCTAATGGACAGGCTCGTGTCAACGACGGTGCGGATTTCGCCGAGGGGAAGAATCCGCCCTCCGTTCCGCTTCGCGGCAGGCCCGAACGCCCTTCGCGGCGAAGTAAGCCACCCCCTGGTCGATACGGCCACGGACGTTCGAGGGCGGCGTCGGCGGAGGCACGGAATGCGACCTGACGTGTTCTGTAGAGTGGGTGTTGTCTACTCACGCCTCTCCCTGCATGTCCACGGTTAGCTCACACCTACACGTAAGAAGGAGCACTGCAATATGCTCAACGGTAGCGTCTGTATTCTCGGAGCGGGCCACGGCGGAACAGCCATGGCCGCCCACTTGTCATTGATGGGATTTGACGTGCATCTTTGGAACCGCACCGCGGAGCACCTTGAGCCGATCCGCCAGCGTGGCGGCATCGAACTGATCGCGCCGGAGACTCATGACATCCCTAGAGGCACCGCTGACCTGTCGGTCGTCACCGATGACATGGCGGAGGCTCTCAAGGGTTGCAGGATGATCATGGTGGTCGTGCCCGCGACGGCCCACAAAGATATCGCCCGGACCTGCGCGCCGCACCTTCAGGACGGCCAGATCGTGGTGCTCCACCCGGGTCGCACCGGCGGCGCGTTGGAGTTCCGCCGCGTTCTGGATGAGTGTGACTGCAAGGCCAAGATTATCCTATCCGAAACCCAGACATTCATCTACGCGTCCCGAGTCATCGGCCCCGCGCAAAGCCGCATCTTTGGCGTCAAGAACAGCATTCCGGTTGCGGCCTTGCCCGCTTACGAGACCCCTGAAGTGCTCACGAGCCTGCGCCAGGCCTACCCGCAATTCGTTCCGGGCAACAGCGTGCTCAATACGGGTCTCGAGAACGTTGCCATCCTCTTCCATCCGGCCGTGATGATTAGCAACGCCGGTCGAATCGAGGACCAGCCGCAAGGCTTCGAGTACTATCTGGAGGGCATAACGCCATCCGTCGCCTGCCTGCTTGAAGCCCTCGACGACGAGCGCATTGCCGTGGCTGATGCGCTCGGAGTGAGCGCCATGCGGGTGAGAACGTGGCTCTACGTCGCCTACGACTCGGCCGGCCGCGACCTCTACGAGGCCGTCCGCTCGAACCCGGCGTACAAGGACATCGTAGCCCCCTCGTCGCTCCACCATCGCTACCTCCGTGAGGACGTGCCCACCAGCCTCATCCCCATGATCTCCATCGGCGAGCAGTATGGCGTCAAGACGCCCATCATGCGCAGTATCGTCGAGATCGCCTCTCAGCTACTGGAGCGCGATTTCTGGGAGGTCGGCCGCACCGTCAGCGACCTCGGCATCGAGGGGCTCGACGTGAGGCTGGTCCGCAACCTCGTCAACGAGGGAGTGGCCAATGCCCAGTAAGGACACGATTCTCGGCGCGTCGCTGGGCCAAGACGTCCACGTTGCGGGCGTCCTGTCGTTCCTGCGTTTGGCCGAGAAAGCCGACTACGAGGTCGAGTTTCTCGGGCCGGCCACTTCGGTCCAGCACATCGTCGAGCGGGCCAGCGAGACGCGCCCAACGATCATCGCCGTCGGCTACCGGCTGTCACCCGATCCGCTGATCTCCGTCCTCGCCGATCTGAAGGCGGCCCTTGCCGATGCCGGGCTGAGCGACACGCGACTCTGTTTCGGCGGGACCCCGGCCGTCAAGGACGTCGCCGAGGCCAGCGGACTGTTTGAGGCCATCTTCACCGGCCAAGAACCGCCCGGCGCGGGGATGGCGTACCTCCGAGGTAGCGCAGACGCTGATGAGACGCTCGGGTTTGCGGACACGCTGGTCGAACGCGTGGCGAACGCGGCTCCATGGCCCATACTCCGCCATCACTTCGGCCCGCCAACCTTGGAAGAGATGATCGAGGGCTCCCGTCGACTCGCCGAATCCGGCATGCTCGACGTCCTATCCATCGCGCCCGACCAGAACGCCCAAGAGCATTTCTTCAGGCCCGAGAACATGGTCCCCGAACTCTCCGGCGCCGGCGGCTCGCCTTTTCGCCAGCCTGCAGACCTGCGCGCCGTCTACGATGCCACCCGCTGCGGCAACTACCCGCTGTTGAGGTGCTATGCGGGCACGCGCGATCTGATTGAGTGGGCGGAGGTCCAGGTCGAAACGGTCAACAACGCCTGGGCCGCGCTGCCGCTGTGCTGGTATAGCGTCCTCGACGGCCGCTCCGAGCGCCTGCTCGTGGATTCCTTCGCCGAGACGCAGGCGGCGATGGCCTGGTACGCCGAGCGCGGGATTCCTGTCGAGAGCAACGAGAGTCACCACTGGTCGATGCGCGAGGCGCATGACACGGTGGCTGTCGTCATGGGCTACCTTGCCGCCTATAATGCGAAGGCCATGGGCGTCAGCACCTACGTTGCCCAATACATGTTCGGCAGCCCCGCCACCGTCTCGCGCAAGATGGATCTGGCGAAGATGCTCGCCAAGAGCGAGTTGATCGAATCGCTCCACGACGATCGCTTCACCACCATCCGCGAGACCCGCCAGGGCATCCTCGCGATGTGCCCCGACCAGGAGATGGCCAAGGGCCAACTCGCCGCGTCCACCGTCCTCCAGCTCCAGCTCAGACCGGGGATCTACCATGTCGTCGGGTTCTGCGAGGGCGATCACGCGGCAACGGTCGAGGACATCATCGAGAGCTGCAAGATTGTCCAGGGCGTCATCCATGATTGGATCGACGGCGCGCCGGACATGACCGCTGATCCCGAGATCCAGGCCCGCAAAGCCGAACTCCTCGACGAGGCCCAGCTCCTCCTCGAAGCCATCCGATCGCTGAGCGACGGCGATGGAGACGCGCTTGTTTCACCCGAAGTCATCGACCGAGCCATCAAGATCGGGTTGCTCGACGCCCCGCACCTGACTGGCAATCCCCACGCCGCCGGAACGGTGAAGACTGACGCGGTCAACGGTGCCATCCGCGCCATCGACCCGGATTCAGGCAATCCGCTCACCGAGACGGACCGCATCGCCCGCATATTGGAATAGCCGTCGCCGAAGAGGTCGCCACCCATGCTCATCTCGGTTCTCGCCTGCGCCGCCACGGCCGCCTTCGGGCAAGGCACGCCGCGTGTCGCGTCCACGAAGGTGCTCTCCGAGCGCGGATCTACGCGCGCCACGCGATACATGGTATCCAACAAGATCGTCACCATCGATGGCAAGACCCACATCACGTGGCTCGATTCGATCTCCGAGATCATGGTCGCCACGTACGACCATGCGGGCGGAACGTGGGGCGAGCCCGTCCACGTCGGATCGGGCACGGACAACCACGGCGGGCCCGCGCTGCTCTCTGACAGTGGAGGCCACCTTCACATCATCTTCGGGCCGCACGCCGGGCCATTCCACCACTGCGTCTCCGCCCAGCCGAATAACACAGCCGAATGGACTCGCCAGGAGGACTTCGGCGTCGATGGGACCTACCCCAGCGCCGTATTCGACACCGACGACACGCTTCACATCATCTACCGCGGCGGCCCATATCCAGCCAAGCGGCTGGTCTACCAGCGCAAGCCCGAGGGGCAGCCGTGGAGCGGCCTGACCGATCTCGCCGCATCGCCACTTGAGTCGGGCTACACGCACTTCCACAGCTCTCTCGCCATCGCTCCGGATCAGTCGCTCCACGTCGCCTACGACATCTTCTACGATGGCGTCGCCAAATGCGCGGGATACCTGACATCGAGCGACCGGGGCGATACGTGGACCCTCGCCGATGGGGGCGCGGCGCAGCTACCTATCACGCCCGACCAGGACGCCTTCTTCCGGCGCGATGAGGACCAACTGACGGTTGCATCCATCGTCTGCGACTCGGCCGGGCGTCCGTGGGTGAGCCTGACTCGGCTGGAACTGTGGCTGTTCGATGCCGGCGAGTGGCGCGTCATCCGTCCCGCCGCGACCTCGCCGTTCGCCGACGATGTCGGTTCAGGCGCGTTCGGCACGCTCACAATTGATGCCAGAGATCGGCTCTATTGGCTCGGACCGATCGGGCGCGAATACCAGCTCTTCTACTCAGCCGACGCCGGCCAGACTTGGTCGCTCCACTCCGTCGCCAAACCCCTTCCGGACATGCCTCTCATGGGCCCCAGCCTCGAGCGCCCGACCGGCCACAACACCGTAACCGTCCCCTGGGCCCTCTTCTCCCACGGCCCGAAGGGCCCGGATCTGTTCGGCGAGGGCATCCACCACCGCGTCACGGCGGCGCAACTGTCATCTAAGTGACGGGCAGCGCCCCATGCCGCGAACCATCACCGGGCCTCGAGCGTAGTCCCTGCATGTCGTCTGAGGAGGTGAGGGCCCCATGACCACGCGCGATAGCCGTGCCGAACGCCTGGACGCAAGCCTTGCCCGCGCCGCCGCGGCCGACGGCGCGGCGGCCGATGGCACCGGCTCAGACGAGGCTTGGGACGAAGTCGGCCACGCCCACTCGTCCGCAGCGCGTGACTTCGATTTCCTCGGACGCAAAGGCGAAGCCCGGGAGCATCACCGCATCGCCCGCGACGCCTTCCTTCGTGCAATCGACCTCGACGCCGGGGCTGCGTACTATTACAGATCGGCGGCCGAGGAGCAGTACGAATTCGCGCCGGATGACCTCACGGCGGTGTTGGCCATCCTTGATCGGGGCCTGCGCGCTCTGCCCGACAACGAGGGCATCCTGTGGGATCGCGCATCCTTCTGCCTCCACTTCGGGCGGATCGATGAGGCCGCTGCAATGTGCGAGCGGCTCCCAGACACAGAGCACGGCATGCCCTGGTCGCGGCTGACGCGGGCTGCGCCTACGGCAATGCAGTACCCCCAGGCGGAGTGCTGCCCCGATGATCGCATCCACGATGTGGAGCAATTGGGCACGCTCTGGGCATGGCTTGACGACGCGGGGAGCCTACTGCGCCCCGTCGATGGGCCTGTCTGGACATGGCAGGACGTGGTGGACGTCCTGAACCTGTGGTCGGTGTGGCACATGGTCGAATGTCACGGCACGACCTTTTCCAAGCACAGCTACCATTTCTCCATCGGCACTCTGTCGGACGCGTCCGCCGAGGATGTGCAACGGGCGCGCGCGGGTCGAGGCGGCCCCGACATCGCCGCCCTCCTGCCCACTGGGGATGCGTTCTTCGCCGAGTGGGCGGACATCAAGCGCCGCCCGCAGACTGATCTGCCTCTGCACGCCTTGCGTGACTGCCGACAGACTCCAGGCCAGGCAGTCACCGTCGCGAGCGCCATGGGCGGGGGGTTCGGGGAAGGCCCCCCACCCTACATGACGATGATCCTCCGGGGCGCGCTCGTCGAAGGGGGCTTGCGGGTCACCCACTTCGGCGTCACCGGAGCCGACGCGACCTTCGCCGATCTCATCAGCGGTCTCCGCGAGTTCCTCGACGCCCACATGCGCGTTGAGAACCTCATGCCCAAACCGCACGACATCATGCAGTGGAGACACTACTGGGCTTGGGTCTTCTCGCTCGACTGCGACGCGAAGCGCGATGCGCGTGCTGTTTACCAATTGCTGCGCAACTCGCGCACGAAACTGCGCCGGCGCGGCAGCGTTGTCACTGGGACCGACGCCGCCGGCGACCTTGCCTATGTCCTCGCCTACGTCCGCATCGCCCGCGGTCGGCGCCTCTTCCCCGACTACCGGCGGAGGGAACACGTCGAGAAGAACCTCTCTGACCTGTGGTGAGGCGGAGGCGTGCGTCCGCCGTGGACCGACTTCAGGTGACGCCGGCCATCCGCCGTCCGAAGGAACGCAACGAGTGACCCGTTTCTGGCAGTCTCACATCGCCGCATGCAAGAGAGCCGTCTCGGGCCGCCCGAGTGATCCCGATGCCTGGGAGGCCCTCGCCGACGCCCACCTCGAAGCGTGCAACGACCTGCGCACGCATCCCGACAAAGGTCTCCTTCGTCACCGGCTAGCTGCCCAGCAACAGCAGCGCCACCAGCGCGCGGCTCAGCGGGCCTGGGAGCGCATTGTGGCCCTTCAGCCCACTCGCACGGAGGCCTACCTTAAGGCCGCGACTCTGACTGATCACTCGCCCCATGGCCGGCGGCACTACGCTGACATCCTGGACCGCGGCCTCGACGCCATGCCGGGCAACCTCGAGCTGCTTCGAGCCCTGGCCACTCACTGCTCCAGGTCGGACCGCAAGAAGACCCTCGACGTCGTCCTCAAGGCCGAAGCCGCCAGTGACCAAGTCGCCTCCCGTCGCCTCAGCGAGGCATTCCGACTGCTGACGGCCTACCCGGAGGCCAGCGGGTCCTTCCGCGGCTCTTGGAGCTCCGTCGAAGATGTCGCCCAGTACCTCGTCTGGCTCGACGAGTGCCCCGACTGGGTCGAGTCTGTCGCTGGCCCGACCTGGTCTCTGTCGGATCTCTTCACCGCGCTCGATATCTGGACGAAGTGGTACATGATGGAGCACGATCACCGACTCACCTCAGAGGAGTCAACCCACCACGGCTTCACCGTGCTCACGCCGGACGCTCGTGCCGACCTTAGGGCCTTGCGCGATGAGATCGCCGCGTCTGGGCCGCCATATGCGATCATCCTCGGCGATGGCTCTCTGCTATGGGGCGACACCTGCCACGTCGAGCAACCGTGCCCACAAAGCAACACCGCCCAACTCCGCCGCGCCCAACGCGCCCGCATCTCGGGCTCGGTCACGATCGTCAGCGTCATCGAAGAGAAATGGGTCGATGACCCCACCCTCGTCAAACTCGCCCTTCACGGGACCCTTTCGGCCGATGGGCTCTCGATCTCAGTGGCCGGAGCCTTCGGGAAGCCCAACCCGCTCCCGCTCCTGCAGCAGTCCATTCCCATCTACAACCAGTTCGACCACCCGAGCGTGGTGACGGACTACTACGAGTGCGAATCGCCTCAGCAGGCAACCGAACTCTGGTGGACGCTCGCCGACGGTTGCGGGAGCACCGTCGACCAGGATGCCGAGATTCTCCACGGCCCCATCATGCTCGAGGAGCTGGCGTTCTCACTAAGCTACACGAAGCTCGCAAAGCCACTCGGCCTTTTCCCCACCTCGCCCGCCGCGGCCGAGTACATCAACAGGAACCTCGAGCAATGGCGTTCCAGAATCGAGCGCGAGCGCCGCGAGCGATGCAATGAGTGAATCTCCGGCCAACGACAACACGCCCGACCTCCCGCCACCCCCTCTCACGGACGTGCCGGAGGAACACGAACGGCCGAAGCTCTGGCACGGATGCCTGTTGGCCCTCGGCTCCCTTGTGATGGCCGCCGTCCTCCCGATCATCGCCTTCAGGCTCACGCCGCTCGGGAAACTGGGCAGCAATTCGCTCATCAACCTCGCGTTCGGGGTTCTATACTCGGCTCTGTTCGCCATCCTCATCACCGTCGGCGTCCTCATCATGTACGTCTGGTGGGCCCACCCCCGCCGGCGTCAGGCCGCCAAGGCCCCCAGGCCCGGGTGTGGCCCGCGCTAACTCCACACGCCAACATGGCCAATTCCTTGCAAGCAACATTCCGACGGTCACCGGAGGGATGCGCGCCGCGGCGAACCGGCCTCCGAGACCGAGGCAAGATAGGGTCGGTCACGGGAGGAACTTCTCCTGCACAGAGCCAAAGGTGGCAACAAGCGTGCAGCGTCCGTGATCGAGAGCGGTGGGGAACCACAAGCCGGCGCTGAGGCTCGACGAAGAGCCAGACGCTGACCGACAGAGGGAGCCGGGAATGGGTCTTCTTGAGCGGATAAAGAGCCTACTCAGGGCAAACGTGAATGAGGTCCTCAAGAACGCCGAGGATCCCGAACAGGCCCTTGACCAATTGACACGGACCATGACCGAGGACTTGGCGGAAGCTCGGGCCGGCGTGGCTACGGCGGTGCGTGATGAGCGCAAACTGCGCGACGAGTATGAGTACCGCCGCAGCCAGGCCGAAACGATGCTCGAGCGCGCCGAACTCGCGGTGAGGGCCGGCGATGACATGCCGGCCCGCGAGGCGCTCCGGCGCAGACGCCAGCACCTTGACCTCGTCGATAGCATCAAGGAGCGGTGGGACATCGAGGCCCGAACCGTGGCGGAGTTGAAGGGCAATCTCGACGCCCTCCAGGCCAAGATCGAGGAGGCCCGGCGGAAGAAAGAGGCGCTCCTCGCCCGTCGCAGACTGGCCCGCGTCCGGCGCGAGTTGCAGGACACCGCCGGCGTCGGCGGGCCGAACCGCACGGAGAACGTGTTCAACCGGCTGACGGGTCGCATCGATGACCTCGAGGCTGAGGCCGAAGCCTACGCGGAGCTTGCCGTCAGCGACGTCACCACGAAGGTCGAGAAACTGGCAAACGGCATTGAACAGACCGATCAAGACATCGAGGCTGAGCTGAAGCTCATCAAGGGCCGCGTGAACAAAGAGAAGTAGCGCACCGCAACCCAGGGAATGGCAATCGAAAGCGACTCCGCCCACGAAGGGCAACCGTGCAGCGGGACGGAACCTAACAATCCCCGCTGCCGAGGTGAGACGACATGGATATGACCTGGACCTTCGGAATGTACCTGTTCAGTTTGGTCGTCGGCCTGGGAATGGCCATTGCAAGTGGCTTCCTCGGGCACGTCTTCGACGGCGGCGTGGGCGATGT
>CAZKUN010000298.1:7026-10269 GCA_964555935.1 uncultured Armatimonadia bacterium | reverse complement strand
TCATCCTGCTGTTCGAGGATCACAACCTCGGTGCTGAGCGCGGCCTGCCCGATGACGTCGTGGTCGGTGCTGGGGCCGGCCCGGAGATTGATGTCGGACCGGGCGATCCATCCGACCTTGACCTCAACCGTCTTGCCGCCCTCGTTGGCCATGATCTCATCGCCGGGACCGTCGAAATCGAGGACCCACCCCGCCATCCACCCGTAGGTGCCATCGGGGAGCCTCACCTTACACCAGTGCCCGTCGACATCCGTCACGGCGACCTTCGTGCCGCGATCGAGGAGCATCCTGACGTCCTGCTCCGCGCTCGGGCCGAGGCGGACGTTGGCGCGGTTCTCATCCACCCACGCCGTCGCCTCGCTGAGCGTCGCGCCGCCCGAGTATTGCCGGGTCGGCGAGGGGAAGTCCGAGATGACCGGCGGCGGCGAGGCTTGCGGTCGACCTCCGGCGCTGTGCGCCGACCCGCTGCCATCGTATTTCACGTAGCCCGCGTAGACCCAACCCCAGTTGCCGCCCTTCACGTGGACGCGGCACCAGTCACCCTTCTGTTCGGTGACGTAGATCGTCTGGCCCTTGTCCAGCACGGCTCGATACCCGTGCTGGACACCCGGGCCCTCGCGAAGATAGAGGTTATCGCCCGAGGCGTAGGCCTTTTTCACGGCGCCGGATGTGCTCGCGCCGCTACGCTGGGCGAGTTCGCGACCGGTGGGGACGTGGTCAGTCAGGAGGTCGGGGCGTATCCAGCCGTAGCCGCCTGGGGTCTTGACCTTCGCCCACTCGCCCTCACGGCCGACGACGAAGACCTTCGTCCCGATGGTGCGCGTGCCGTAGATGTCGTGCTGCAGACCAGGGCCCGATCGGACGCGGGCTTCTTCCGTCTTGATCCACGCCGCGTTGCCGTCGCCGGTGGTCGGGCTGGGCGCGGCGGGAGCGGACAGGCCCGCCTCGCGAGCGAGCGCCTGGCCCGCTTTGACGTTATCGGTCAGGAGTTCGTAGTGGATCCACCCGAAGCCGCCCGGGGTCCTTACCTTGACCCAATCGCCCTGCCGCCCGAGCACGTAGACCTTCGTGCCCTTCCCACGCTTCCCGTATATCTCGTGGCTGAGACCAGGGCCTGAGCGTATCCGCGCCTCATCGACCTTCACCCACGCGGGCGTGGCGCTCGACGCGGCGGGGGCCGAGGTGGCGGACCGGCCGGACTCGGCGGCGAGTTTCCGACCGGCTTGGATGTCATCGGTGAGAAGCTCGAAATGCACCCACCCGTGGCCACCAGGCGTGCGCACCTTGATCCACTCGCCGTCGCGTTCGACGACGTAGACCTTCGTGCCCGCGTCGAGCGTCCCGTAGATCTCGTGCTGGAGTCCAGGCCCTTTGCGAACGCGGGCCTTCTCCACTTTGATCCAGGCGGGGTGATCCGGTCCTGTGGCTATCTGGCCAGTGGCGAGAACAGGGGCTAACAACGCAAGACAGGCCCAGATGGCCGTGGCTGTGAGAGTTCCACGATTCATGGCTGCAATTTCCCTCAGGAATTGGCCTCCGGAGTCTCTAGATTACCCCCCAGCGAGGCGATGTGTCAAGCTGCCGGAGTGGCGGCGGCGCGCTTATGTGTGCCACTGTCAGCGCCAACACCGGGCGTAAATCGAGACTCGGAACGCACCTACTCATACCCCAGAACACGGTGCGAGCGGAGTGGGTTCAGAGACGCAATGGGCGATCGTGAGGTTCACTCGGAGTGGACGGGGCCGGACAGGTGGAGCGTGGTCTCCTTCGCGTTATGGGGCATGCGTTGCTCCCTATGACGGGCGAAATGCGGGGCGAGGATCTCCAGCACGTCGGCGACATGATGGTGTCGGCGCCCGCTCATGAACTTGACGGTCATGATGACGGCGCCATCAGGCTCGAGCAGGCGCAGGAGGGGCAGGACCATGGCAGCGGACGCATCCGGGTCGCGGTTCATATCATCAGTGATGAGGCCGAACGGACCAATGTCAGGCAACTGGTCGAGTTGCTGAGAGAGCCCGGCGAAGTGCGTCACGTTTGGCATGGCCGCCACGCGAGGGTCAAGATCGCCCGGATCCACTGCGAGCACCTCGGCTCCCAACTCAGCGAGGACCTTGGTCCAGCCGCCCGGCGCCGCGCCCAAATCAAGCGCGCGCAGGTGCGGCCCGACGTCGACTCTGAAGTACTTGAGCGCCTCGCGCAACTTGCTTTCGGCGCGATTGAGCGGCCGTTGCCCCGGAGCATGCACCCGCTGCAGCGTGATGGTCTTCACTACGAGGTCGCTGACTCGCTCACATGCCACGAATGCCCAGTCCTGGTAGATCTCGACGAAGACGATGTGATCGTGGTCATCGATGATGAACTCGCCCGGCGTGGCGGCCTCGACGGCAATCCCCACCGCGCGCTCCACCGCGTGGGAGGAGAAGTCGTGGTGGCCGCGGCGTTTGCATCGGACGCGAAACGTATCGCCCTCAACGAGGTCGCAGACCCTCACGGCTGCCTCGCCGAGGGTCGCCATGTGCTCGACGCCCCCGCCGATAGTGGCTTTCACCGAGACCGGCAGCACGCGCGCAATCGTCTCCGTTTCGGCGTCCCGGATCTTCCGCAGCGCGTCACGCGCGGAGCCGCCAGGCACGATGACGAGCCGATTGCCCTTCATGAATAGCGGGCGAGTCTCGATGGGGCCGAGTATCCGAACGAGTTCGCGCCGCGCGTCGCCTTCACGGCCGGAGGCGCAAGTGACGATGAACGTGGGCTCGTCGAGCCGCTCGATGCGGTCGCCGTCCTCGGGCGTCATCGCTGTTCACCATCCACCGACTCCAGGATCGCAGGCGGCAAGAACGGGGGCTCCGGCGACGAGCCGCTTCCGTCATCATCGCGCAGGTCCGGCACGAGCAGCGCAAGCATCGAGGAGAGAGCCGGCAGCCCGCAGGCCAGCGACAGGGCGAAGGTCAGCGATGTGGCATCCGCGATGCTGCCGAAGATGGGCGCGAGCATCGCGGCGGTGCCCCAGCAGAATCCCATCGTCAGCGCCGATGCCAGGCTCCTGCGCGTCGGGAGCAGTATCTGCGCCTGGACGATGTTGGCCGGCACGGCCATCTGAGCCAGCGATCCGCCGAGAATCAGCATCACCCAGCGCATGGGGCCGTCGACGTGGAGGAACGCCAGCAACACGGGCCCGGTCAGCGCGAGCGACACCACGGTCAGCCGCCGCCGTCCGATGAGATGCGCCAGCGCCCCGCC
>CAZKUN010000298.1:0-6970 GCA_964555935.1 uncultured Armatimonadia bacterium | reverse complement strand
GGCAACGCCACCACCGAACGAGAACCCGCCGACGATATAGCCCCACCGTTCCTTGGGGACGCCGAGGTCCTTCAGCAACTGAGCGAGGTACGCGATGAAGACGATTATAATGGCGGAGCGGAGGAAGACGACGACGAGGAGAATCGCCAGCGTCCGCAGGCGCCGGCTGCGCGGCATCCCCGCGATCGCCGAGTTGATCGGAACGCCCTCGGCTTCGGCGTCTGCCTTGGCCTGTGGTCTCTCCATCCGCCAGGCGACCGCGCCGATCATCGGGCCGATCACGAGGCCGACGGCCATCGCGGGCCACATGCCGTCGAGGCCCCAGAGGTGGTACAGCCATATCGCAACGACCGGCCCGGCGGAGTAGCCGGTGATGCCGCCGGGACTGAAGATGGCCAGCGCCAAATCGCGACGCTTCCCGCCGGCAGCCGACGCCAACGCCGCTCCCGCAGGATGGAACGCCCCGCACCCAAGCCCCCCCAGCGCTAGCAGCACCATCATCGGGATGAAGCCATCCGCCATGCCGAACGTGCAGATGCCCACGCCCGTGCAGGCGACGCCCAGCCCAACCAGGTACGCGCCGCGCGTCCGGTCACACACCCAGCCAAACAGCGGCTGCGCCAGACTCGCCGTGAGCGATGCAAAGACGGGGATCGTGCCCATCCAAAACAGCGACAAGTCGAGCCGATCCCTCACGAACGGCAGGAGCGGCGCGATCATACCCATGTAGCAGTCGGTGATGAAATGCCCGGTTACGAGGGCAGCCAAACTCAGGGGCCGTCGCATGTTGAGGAGTGCGCTTTCAGTGGCCGTCGGTTGGCAAGGCACTTCCCGAGGTACGAGTCAAACCCTTCACCGAGCCGCGGGAGGCCCTTCCGAGGCATCGGTCGAAGAGGAACGATGTCGGGAACGCGGTACGATACTGCATCGGGCATGGCCGGTCAAGGTCACGGGCGCGTGCCAAGGAGCGGATGGATGAGGCGCACTCCCATCGCGATTTGGATCGCGAGCATCGGGCTTGCGGCGGCTGCCTGCCAGGCGCCGACACAACCGGAAGCCTCCGTGCCGCGCGTCACTGTCGTTCAGGGCTCGGGCGGGGTCGCCACGGCCGACGTGACCGAGGCACTGGCGAAACTCGCCTGGCCATCGGAGACGATGGACGAGGCGGGCATCGAAGGCCTAATCGCGAGGCCATACGCGGGCGACATCATCCTGTGGATGACGCCCAAGCGAGAAGACGCGCTGAAAGAGCGGGCCGAGAGACTGCATCAGTGGGTGCGCTACGGAGGCGTGCTGGTAATAGTCGTGTCGGGGCAAAGCGATCTGGGATGGCTCGGGGGAGTCGAGCAAAGCCTCCGACTCAACGCCGAGGCGGAGCCAGGCGACTCAGTCGATTGGGTCGATGTGCGGCATACGCTGTTGGCGGGCGTTGCCAAGCCGACTGGCGCGGAAACCCATCTGGACCAGGCATCAGGGCGTTGGTCGATCATGGCGCGCTGCGATCACGATCTGCCCATCATGGCGCGCCAAGAGGTGGGCGACGGCCTCATCGTCGTGTCATGTGTTGACGACTACCCGGAGATCACGGGCCTGCAGAACCTATGGCGCTGGGCGCGGGACAATGGGCGGATCGAGGCATCCAGGGCGCGTGAGGAAGAGCGTTACCAGGCGGTCCACGCGGAGAAGACCCTCGAGGCCAAACGCGTGGCGGCGCCGGTGCTCGATGGATTGCTCGACGACGAGACATGGCGTCAAGCCGCGAAGACGCGGTGGTTCCTTAACAGCGACGGAACCGCGACGGCCGAGCACGAGACGGTCGCCTACGTAGGCCTCGATGACTACTGGCTGTACGTCGCGTTTGACTGCCGGGACAACAAGCTCCTGCGAGCGGACACCATCGAAGATCGCGTAACGCTGAGAATCCGTCGAGGGTATGATCGCGCGGTGGTGCTGGACGCCGACCCGACATCCGCCGGTGCTGAGCTGCCAGGCATCGGCGCCTACGCGGCGAGCAAGATCAGCCGGGCGGGCTGGACTACTGAGATGCGCGTTCCGCTAGCGCTTCTGGGCGGCCCAACCGAGGACGAAGAGGACTGGCAGCTTGAGTTGCGGCGCGAGCAGGGAGCGTCATCGTGGGCGCCCGAGGGCGACGGGGTGCTGACGAAGGTCAACATCGACCCGAACCGTTTCCAGCTCAATACCACCGACGTCGGCTTCGAGGACGGAGTCCTGTCCGTCACCTTCGACAACCCCACCGACGGCGACATCAACGGGAAGTACGTCGTCGAGGCGGAGCAACCTGACGGCAGCGTGAAGACGACCGTTCGCCAGGTGCGGGTGCGCGCTAACAGCACCGAGCCTGTCGAGACCGAGCACGTGTTCGGCGCGCCCGGCACTCACTACATCCGGGCCCGGTTCGAGACTGGCGGGCCGATCTGGTTCTCTGACCGATTGACCCATACGGTAGAGTAGCCACGCCGACCTAGATCCTCCCCAGCGCCTCGAGCAAGGTGCTCCCTCGCACGGAACCACTCGACAGGGATGGGCAGTGCTTCGCGACGACCGCGAGCAGACGATCCCAGATGCGTAACGTCTCGGCACCCTCTGTTCCATCGGCGAGCCTGTTGTAGTTCAGAGCGACCGTCTCGCGGACGAGGCCGGCGAGGGTCCCGCAAGACTCGGGAACCGTGCGGGTGTCCAGCCCCGCCGCCGCCATCACGCTGTGGTACACGCCATACGCGATTCCCGCGCCGATGGCGATACTGACGCCTGCAACCGCGAGCCCACCGCCGAACGCCCCCAGACCGCCGTCGGACATCCCAGCCGCCCCTAGAAGAACCCCAATGAACGCCGGTGGGACGCCGAACAGGCATCCGAGACCTTCCGCGTTGCCTGTCGCGTTGGGCGACGGCTCCAACTGCGGCAACCTAAGCCCGGTCGCCTCGCGTATCGCCGCCCAGGCCTTGCGCCGCCGGCGAGCGGGGACGAGATCCTCCATCCTCGCGTCCAGTCCCACGGAGCTTCGAGACACCCCGAACCCATCGATCAGCGCCCTGCGGAGAGCGTTGAAGACCTCGGAACTCGGGCATTCATTCGGCTGGGACGCGGTCAGCCCGCGGCGCGAGAGAGTCAGCTGGTAGAGATCCCAGACAGTGTGAGCCGACAGCAGTTCGTGCCCGCTGAGGCGCACCCCGCAGTCGTATTCGAGGTCCAGGACGATGTTCGGCCGACGGAGCGGCAAGTCCAGGTCGACGGCAATGCCCCCCGGGTGAGTCCGCGGTGGCTTGGCGGCGTGACCGCGGTAGTCGACGCCCGGAGGCGGGTACCAGTCGGCGACGTCCGAGATGATGACGTCAGGGCGGACGTACTCGACCGGGCTTTGGAGTTCCTCGACGGCGACGTCCACGATTCCCTGCCAGATGGCCTCGCGCGATGGCGCCCGGCCGGTGTCTGGGCGCGGCAGGTTCAGGCCGACTGTCGACTTGACGAGGTCGCCCACAGTGCGGATGTGTGGAGGCAACTCAAGGGCGAGATGACCGGTCCTCAACTCCCACACGGTAACCCAGGCACCCGCCAGCGCCCAGACAATCGGGAGCATCCACCACGCCACCACTCCTGCGAGGATGCAGCCCAGAATGACTCCAAGGCAGCCGCCGCCGGCCGCCCAACTGTGCACCCACTCCGGCTTGCTCAGGGGCGACAGCTTGAGGCCCATCGCGTGCTCAAGCTTCGGCCAAGCCGCCAGGCGCGTCTCAGGCGGGATCAGTTCAACGAGCGGAGTGTCGGGGCGGATGCGTGACGACCTAACGCCGACCACCTCGCAAAGCGCGGTCCGCAGCCGCAGGAACACGCCGGGCGTCGGACACGGTCCGGGCTCGTCGGTGGGGTTCGTCTTCGCGCAGATCAGTCGGTAGAAGTCGCCGAAGGTGTAGACGCCATCGAGTTCCGCATCGGGGATCTCGACGTCGAACCGGTCCTCCAGCTCCATCACGAACTCGACCATTTCCAGTCCCATTGCCGGCCTCTCCAGTCCTGAATTCTCAAGCCATCGGGGTCGACGGGGTGGAAGCCCGTCGCTACGCGGCACGTCACTCTAAGTCAGCGAAGCGAGTCTCTCCGGTAATCGGTGTCTTCATGTAGGTGAACTCGCACTGAGCCATCTCGCAGATCTCCGCTCGGAGGCCCTCGCGCGTGGGCGCGACGTGAGGGGCGGAGTCGCGGATGAGATCCGCGACCGTTGTCCCCGCCGGATCGCGGCCTGTTTGGATTGCATGCTGCTGGAGGCGGCGGGCCAGAAAGGTCACGCCGGTGAGCGTGCAACCGAACACGACAATGGCGACCGGAATCTGCCCTGCCGTGCCAAGGAGCCCCGCCAGCAACAGGCCCAGTGCCCCCATGCCGGCGAGCATGAAGCTCGCCTGGGGAGAGACGCCCGGTATGGACAGGCGAACCGGCAGCCCTGAGGCTCTCGTCAGCGCGCGCAGGTGACGGCGGCGGCCCTCGCGCGGAACGACCGTATCGAGCCGGGCCTTCATGGTTGGGCGGTCGATGGGCACGCCCAACACTTCCCGGAACGCCCGTCGCAGACGGTCAAAGCTCCGGTAGTTCGAGCAGAGCCAAGACGACCCCACTCCGCGACCCGTTTGCGCAGCCACGTAGTTCACAGCATCATCGATGGTGACCCAGCTCTCCAGCTCACTCTCCGGGATCTCTACTCCGTACCTCTCCTCAACCTCCATGATGAACTCGATGACCCACATTCCCATGGTCATGTCCCCCAATCCTATGGATAGAACCTTAGACGGCGCGGGCGCGGCGGGGTTCCTGGGAAGTTCAGGCACCCAGGGCGGCGACGAGACTTTCGTAGAGAGAGCGGATCGTTGGAGCCAGGAAGCCCACGCTCGCGACCAGCAGCGCCAGCATGGCCAAGGTCGCCAGGGAGAGGGTCAACTGCGTGGTCTTGGGGTGAGGCGCATCGTCGGCCTCGAGAAGCTGCTGGGCGCGTTCCGCGACGAACTCCTCGCGGTACCGACCGGCCAGCCGCCGGCGCACAGTGTCCTCATCGGGATCGGGGTTGTAGTCGCGGAGCTTGCGCGCGGCCTTGACGAGAGCTGCCGCGAGGTCCTGGCGGTCGTCGGGTGACCCAGCAGCGACCTGGTCGGCGGCGCGCTCGATAGCGGCCTGAAGACGACGATAGACATAACGCGACGTGGGCATCAGGATCAGGGGACCGAGCAGCGCCTGGGCGGCGAGCAGCCGCAAATTGTCGCGCCGAGTCCCGTGCGCGTGCTCGTGGGCGATCACCGAGCTGAGTTCTTGCGCGTTCATGATGCCCACGGCGCCCGACGTCAGGTAGACTCGCGTGTCGAAGAACCCGACGCACGTGGACCAAGGGCGTTTCAACGGCGTAAGGTAGACGTCGAGTTCGGGAACGTGGCCGGACGAGCGCGAGAGGGTCGAGCCGTACCGCCAAGCGAGGATGGCTGAGAAGATGGGCCGGATGAGACCGACAGCCAAGAGCGCGCACCCAATCAGCGCGGCAAACCTGATCCGGTAGGCCGCATCAGGGCTGCCCACCAGCCACCAGAACGACAGGTGGCGCATCTGCTCGCGACGGATGGCCCACTCAACGGGATCGAGGGCGTGGAGCCGCGAGGCATACACAACGGCTGCGACGGCGGCGATATGCGGGAGGAGCAGGGCGACCATCCACGCGGTGACCTCGCGCCTCGCTTCGGCCGCGGGGAGGGCCTCGACGACGGCGGCCACCGGCAGTAGCGCCAACGCGCTCGTGGCGTAAGCGACGACAACGGAGAGGATGATTCCCGCCAGTAGGAAGCTCATCGCGATCCCGGCCCACCGGCGGGGCGTTAGGAGACTGAAACGCTCGCGCCCAGGATTAGTGGATCGTCCTGGGCGCTAATAGCGGTGAGTTTTCAGATTTGGCCTTCGCCCGACGTTACTCCTGCTCGCCTTGCTCGGCGCGCTTCTTTTCGATCAGCTCTGCCAGCGAGTCCAGCTGCTCCGGGTCGGCATCGCCCAGCGCCTCAACGAAGTATGAGATCGCGGGCTCGGCGAAGGTCTTCAGGAGGCCATCTATGACCTGCTTGGTCACGTTGGATCCCAGTTCGGCCTTGGTGACCTTGGCCACGTAGTAGTAGGCCTTGCCACGGCGGTCGCGGTCGAGGAAACCCTTCTTGTAGAGCCGGTCCAGCGTCGTCATGATCGTCGTGTATGCCGCTTCCTTCTTCGCCGCCAGGACCTTCCGGACGTCCTCAACGCAGAGCGCGCCTTCTGCTTCCCAGACTGCGTCCATCACGCTAGCCTCGAGCTGCCCCAGCGCCTGATGAATGCCCTGCTCGTCGGGCCTGTAAACTGATACACGGGGCTTCTCTTCACTGGCCATCGTTACAACCTCCTCGGTAGCTACGTACCGGTAATCTCGTGGTCTGACAGTCCACAGAGGGCGAAGTTACTGCTGCCGCCTGTAGTACTGCCTCGAATAGTATATACCCTCTGCTCCATACTATCAACCCTAGTAGTATTACATTGTTCCCAAGTCGCCCTGAAGGCGTCGGCGAGCCATTCGACTATCGCTTCCGCTCGGGCCGGGACCCGGCGTCTCTTCCCTTCCCGCGCGGGGCATTCCTGCTGCCGCGCGAGTCACCTCGGCGCGGTCCCCGGTCGGCAGAGGAGTGACGACGGTCACTGGTCGGACGACTGCGATCACCACCAGGACGAGGGGCTCCGCCGGGTCGACGATCTCCGCTCGGTCGACGGTCGCTACTGGGTCGACGGTCTCCGCCCGGTCGACGGTCTCCGCCAGGGCGACGATCTCCACTGGGACGACGGTCGGCACCAGGACGAGGCGCGCCGCCGGGTCGACGATCTCCGCTTGGTCGACGATCTCCGCCGGGTCGACGATCTCCGCCGGGTCGACGATCTCCGCCGGGTCGACGATCTCCGCCGG
>CAZKUN010000297.1:0-10609 GCA_964555935.1 uncultured Armatimonadia bacterium | reverse complement strand
GTGCGCGAGGCGGTTGAGGAATGCGCGAGGCGGATCGGCTACCGCCTTGCGCTCCGAGAGCTGACGATCCCCGCGCAGACGCGCTCGTGGGACGACATGCCAGGCCGGTTGCCGGTGAAGCAGATCTGGGAGAACCAAGGCGTCGCGCCGTGCTACCAGAACCTGGCGATGGAATGGCAGCTTCGCGACAGCGAGGGCGAAGTCGTAGCGAGCACCCAACACATCCCGGAGACGCCGACGACGCTCTGGCGCCCTGGCGAGCCCGTGGAGACGGGCTGCCTCGTTGAATTGCCGCCCGCCTTGGCAGTCGGCGAGTACACGCTCGTCGCGCGCATGTGCCTGCCCGAGGAACCGGGCGCCGTCTACCGTCTTCCCCTGACCGATGAGCTTGAGCCCGGCGCGTACGCCGTCGCGGACGTGACGGTCGTCGCGGGCCAGGCGGACGCGGCGCAGACGATAGCCTGGGACTTCGAAGGCGGCGAGACGACAGCCACCGGAACCGAGGGCGTGGCTGTGAGCATCGTCGACGATCCGGTGCGCGGGGGGGCCGGCTCCCTGAGGGTCGCCGGGACATCCGAGCAGACCTGGAACTACTGTCAACTGGCCAACTTGCCGGTCGTGGCCGGTGGCCGATACCGCCTGTCGGCGTGGATGCTGGTGAAGTCGATCAGCCAGCCGAGCCGACGTCCTACGATGAAGGTCGGCGTGAACGACGCGGCGGACGATTGGATCGAGAACTACAACACGGCACCCTACGACACGTCAACTCTCAACACTTGGCAACCGGTTGCCGTTGAGTTTGACTGCCCCATCACTGGCGCGACCGGGCACGTGACGGTCGAGCGAGGTGGGTTCGGCGATGTCATCGAGGCCGAGATCTACCTGGATGATGTGGAGCTGGCGCTGATCGCGGCGCCGTAGCCGCGCGGCAGACACGTCCGGACGCGCAACCCGGCTACAGGCCGAGTGTCCTAGATAATGAGCCGGGATCGCGCGATCCAACCACCGAGGAAGGGACACCGATGAGAAAGCCATACATGAGGATCGTCGCGCTGGCACTCCTGCTGTGCCTGTTCCCCACGCTGTCGGGCTGCGGGGGTGGCATAGTGGAGACTTACCTGACGGTCAAGAAACTCATTGGGATCTGGCAGCTCTATCAGCTCTTCAACGACGGGCAACCGTCTGTGATTCAGTTCGCGAGCGCGCTCCTGAAGCTTGGGAAGACGTTCGACTTCTCGTTGGAGCACATCAACGACCAGGGCGTGACGGTCGAATCGGAAACAGGCACCTGGGATGTGGAGAACGGGGTGTTGGTGCTGAACGTGCAGACGTCGACCATCGACCCCACCGCCGTCGGCACCACGCTTCGCCTGCCCGGGCAATTCACGGACGGATCGGCCAACACCGTGTCAATCACCAGGCCCGTCACGCAAGGCCAAGTATCGGTGTCACAGGAGCAGGTATACCAGCGCGTGCCCAACTAGCTCCGATCATTGGCCCGTGAGCTTGAGGACCCGAACGTCCTGGGATTCGAGTTCTCCCTCAATCGCCGGCACGGCCCCGTCAACGGACAGGACCTGCGCGCTCCCTGTCAACACGTCCAGCAACTCAACTCTCCCCGCCAGCCCCAGAGAGTCCCCATCAATGGACAGCGAATAGTCGGCCACGTCTTGGCTATCGTTGAAGAGCGTTACGTAGATCCCCTGGCCCGCGTCCGTTCCGAACCGCTCCACGTAGACGGACTCGTGGTCGGCGCGCGCGTACGTGATCGGCTCCCAACCTGCGGCGGCGAGGGCTTTGATGACGGGAATGAACTTCACGAAGAGTGGCCGATCCCGGTTGTAGAGGGCCGGATTCTGCCAGTACGGGTCGTCGGCCGCGTTGTGGCTGAAGAAGCTCGGGAAGATCGCATAGGCCGCGCAGCGCTTGAAGTACAGCTCCACCCATTTCGGCTTGAACGTGGTGTAGTCGGAGTTCAGCAGAAGCACGTAGGGCTTCTGATAGCAGAGCGCGCGACGGTAGTTCATCGCCGCATCGGAGTTAGGCAGGTACTCACCGTTGAACTGCCAGTTCGTCTCGGTGCCCATGACGTCGAGCAGGTGCGCCGGATGGCCGAAGTTGCTGAGCACGGCGTTCGCAAATGTAAGCTTGCCATCGCCATGCATCCGGCGCTCGAGTTCCTGCGCGAACTCGTACGTGTGGAAGATGCCCAGCGAGCACACCTCGCGCGAATTCAGGCCGAAGGTGAGCGGAATGTCGAGGTAGGCCCAGTGCTCGCGACGGTGGTTCTGCGTCGTCGCTGCCATCTCGTATGAGTCGATGTAGGTGCCATCCAGTTCGGCTGCACGGACGAGACCATCGGATGGCTCAAAGCCCGCCTCCGCGAGAAGGTTGTCCCCGCCCGGCTCGCCCAGGAACGCATCGTCGAACCATGCGGTGCCGCCGTTCCCATTGCGCAGCAGCAGGTGGTAATTGACCGTCTGGATCGGCTTGTCTTCGTTCAGCCGGACCTCGGTTTCCCGCCAGTCGTACGTGCCGAGGGCTATGGGAGTCAGGCGCCCGAAACCGACCGAGCCATCGGTGAAGGTCAGGTCGAGATAGAGCGAGCAGTCATTTCCGAGTTGCCCCGTGATGCCGTCAGCCTTGGCCCACACGCTCGCGACCAACTCCTGCGGCTCAGTCTGCCCAACGAGTATCGTCTGGGCGGCACCATGCGAATCGCCCGGCGTGTTGGCGCACCGAAGGGCGCGCGCGCCCGTCCGAACGACGTCTTCGACAACCTCATGGCCACTCTCGAAGTCTCGCCAGGCGGATGTCGTGGCGCCGTCGGCCCGTTGGAAGGCCCGCGTGATCGTAGCGAACTCGTGCTTCGCCTGGGTCACCGCATCCGGCTGGTCAGCCAGGAGATCCGGGTCGCAGTTCAGCGTCAACATCGCGCCATCACACCACGGAGCATCGGTGATGTACATCTCGTGGGTACCATCCTCGCGGTGGAAGACGGAGGTCGCGGTTGCCTGCGACTGGGGATCCGTCGGCGTCCGGCGAGCCAGCTCTCCCATGACGCCGTCGGGGGTCCGCGGAACATCCTGCACCATCGGGAGCCAGTGACTCATCGGCTCGACGTACACGAAGGTGTAGATGCCATGGGCCTCGTCCCAGCCGACGTTGTTGTTGCCCTCCTTGAACATGAACCCGAAATCCGCCGAGTCCTGAACGGTCGCGATGTCCGCAAAAGGCATCCAGATGCCCTCGCGCTCAACGCGCTTGGTGAACAACCCGGGGAACAGCTCGTAATACTTGGCAAGCGCCGCCCGGAAGCCCCACTCAGCATCGAACGGGTAGATCACGGCGCTGAAGCTGGCGGACGAGGGGAACTTCGTCGTGGCGGCCGTCAGGCCCAGGTCGAAAGCGGCGTACAGCTCCTTGCTCCCCGCGTCATAGGCGAGACGCGAGACGCGCGGCACGTCCAGCGGCGTGGCGATGCACAGACCCTCATCACCCTTCGAGACAGGCGCGATCGGATACCAGCTCATCCGCCCGTTTGTGCCCGCGCCAATCTGTTTCGTGTTTGAGTAGGTGACGGCCTGATCGATCGACGAAGCGCGCCGAGCGTCCATGCCGAAGACGCCGCCCGTGAAGTCGACAGGAATGACCACGTACACCGCGACGCACCGGTCCTCACCGGTAAGGTCCTTGACTTGCCCTTCCAGCCGGAAGGCGTCACCGATCTCCGTCCACTCCGCCGTCAGCTCAAGCCCAAGCTCGGGGCACTCGCCGGCCGCTTCGAGGAAGTCGGATCCCGCGGCCACGTCGCGGAGCAGGAGTTGGGCCGGAGCAAGGTCCACGTCGCTCGGAGCCGGATCGCCAGGCGTGACGGGGACGCCGTCAAACAGCCGCGCGCCATCACCCATGGCGAGTTCCTTGATGCTGAAATCATCAAAGTAGACAGTGCCCGTATGGAAGCGAAACAGCGCGTGAACGGTGACCTCGCGGATTGGTTTCTCGGGGACGATGACGACCTGACGATACTGCCAATCGTGGGTGCCCGTCTCGAAGTAGTTGATCTGGCCATAGAGCGGCGTGCCATCCGTGTAGAAGAGATCCACATACACCGAGTAGCCGGCGTTCGGTGAGCCGCTCACGTCCTCGGCTTTGCTCCATCCTCCCACGACAATCGGCATCGGCTCGGCTTGGTCGAGCGTCGCCACCTGGTCCGCGCCGTACTGCGTGTCCTCATCGGCCGCCACACACCGCGCCGATGCATCGCCGGTGCGAGCGACGCCCATCGCGCGCGCGTAGCCCTGATCCCAGAACGTCCAGGTCGAGGCAAGACCGTCATCGCCGGTGTCCTCGAACGAGCGGTTCAGAAGCCGTTCCTGCATCTCAGCTCCGTCGCCGCGCAGCGCGCGCTTGGCAATACGGGACTGGCCCAGGCAGACAGATCCCGTTAGGACTAACAGCAGAACGGGGATAAAAACTCGGCGCATGGGTCGCCCCTGACGCGGAGGTGATGGGTGGGAGATGACGGAGCGGCTTACTCGGCGACTATCTCAGCCGGCGGAGGGCGCAAGACTGAGGTCAGAGCGTCGCCCGGAAGGTGATTCAGCAGCGGCGAGGCGTACAGCGCTTCCCAAGCCAACTCAGTGCCATTCACGGATTGTGACAGCACCTCGTTCTTGGCGAGGTCCTCATTCAGCACGAGCAGGTCCGGACCGCTCTGGTACTGCAGTTCCTGCAAGACGGCGTCATCGAAGATCCACTTGGCTCTCTCGGTTGGGCGGCGAATGCCCGGGACCTGGTTCGATCGCTCGTCCTTCGTCCCGATTTTCGTGTGGGTCTTCTTCAACTCTTTCCGCACTCGCGTCTCGTAGATGTGCCGGGCGAAGGTGGCCACGGATCCAAACGTCTCGGCGTCCCCTACCTCAACCGCGAAGGCGATGCGGTAGTCGTCGCGAGGTTTTTCCACGCCCAGTTTCGTGCGGGCAGGGAGTCGCAGCACCAACTCACGCCCCAGCGTGGCGTCACCAGTCGGCACCCATCCAAGGACACCCCTCAGCGACGCAGGATCTACGCCCGCCCTGCGAGTTGCAGGGCCCATCTCAATGACCGTGATCGCGGTGTAAACGCCGCCGCGCTCCGTGACAACCGAGGATTTGCTCGGGACATCCGCGCCGAAGTCCACCGAGTAGGGCGACAGGTTCAGGTACACGGCGTCGATTGCCGCTTCCGGCCCGAGCTTGATGTCCATGAAGACATCAGTACGCGCCTCCTCCGCGCCAATCTGATCGAAATCGAAACTGAGAATGGCCTTCGGGCCCGACTGAACGCTTGCCACGCGGCCGGATGCCGGACGAATGTCGCAGTACAGGTTGCGGGCGACCTTCGCCTGGCGCTGGACCGTTTCATCATCGTCCGTCTTCTCGTCCCACGCAACGTCGAACTCTGGATATGTCACCACGAGCGGAGCCGTGTCCCACGCCGTCGGCCCGGTCATCGTCCCGAGCGAGAATCCAGGGCCCACGAATGTCGAGAACGTGGCATCACCTGACTGGTCGAACTGCTCCCGGGGCGTGTCCGCATCGAGGGCCAACCGCCTCGTCTCCTCGCTTGCCTCGTAGCCAGGCAGCGCAACGAACAATCCAAATGGCGGGATCAACTCGACCGAGGGCTGACCGAATAGGTCCCTCAGCACATACCGCGAAGCGCCCAGAGCCATCGCATAGTCGCGTCTGGCCGACTGGACCGCCGCGCCCCCCACCATCCCCGACGAGAGATCGAGTCGCAGGGCCATGTCGCGGTGGATGTAGTCGAGGGCGGACGCCGCGTCAGCGGCGATCGTGTCGCTTAGTCCCGCCATCCAGATCCAGTTCAGCGCGGCAATCGCGACGGCCATCTGCCCCGAGCTATGCAGTTGAGGAATACCGTTCTGTTGCGTATACGTGGTCCATTTCGCTAACTCGGCCTCAGCCTTGCCGGTCGTGCCGAGCTGGGCCTCAAGAGTAGCGATGGCCGCGGTCTTCATGAGGAAGCGGCTGGTCTCACGAGACTTGACCTTCAGCTTCGACGCCGAATCGAGCGCGGGCTGAAGTGACGCCTCGAGTTGCGCGCGCAAGTCGGCCGGCAAGGACTCGCCGAAGTTCGCGTGGATGTACGCCAGCCAGGGCGCGACGTGCGTCGTCGCTTCAGGCGACGACGACGCATCAGGAATCCACGGAAAGCCGCCCTGCTGGTGCGAAAGCACGGATCCGATGACCTTCGCTGCAAGGTCGGCATCGCGGCCCGCCATCAACAGCGCCGCGGCGTATTCGAGGCTGCCCTGGGCGACGGTGGGGCGGTCCAGGGCGTCGAGCACCAGATATTGCCCGTCACCGACCTCCGAGTCTGTTGGGTCAAACCCCAAGCGGGACTCGCAGTAGGTCAAGACGGAATCCACAACCTCGGTCTGCACGGACGCCGTGCCTTGGGCTGATGCAGGCAGTGGTGCGCAGAGCGACAGGACTGCAAACAGAAGCATGGGCTGGCTCCTATGTTGGTGACGCGCGAGGCTTAGTATGTTAGTCCCCCGAGAGCGGCGGAGGTTCCTTCCTCCCCGCTCCATAAATGCGGAGACGGCGCGCAGTATTTGCGCGCCGTCTCGGTTCATGACGATCTGCTGTGGCATCCATCACCATCTCGAACGCGCAATCAGTAGTCGTATTCTTCGTACGTGTTCGGCGCGTATCGGGAGGTCCGGTAGGTCCGCGCGCTCCCCGTGGCCCCGGCGAAGTTACTGACTGTTGACTGGCCGCCGGCGCGGTCCGCTTGGATCAGCACTGTCTTGACATCGGTCGTGACCTCGGCCTGCACCCGCTTCTCGGGCGTCGCCACCGTGTCGGACGGCACGTCCGGCAGCGCCTTCAGGACTTTGAGAATGGCGCCGTCCTTCTTCGCCGTCTTCTCATTAGCCTTGGTAAGTTGCGCGAAGCGCCGCTGCAGGTCGGCGTCGCTCATGCTTCCATATCCGCTTGTGCCGTAGGTGCCGCGGACTGGCTGGACCCCAGACCGACTCGCGCCCATCCCAATGTCGCCGACGCTGCCACACCCACCAACTGCTACAAGCAGGCCGCCCAACGCAATTCCGGCGAGTGTCAGCAGGCCAAGGCGCGTCGAAGACCGCTTGGTTTCCAGGCTGCACATCGCAGGCATTGCTCACCTCGCTTTGGTGATGGCGCGGGCCCTGCCTTAGAGGGCGATTAGCGCTTCGAGAACTGCTTGCCACGGCGCGCGCTGTGGCGACCGGGCTTCTTGCGTTCCTTGACTCGCGGGTCGCGAGTCAGATAGCCGGCCCGACGCAGGGGACTGCGCATCTCTTCGTCGCGCTCGACGAGAGCCTTGGCGATGCCGTGCCGCAGGGCACCCGCCTGTCCGGCGACGCCGCCGCCCTTGGCGAAGGCCCTGACGTCGAACTTACCCGCGGTCTCTGTGGCCACGAAGGGCTGGTTGACAAGCTGAACCAAGCTCTGGCGCGGCAGGTGCACTTCGACCGGCTTGCCATTGACGATGATCTGACCCGTGCCTGGCGTGAGCCAGACGCGTGCTGTCGCGTCCTTGCGATGGCCGGTTCCGTAATTCGAATCCACTGGTTGGTCCTCCTTGAAGCCGCAAGCCTGCTTTGAGGCTGCGGTCTACACATCTATGGCAGCGGCAGCGGCTGCTGAGCGTCGTGCGGGTGCTCCACGCCTTTGTACACGCGGAGGCGCTTCAGCATGCGCGCGCCCAGCTTGTTGTGGGGGAGCATGCCCTTGACGGCCCTCATGACGACTTCTTCCGGCCGCCGCTCGTGCAGGTGCCTGAACTGCTCTTCCTTCAGGTGGCCGGCGTAGCCGGAGTGGCGGTAGTAGATCTTCTGGCGGTCCTTCTTGCCAGTCACGTACGCGCCCTCGGCATTGATCACGACCACAAAATCGCCGCCGTCCGTGTGGGGCGTGAACGTCGGCTTGTGTTTGCCCCGCAACACGGCGGCAATGCGCGCGGCGACTCGGCCTAGCGGCGCTTCAGCCGCACTGACCGTGTACCAAATGCGCTCTTCGGGCTTCGTGTAGTAGCTCTCGGTTTTTTGCATGGTTCTCCCGACCTTCAATCGGCCGCACGCTTCGCGGCTGCTGGCCCGTCAGTACTGCACTCGTATGAGGCTCAGCCCCTGAGGGGGCGCTGTCTTCGCCGCCGCTCTGCGATCCTTAGCGGCGATTACCTGGGCCACCGTCTCCGGCGCCATCCGGCCCCGGCCTACCTCGACAAGCGTGCCCACGATATTGCGGACCATCTTGTAGAGGAAGCCGTCAGCCTCCACCCAGATCTCGACAATGTCTCCGTCTCGCGCAACTTCGATCCGTTGGACCGTCCGCTCAAAATCCGTTACGTCCGAGCCCGATGCGCAGAAACTCCTGAAATCGTGTCGTCCCTCGATGCGCGCCGCGCCATCGGCCATCAACTGAGCATCGAGGCAGTCGCGAACGCACCACGCGTACCGGCCAAGGAACGGCGAACGAACCGGGCGCGATACGATTCGGTATGCATATCGCTTCCACAGAGCGTCAAACCGCGGATGGAAGCTCGGATCAACCTGCTCAGCGGCCGTCACGGCAATGTCTTGCGGCAGCTTCGCGTTGAAGGCCACCGCAGCCCTATCGACCGGGATTGAGACATCCGTATCGATGGTGCAAACCTGGCCAAGAGCGTGAACGCCTGCATCTGTCCGCCCCGAGGCCAGCACGGTGACCGGGTGGCCAAGGCAGCCCTCGATCGTGTCCTCGAGAACCTCTTGAACCGTTACGGCATTCGGCTGGCGCTGGAACCCCGCGTAGTCTGTGCCGTCGTACTGGACGATCAGCTTTAGCCTTCGCATGGCACCTTCAGCGCCGGTATCGACTAGTCAACCAACTCGAGAATGGCCATCTGCGCGCCGTCTCCGCGGCGCATGCCCGCCCGGATGATCCGGGTGTAGCCGCCGGGGCGCTCGGTGAAGCGCGGCGCGATCTCGTCGAACAGGTGCTTGACCAGCCCTGGATCCGGGATGTACTTCAGGACCTGGCGGCGGGCCGCTAGCTGGTTGTAGTCCCGCTTGGCGAGCGTGATCAGCTTATCAGCGAGACGCCGCGCTTCCTTGGCCTTCGGGAGCGTTGTCTCGATCTTGTCGTGTCGGAACAACGAGGCGCAAAGCCCCTTCAGCAAGGCCAGCCGCTGGTCAGTTGCCCGGTTGAGTTTCCTGTGATCCTTGCGATGCCGCATCGTCTACTCCTTGCTCAGCCAGCCTCATCGGGCCTGGCTGGGCGCCTTTTATTCCTGGTCGCCGAGAGCGATCTCCTCAGCGCCGAACTCTTCCCCATCGCCGCCCATGGACTTGAGTTTCAGTTCCAGGTCGGCGAGCTTGTCGATGACCTCGTTGAGCGACCGCTTCCCGAAGTTGCGGATCGCCAGAAGATCTTCCTCGGTGTTCTCGACGAGCATCCCGAGGGTATCGATCTTCTCTTTCTTGAGGCAGTTGTACGTGCGGACGGAGAAGTCGAGGTTCTCGATCGGAACCTGCAACACGCCCGAGATCTCCGGCTCCGGCTCGGGTTCGGCGGTCGGCTCGGCCTCAACAAGACGCTTCTCGGTGAAGATGCCGATGTAGTCGAGCAGAATATCCGCTGCGCGAGCCACTGCCGCCTTGGGCTCCATGGTGCCGTCGCCCCAGACCTCCAGAACCAGCCGGTCGAGGTCAGTGCGGTGCCCGAGACGGGTCGGCTCGACGCCGTAGTTGACGCGCGTGACGGGAGAGAATGTCGCGTCGATCGGGATCATGTCACCGGAACGCTTCTCTCGGTCTCGCGCTTCCACCGGCAGGTAGCCGTGGCCCAGCTCGCACCACATCTCGATGCAGAGCGTACCGTCTGCCTCGGTGATGTGCGCGATGACAAGGTCGGGGTTGACGATCTCGATGCCACCCGGCACCTTGATCTGCGCCGCGGTAACCTCGCCCTCACCCTCGGCGTCGAGCCGCATGACTCGGCGCTCGTCTACCTCGGGATCGACCTCGGCCGCGACGGGGGGGGCTTCGTCCTCATCAGCCTCGTCTTCCACGAACCGAATAGCGATCTCCTTGATGTTCAGGATGATCTCGGTCGTGTCCTCATAGATGCCGGTAAGGGTCGAGAACTCGTGCAGCGCGCCCTCGATGCGAACCGCCGTAATCGCTGCCCCCGTTATATGAGAGAGCAGGACGCGACGGAATGAGTTTCCGAGGGTGTGCCCGAAGCCCCTCGCAAGGGGTTCGGCGGTGAACTTGCCGTAGGTCTCGGTGACCTGCAACGGATGGATGGCGGGCTTCAACGTTTCTTGCATTTGCACGTCTCCTCGCGTCCACTCAACCAGGCCTTCTGCCACCTGGCGCCTGTGGTGCATGCGACGACTGCCACTCGCTTCTCATCGACAGCGACGCGCATGCGGGCCGACACGCCCGCATGCGTCCGGGTTAGCGCGCGTAGAACTCTACGATCAGACCCTCGTTGACGTCCGAGTCGATCTCGGTCCGTGCGGGCACGGCATTGACGGTCGCCTGGAACTGGCCCATATCGACCTCGATCCAACC
>CAZKUN010000296.1:0-10653 GCA_964555935.1 uncultured Armatimonadia bacterium | reverse complement strand
GCTGTCTCTTCCTGATGGGCGAGCAGCCGCTGCTCACCGACGCCAACGCCAACCACGCGCGCGAGTGCCTGGAGAAGCTCGATCTACTCGTGATGCTCGACAACTTCCCCGGCACTACGGCAGAGATCGCCGACGTCGTGTTGCCCGCCGCCGGGTGGGGCGAGATTGACGGCACGTTCACCAACACGGAGCGTCGAGTCCAGCGCGTTCGCGCGGCCGTGCCGGCTCCGGGCGAGGCGAAGCCGGACATCTGGATCATCTCTGAGATTGCCAAGCGAATGGGCAAGAACATCGGCGAGCCGGTTGCCCGCGATATCTGGGACGAAATCGCTAGTCTCACGCCAACGATGGCGGGAATCAACTACGATCGCATCGAGGGAATCGGTCTGCAGTGGCCATGCCGCAGCACTGACGACGAGGGCACGGTCTTCTTGCATGCCGACCTGTGGACCGACCGCAAGGCCACGTTCGCGCCGGTTGAGTATATCGGGCCGGACGAGCTGCCTGACGAGGAGTACCCGCTGCAACTCACCACCGGGCGGCGGCTCTATCACTATCACACCGGTCAGCGCACGCACCACTCCAAGGGCATCGACACTGTCGCGCCCGAAGAGCTGGCTGAGATCAACGCGGCCGATGCGGAGCGGCTGGGCATCGCCGACGGCGAGATGATTAAGATCGCATCGCGTCGCGGCGAGGTGACGGCCCGCGCGCAGGTGACGGACCGGTCACCGGCGGGGATGGTCTTCATGTCGTTCCACTTCGCCGAGAGCCCGACGAACGTGCTGACCAGCGCAACGCTCGACCCAATCGCAGGCATCCCATCATATAAGGCCTGCGCCGTCCGCATTGAGAAGGTCGCGGCGGAAGCGCTGTAGGAGGGGTTTCAACCCCGACGCTGTCCGCTGTTTGTACTCGAGGACCCAATGACCGATCCGGGGCGTAAGACTGCAGCCATCACGACGCTCGGCTGCAAGCTCAATCAGTACGATAGCGAACGCATCCGCGAGCAACTCGTGCGGCGGGGCTACGACATCGTCGAGTTCGATCAGCCCGCGGACGTGTATGTCGTCAACACGTGCACGGTGACGTCGAAGAGCGATCGAGATTCGCGGCGACTCGCGCGCCAGGGCAAACGGCGCAACCCCGAGGCAACTGTGGTCGTGACGGGGTGTTACGCAGAGATCGGATCCGAGGTGCTGGCGGAGATCCCCGAGATCGATCTCATTCTCGGCAACACTGAGAAGGACGGCCTGGCATCGCACTTACCATGGGGCGCTGACGTGCCGGAGGATGAAGCGGAGCCATCGCATTCATCCGAGCGGCTGATCGAGTCCTTCGCCGGGCACACGCGAGCCTTCGTCAAGGTCCAGGAAGGCTGCGACGCCCACTGCGCGTATTGCATTATCCCCAAGGCCCGAGGCGCGAGCCGCAGCGTTCAGCCCGTGGATGTAGTGAACCAGATTGA
Organism: uncultured Armatimonadia bacterium; assembly: GCA_964555935.1. Taxonomy (GTDB): domain Bacteria; phylum Armatimonadota; class Zipacnadia; order Zipacnadales; family VGFC01; genus CAZKUN01. Next base: position 9,185 of record CAZKUN010000296.1, on the reverse strand, counting down.
GAAGCTGGTCGAGGCGGGGCATCCTGAAGTCGTTCTGATCGGGGTGCATCTGGGCATGTACGGCAAGGACATCCCCGAGGAATATGCCGACCTGGAGGAGCTGGCGCGCTGGGTCTGCCAGGTCCCCGGGCTTGGTCGACTGCGCTTCTCCTCCATCGAACCGATGGAGGTCACGCCCGGGATCATCGACCTCGTCGCCAACCACCCCCTGGTCTGCCGGCACCTGCACCTTCCACTGCAGAGCGGCTCTGACGAGGTGCTGCGCCGCATGGGACGGCCGTACGGGACGGCGGAGTACGGCGACCTCCTGATGCGGGTCCGCGAGGCATCGCCGCTGACAGGAATCGGCGCCGACGTGATGGTTGGCTTCCCCGGCGAGACCGATGAGCAGTTCGAGGAGATGCGCGCCTTCCTCGATGCGCTGCCGTTGAGCTACCTCCACGTGTTCAGCTACTCCCAGCGGCCGGGCACGCGCGCGGCGGAGATGGCGGACCAAGTCCACCCCGAGGTGAAGCGCGAGCGTAGTCGCGCTCTGATGACGATCTCGACTGAGAAACGCGAGGCGTTCTCGCACGCGAATGTGGGGGAGACGCTTCAAGTCGTCGCCGAACAGCCCCTCGATGGGGACGAGGGCTTTCTGGTCGGCGTGAGCGACAATTACCTCAAGGTGCGCTTCGCGGGTGGCGCGGACGTTCGGGGAGGCATCGTGCAGGTACGCGTGACCGAAGCGGATCCCCACTTCGTGAGCGGAGAGATCGTCTAGACGCGGTTACAGCGCCTCGACGATGTTCAGCGTGTCGCGAGCGATCATCAGCTCCTCATCCGTGGGAATGACGAGGACGCGCGCCCTCGCGTTTGCCGTGGAGACATCAGCGGGCTCGTCGACGCCCTCGAACTCCTGGTTCCTCGCGTGGTCGATCTCCAGCCCCATGAACTCCAGCCCCTCGACACACTCGTCGCGAACGAGCGGCGTGTTCTCACCAATCCCGGCCGTGAAAGCTACGGCGTGCAGCCCGCCCAGGGCAGCGGCGTAGGCGCCAATGTACTTGCGGATTCGGTAGCAGAAGACATCGATGGCGAGTTGCGCGCGCTTGTCCCCAGAAGCGGCGGCGGCCCGAATGTCGCGCATATCGCTGCTCACGCCGGACAGGCCGAGGAGCCCGCTGCGCTTGTTAAGCATGTCGTCGATTTCGTCCGTGTCGACGCCTTCGCGCTCCATGATGAACGGAATGGCGGCTGGGTCAATGTCCCCGCAACGCGTTCCCATCACGAGGCCCTCGAGTGGCGTGAGGCCCATGCTCGTGTCGACACATCTGCCGCCCTTCACGGCTGCCATGCTGCAGCCATTGCCGAGGTGACAGGTGATGAGTTTCTGCTCCTCGCGGGGGATGCCGCGGGCCTCCAGCATCTTCGTCGCGACCAGCGTGATGTACCGGTGCGACGTGCCGTGGAAGCCGTAGCGGCGGACGCCGTGCATCACGTAGATCTCGTGGGGGATTGCGTAGTGATAGGCGTGAGGAGGCAGCGTCTGCCCGAACGCCGTATCGAACACGGCAACTTGCGGGACGCCTGGGAGCGCGGCTTCGCAGGCGCGGATGCCGGCAAGGTTCGGCGGGTTGTGCAGCGGCCCGAGTTCGATGCAATCCTCGACGGCGGCGATGACGTCGGCAGTGATGAGAGCAGACTCGGCGAACTTGGTGCCCGCGTGGACCACGCGATGCCCGATAGCATCGATGTCGTCGATGGAGCCAATTACGCCGGTGTCTTCGGCCGTTAGGACCTCAAGAAGGAGCCGGACCGCGGATGCGTGGTTTTCGATGACGTGGGCGCGACGGACGGGGTCCCGGCCGGGCACCCGATGCGTCAGTTCAGCGTTGATCCCGCCATGGATCACCAGTCTCTCAGCGACCCCTTCGGCGATGACCATCTCCGTATCCATGTCGTACAGGCAGTACTTGCCCGACGAACTCCCGTTGTTGATGACAAGAACCTTCACGTGCCTTCTCCTCGCATTCGTGGGGGGAACAATGGCCAGGCGACAGCACAACCGGCGCCAGAACTTCGGCGCCGGAGTTTGCCACTATAGAGAACCGGGCCGAGAGGTTAGCTTGAGTCGGCCTCGCTCGAGGGCTCCTGGCGCTGGGCGTCGGCGTCGCGCTCAAGCATCTCCTTCGTGCTGTCCACGGTCGCGCCGATGCGGTCAACGTACTCGCCGAGCTTATTGATGACGTTCCGGGCGTAGTTCTCGGCATCGGCGCGGATGCCGTCGGCCTCGATCTGCGCGCGCTCCAGAATCTGCTCCCGCTTGCGTTGCGCCTCAACGACAAGTTGGTCGTTGTCGAGCAGGAGGTTGGCCTGCTCGCGCGCGGCCTCAATGATCTTGGCTCGCTCTTGGTGCGCTTCCTCGATGATTCGTTCGCGGTCCCGCCCGGCCTCATGCACGGTGCGGATCTCATCGGGGATGCTGGAGCGGAGTCGGTGCGCAATGTCATACACGTCGTCGGCGCGCACCATGGCCCGGCCGCCGAAGACATGCCAGAACTTCTCGCCGCCTTCGATCGCTGCTTCTAGTTCATCGAGGAGCTCGTCGAGGTCCATGAGCGTCTGCCCCCCACAAGATTACTGCGAGATTTGCCAACAGGTGCATTCTACTCCAATGCCAGCTTCTTACGCAAAGCCTTCTCAACCGCTCCGGGGACGAATGTCGAAACATCGCCGCCGAGCGAGATGACTTCTTTGACGAGGCTGGAACTCAGAAACGCGTGGTCCGCGTGGGTCATGAGGAAGATCGTCGGGATCTCCTCGGCGAGCGCCCGGTTCATGTGCGCCATCGTCATCTCTCGCTCAAAATCCGAGACGACCCGCAGCCCCTTCACGATCGTGTGCGCGCCGCGCTCCCGCGCGTAATCCACCACGAGCCCCTCGAAGTATCCCACGTCGACGTTGGAGATGTGGGCGCAGGCGGACCGCGCGAACTCAAGCCGCTCCTCGGAGGAGAAGAGGGGCGCCTTGCCCGAGTTGCCGGACACGGACACGATGACGCGGCCGAAGATGCTCGCGGCCCGCGTGATGATGTCCACATGCCCGTTAGTGATTGGATCGAAGGTGCCAGGGCAGATGGCTACATGTTCGCCCGCGAGATTGCTCATTGCGACGCGCTCTCCTCCGTCGGTTCGAAGAAGGACATCTGCGTCTCGCCGAATCGCTTCGTGCGGAACGGGTCCGGAAGGCCCTCCAACTCGACATGGCGAGAGTGCTGCAGGATTAGCACCCCACCGGGCGCCAAGCCCTCGCCGGCCAACGCTGCGCTCGCCACCGTCAGCGCACCGGTATCACTGTAGGGCGGGTCGATGAAAACCACGTCGAAAGGACCGTGCTTCGAAAGCGCGACGCCGATCAGGCGCTTCGCGTCCCCCTGAAGAACCACAGCATCGTCGGCTAGTCCGGTATTCTCCAGGTTCAGCCGGATGGCCTGCACGCAGCGCCGATCGCGCTCGATGAACACGCCGAGTTCCGCACCGCGGCTAAGGGCCTCGATGCCCACGGAGCCAGTTCCCGCATAGACGTCGAGGAACCGGCAGTCCGGGATCAGGCCCGTCAGGCTCGAGAACAACGCCTCGCGCATGGCGTCGGAGGTGGGGCGGAGGCGGGCGCCCTTGGGCACGACGAGCCGGTGGGATCCGGCGGATCCGGCGATCACGCGCATGGGCCGTCCTCCAGCAAGTGGTCTGGCAGCGGTCCGTCGAGGTGAACGGGAACGGAATCCGTGAGTTTGATCGCTCGCTGGCTTACCCGGCATCGGTACGCTGCGACGACTACACCGGCGTCCCGCGCCCTCAGAAGCGCCTCGCACAGCTCGGGGTCGGTCGCTGAGTTGGGGCGAAACTCGCGCGCGTCCGAGCGCTGGATCACGAACAGGACCATCGCGCGCCCGCCTTGCTTGACCACGTTGGTCAGCGCTTCGACGTGGTGGCGGCCTCGGATGGTTGGCGCGTCGGGGAATATGGCGGTCTTGCCGCGCACGAGCGAGCAACCCTTGGTCTCAATGAGCCACTCCTCCCCGTTCACGCGCGCCCAAAGGTCAATGCGCCGATCTGCAAGGGCAACTTCCGTGCGGAGTTCGTCCACGGGACCCAGCGGCGATACTCCGCCAGCCTGCAGCGCCTCGGCGGCGATATGGTTGGGCGCGCGGGAATCGACGCTTACGAGAACGCGCTTGTGACGCGCGAGCACGAGATCATGCGTTGTCCGCCGGTGAGCCGCATCGACGGGGTGCGCGTAGACCTCGGCGCCGGGGAAGATGAGTTCGCCCAGCCGGCCGGAATTGGGGACATGCGCGAGCGCGATCTTGCCCCCAATATCGATCCGCGCAGCAAAACGGTTGAGACGCTTGATGACGAAGGCCTGTTGTAATGGTTGAGGAAGGTTCATCGGTGGTATGTCGTGAAGTGTATACCATTCCCTCGGCGCGCGGCAAGTCCTCATCCGCAGGCCGCCGGGCTACTGGAATCACGTGGAGTTGGCGGTCCTGGGATGATCAGAAGTCTCTTGGTTGCGTATGATGGCTCGCACGGCGCGAGAGTCGCGCTGCAGCACTCGGTAGACCTCGCCTCTCCCAGTCAGGCGCGCGTGGTTCTGCTGACGGTTGGCGGAGCCGAGTCCGACGCGGATGGGCTCGCCGGCAACGGCGTGGACTTAGTGGCGCTCGCCGAAGACGCCGCCTCAGATGACTCCCTCGCCACGGGCAACGATCCCGACCAGGTGGTGCAAGAGGCCGTCACGGTGTGTCGCGATTTGGTGGTTCGGTGTGTTGCCCGACCAGCCTACGGTGACGTCGCGTCTGCCCTCATTGCGGGGTCGCGGCTGTCAGACCTCGTCCTGGTGGGGCGGGACGCGTTTGAGAGCGCGGGGGGAGCCGATGTTGCCGCCCGCACGGCCCGCCGCGTGGCCGGCCACGCTGAGAGCCCCGTCGTCGTGACCCCTCGAGAGTACAACCCGGTGCGCTCGGTGATCGCGGCTTGCCCCCCCTCTGATGTGGGCGCCAGGGCGCTGCGGACGGCCGCGGAACTTGCGAGCATCCTGCAACTGAATGTGGAAGCCCTCGTGTTCGGGGACGATCGCGACCTCGTGGGCGGGTGGGTGAGGGATGTGAAGCGCTACTTGGTTGACCACGGTCACGCGGCGGAAGTGCAGGTCCGAAAACCACCAGCCGGGCCCCAGATCGATTCCGCGATCGGCGCCCGGCAGAGTCCTCTTGTGGTAGTCCCCCGGGGCGGCATGTGGGAGACGCTCCGCCACCAGGATCTTATGTCGTCCGCGCTCCAAACACTGGGCGCGGTTGTCGTCGTTCAGCCTTAGCGGAACTCGGGGCCTTACTCCTCGTCCGTTTCGGCCTCAACGCCTCGCTTGCCCCTGGTTTTCCACAGATACAAGCCGGCTGTTCCGGTGGCCAGCAGCATCGCCGCGTAGCTGATGATCGCGATCGCCACGTGCACGTGCAGCCAGAACATGTTCTGGAGCGCCGGCATAAGGTCCTCGACGCCCTTGTTCTCGAACCCCAGGAAGCCGTAGCCCAAGATCAGCGCCACCAGCGGCATCGACCAGAGCCCAACGACCGGGCTTTTCACGCGCACTTGCATGATGAGCAGCAGGAGAACCATCGACCAGGCGAAGCACGAAGCGTACTCGTAGCCGCTGCTGAACGGCAGGCGGCCCGCCTGGATCGAGCGGAGCGCCATCGCGGCCGTGTGGAAGCCGAATCCGACAATGGACGGGACGACGCCGAGCAGAACGATCTTCTTCGATGCCATGCTCCGGAAGGCCGTGCCCACCAGATAGCCGATGAATGTCAACAGGTAGCAGAACAGGAACGCCTTGGTGAGCCACTCTTCGGGGCCCTCCAAACCGAGGAAGCTGGACGCAAGGGCTTCCTTGAGCCCGCCGGTCGGCGCGCCGTATTGGTGGATGCTTGCGCCCTTCGGCAGCATGTTGATCCCCGCGTAACAGAAGAGCACGGCAAAGGCCCCGACAAGGGCGATCCAGGCGGTCGTCCGTTTGGCCCAGCCGACCAAGCGGCCGTGCAAGTACATAACGTAGACGAACCACGCGACGAGAGCGGATGTCTCCTTCGGATCCCAACTCCACCACTTGCCCCACGCGGATTGGGCCCAGACGGCGCCGGTCGTGATGACGAGAGTGAGAAGCACAAACCCAAGCGCGATCAGCCGGTAGGTGATCGTGTCGAGACGCTCGGGAGTCAGCGTGTCCTCTTGCTCCTCGGGCGTCGTATCGTCGATGATTACTTCCTGTTCTTCAGTCATGATTACTCACTCCTCCCGTCAGCGGCGTAAGTGCCGGGGGCCAATTTGACGCCCGCGGCATCTTCAATAAGTTTGCGGTCAGCGTCAGCGAACACCCGCTCGTGCGAGGCGACGTACACGCCGGCCTCTCCAGAGTCCTCGGTCACGTGAACGAGGAACGAGCGGGGCTGGATGTAGAACATGACGATCATGCCGAGGCTCACGAGGATGAACCCGCTCCACACGAACGGGATGCCGAAGTCGCGGCGCACTGAGAGCGCTGACATGTAGACGATGTCGTCGAACTTGATTGTGTAGCCATGGAACTTGGCCTCCTCGCCCACGTAGACCCACCCAAGTTCGTCGAACTGGTGGTCTTCGCCGTCGAGGCCCCAGATGCCCTGAAGCTGGATCGCCGGATTGCGCGGATCGCTCGTGCTCCAACTCCCCTTCATCTCGCCGTCTTCCTCAAAGGCATCGAGCACGAATTCGGTCGCGAAGACCGCGGCCTGGTCATCCGCAAACCGGACGAACCGCTGTTGGGGATCCAGGTCCCAACCGCGTCCGTCGTGCTGGGTGGGGGCCATTGCCGTCGGCAAGGTGCTGATGATCGTCTCGCCGTCCGGGCCGGTGATGCGCATCTTGAGGCCCGAGAGTCCCCATGATGATTGCCCGAATTGAATCGCCGAGTGTTTGATGGGGCTGTTGACAGTGGCCGTCCCGCTCTTGACTTCCTCGTCGCCAACCAGGAGGACCACGTCGCTCTCGTACGTTGACGGCCGGCCCGAGTCTTCGTACCAATCCATGCGGAAGTCGTCAAGTCGCACGTCGAAGCCGAAGACGTCATCCGAATCGACGTGAGTCTCGCCCTCCACAATTTGTATGTAGTCGTTCATGGAGGTCCAGGGGAGGCAGCCGAGAACGGCGCCGACTGCGATCAGGAAGACGGCGATGTGGGTGCCGATGGTGCCGTAGGCCGCCCACGGCCAGCGTCTCACAAGGATCTGCGCGTGCGTGGGCGACTGCTCGGCGACCGCAACCTTGCTGCCGATGCCGCTGAGCGTGCGCGGGAGAGATTCGACAAGGCCCGTCACGGTCGGCGATCCGGTCCAGCACGATCTACTGAGCTTGCGGGCCAGCGCCTCGGCCTTGGGGCCGCGGAACCGGTTGCCTGCGCGGCGCCAACTGCGAGCGACGCACAGCGCGAGGTTCAGTAAGAGAATCCCGAGCAGGATCGTGAACCACGTGGCTGAGTAGACATCGTCGAAACTGACCGATGTCATGATCTTGCCCAACTTCTCGCCGTACTTCTGCGTGTAGAACGCCGGGGACTTTCCCTGCGGTACCACCGCGCCTACCGTCGTTACGACCGCTAGGATTGGGAGTACCCAGATGGTCGTGCGAACCGTGGCCAGAGAGCGCCAGAGGTCCCCCAGGATCGACGGTTCTACTTGGTCGTCCTGGGGTGGGGCTGTGTGTTTGCTGTCGTCAGGCATCTTTTCGCTATCGGGGTGTGGCACTGCGCCAGACTCCCGTTACTCCTTCGTGTTGTCGTAGTGGCGTCCCCGACGATGCTCATGAAGTTGGCGGGGGATTGGCATCAGACTCCCCAGACTCCTCCACGAGGTCGTCGTAGTGCCCACGATGCTCCTCAACGAGTTGGTGGAACGTAATGGTACCATTAAGCCATGCGCGACTCATGGGCCAGACGCCAGGCTTCCATAATACGTGGTATAGGTGCCATAGCACAATAGCCGCGACGGCGAGCACGGCCTCCCAGCCATGGACGGCTCGGGCACCGTCCCAAGCCCATTTGGGCATGTGGCGCAGGGCGAAGTCCTCGCCGGCCATGAGGAAGCCGGTGATGCCCATGACGAATGTCCCCCAAATGACGCCGAGATACTCCATTTTCTCGGGGATGCCGAAGCGTCCGAACACGGGAGGCTCGTCGGAGAATCCGAGGAGGTACTTCACGATCCCGAAGACGCTGGCGATGTCACGCCTGCTTGGGAGCATGTCCAGCAGCCAGCGGCGACCGCGTTTGGCAACGACGAGGTAGACGAGGTGGTAAAGACCTCCGGCGCACATCACGGCGCCCGCCACTCGATGCACCAAGGCCCGACCGCCAACGCCGCCACAGAGCATCAGGATGAACTTGGCGAAATCGCTCTCGGGCGCCAGCAATGGGATGCCGGTGATGGTGAGGGTTGTGAACGAAGCCATCAGCACCCAGTGTTGCACCCGCTCGTTGAGCGTCATCCGTAGGAGCGAGCCCTCGGGCGGCTTGGGCAGGTGGTGGATCTTCTCGTTGTATGTCTGCAGGGCGCCGCTACGTTTGCGCCGCCAGTATGCGAGCAAGTCGAAGACGATGTAACCGCCCATGCCGCCGATCGTGCCGACGATGAGCAGCAAGTAGATGATGCGGACCCACTTCGTGACCGTGGCGGAAGTGCTGCCGGGGGTCAGGTGGACATCACCGACGGAGTATTGGAGGTCGGTGCCTGGATGGCACTCGCCGCAGGTCCCGCCGATGTTGTCAGGGTGAATGGAAGACGCCGGATCGTCCGCCGGGAGAATGAGATGGTGCGCGTGGCAGCTCGTGCAGTTCGCCGCGGCTACGTCGCCCCAGCGGTTGGCCTTACCGTGATAGCTGGCCTCGTAGGAGGTGACGCGGTCGGCCGACAGCCCTCGGATCCTGACGACCCTGGCGTCCTCGTGACAGCCCGCGCACGTGGCCGACACTGTCCCGGCGTAGGTGCGGGCCTCGGGGTCTTGCGGGTGCAGTATATCGTGCTCGCCGTGGCAGTCCGCGCACGTGGCGGCCTCGTCCTCGCCCGCGGACGATGCGCGGCCATGCGCGCTCGCGCGGTAGTCGTCGTGCGCCTG
>CAZKUN010000295.1:0-10781 GCA_964555935.1 uncultured Armatimonadia bacterium | reverse complement strand
CTACATCCGCAACCAGAACAAGCTGACGGCCTACAACATCAGCGCCAACTAGCACGAGCGACGATCATTGCCGGAGTACGGGCGCGACAGGCTCCGGCCTGTCGCGCCGTCGCGTCCGGACGGAGGCGGCAAGCGCCCTCATGGAACAGGCAACCCTCGTTCTCATCCCCGAGCCGCAGCGAATCACCATCAGCGAAGGCGCGTTCCGCCTGCCCGAAGAGGCGGCAATCGTTCTCGCCGATGATGCGGATGCCGAGGACGCCTTCGCCGCCGGAGATCTCGCCGCATCGCTCCTGGCTGAGCACGGCATCGAGGTCACCGCATCCGGCGCCCCCGTGATCACGCTGGGCCGATCCACCACCGAGAATGGACGTGCCGAGGGGTACTCGCTGACGGTCGACGCAAACGGCGCCCGGATTGAGGGCAATGATGCGGCCGGTCTGTTCTGGGGCACCCGCACCCTCCTACAGGCCGTGCAGAGCGACGGCGAGATCCCGTTCATGACGATCGAGGACTGGCCCGATCTAGAGCTCCGGGCGATCCACTACGACACCAAGCACCATCAGGGCACGTTCGAGTATGTCCAGGAGTTCATCCGCGCTCTCGCTCGCTATAAGATCAACGCGTTGGTCTGGGAGTGGGAAGACAAGCTCGCTTACGAGCGCCACCCCGAGGTCGGCGCGCCCGGGGCTTTCACCATCGCGCAGATGCAAGCCCTGACCGCCTACGCCCGCCGGTATCACGTGCAGATCGTCCCGTTGGTTCAGGGGCTGGGGCACGTGAGCTACATTCTCAAGCACCTCGAGCACAAGCACCTCCGCGAGATCGCGGACTCCAACTGGGAGTTCTGCGTGCTAAACGACGGCAGCTACGAGCTGCTATCTGATCTGTGGGATGAGGCCATCGAGGCGACGCCGAGCAGCAAGTACCTGCACATCGGCTCGGACGAGACGTACGAACTGGGCGAGGGAGAAGCGTGCGGATGCCGGGCGGAAGCCGAGAGAATTGGCAAGGACGGCCTGATGGGCATCTTCATCGACCGATCCGTCGCCCACGTCGAGTCGCGAGGTCGCCGCGCAATGAGTTGGGGAGGCCGTTACCGGCCCGACGCCAACTACCAGCCGCCCAAGGGCATGATCTTTGTCGACTCCAGCGATGTGGAATACCTGAGCGAGGCCAAGCGCGAGGGTTACGACACGCTCGCATACGCTCCCAACCCGGGCATTGAGCCGCTCTTCCTCGGGCACTTCCCATGGACTCAGCGCTCAATGTGGCGCGAGGACCCGGTTCGCATCAACGACGGCTGCTTCCGCCGCACGGCCGGCACGATCCAGGCGGCTGGCCAGGCCGGCGCAGTGCTGGGGTCGATCACAACATCATGGGACGATTCCGGGCTGCACAACCAGGCTTGGATGCCCCGCTTCATCTGCGCGGCCGAGTACTCGTGGTCGTGCGCAGGTCCCGACATCGAGACGTTCATCGACCGCTACATGCGCGAGTATTTTGGGCCCGAGGCGGGCCATATGCGCGAGCTATTCCAGCTCCTGCAAGACGGCGCGCTCTTCTACTACGACACATTCCAACGCAAGGTGTGGCATTGGGGCGATGTCGGCAAGGTCCACCTGCCCGACCTGCCGCGCGGAGGAGCGGAGTATTCGCAGTTCTGGCGCAGGCGCTACTCAGACCTACTCAAGGCGGCGCAGGCGGAGCGCCAGCGCATGGCTCGAGCGTTGGCGATCATCGACGAGAACCTCGCGCGCGGCGCGCGCCACTCAAGCGACCTTGAGATCTTCCGCACGTGCGCGGAACTGATGCGCCACAACGTGGATCTGATCCTGATGCTCGGCGAGTTGGAGAACGAGATCGGCGCGGGGCACGGTCTCCACTACTCCGACCGCCGCCAGGCACTCGCCCACTTCCGCAGCGCGCAAACGCTCGTTCAGGAGCACCTCGCCGATCGCGAGGCCGTCTTCACCGATCTCGTTGAGGTCTGGGAGAGGACGCGCCTGCCCAAGGGTCTCAACACGCCGGGCAAGCCGTTTGCGCATGACCGCGACCGGGCGCGCCACTTCGCCAACCGCACGGCCGATATGCGATACCTCATCATCGATGAGGAGTTACTCGATCTCGAAGGGTATCTCGCCAAGCTCAGCGACTACATCGCCGAATACGAGGCCGCCCCGTAACCGTCATTCCTTACCCAGCGCTAAGATCGTCCCTTCGCCGGCCGCGAGGGTCAATTGTCCGGTCGCGCTTCCCCCGGCGAAATCCCGTCTGAGCGCGACGTCGTCGCCGCGCACCACATCCGCCACCGACGTCGTCGTCTCCCCCACCCTCAGCACGATCGTCTGCTCGGCATTGAGATCATCGTTCACAACCACAGCATACGGATCGCCCGCGTCCGGATCCAAGAAGACCTGCGCCTGCCCCGGCGCGTCGACCTCAAGCAAGGGCTCCTGCGACAACTCCCACCGAAGGATCAACTCCACGTGCGGCTCGAGGCTCGCATACACGCGCCCCAGTTCCTCGAGTTGCGGCGTCGGACTTGCATCCGGGTTGGTCAGCGCATTCGGCCCAAGGTCCGTCTCCTCAGTGGCCAGCACTTCCTTCCACTTCACATCCGGCGGCGGGAGCGTCGTCGTCTCCGGCTTGGGCGTCTCGGGCGCGAGAGTGTAACAGACGTACCCCTTCGCTCCGCTCCGCAGCGTCTCCCAGACCTGCCATCTCATCTCCGCGAGCGTCGGACACCGCCAGTGGAGGTACGAGCCCGGCAGACCGATCAGATGCCACTCGTCGTCGTACTTCCGCGGCCCCCAGATGTCCGAGAAACACATCCCCATCACCCACCCCACCATGTCTCTCTCGCCGATAGCCTCAATCATCTTCGCCGCGTTTCGGCGCAGGAAGCTCCGGCTCGCCGCGTCCGTGTGAGGCCCATTCGGGTCCTTCGGGCCAAAGAACGGATACAGATCAACGCACGCCACCGGCAGATTCGTGTTCTCCGGCACGTGCGGCGTCTGCGGCCACATCGTCACGCTCGTGCAGAAGCGCCCCGGATCGAGTTTCGCAAACCGCTCGCGGAGCGTCTCCACGCGCGCCAGTTGCTCAATGCTTGGTTCATCGCTCAGCACCCATCCGATCAGCGTCTCGGAATCGCCTGCCGCCTCGACCAACCTCGGAAGCACCTCATCGTAATACGCGCCGTCGTTGGCCCAGCGCCAGTCGACCTTCGCCTCCACAACGCTCATGCTCGGCAGCAGCTTCATGCCGCGCTTCTCGCACTCATCGATCAACCTCGGCAGATCGGCCTCGGCCATATTTGTGACCCACAGCAGGTTGACGTGGTTCGCCTCCAGCGCGTCCAGCCGAAGACACGCGTCATCCCACATCTCAATCCCCTGTTGCTTCGCGCACCCGCCCACGCGCTCCCAACTGACGTACGCGCCCAGCGGTACGAAATCCGGCGGACCGTCCGCAACCGAACTCGCCGGTGTCAGAGCCAAGGCAACCGCCAGATGCATCATCATTGAGCCAGACCTCCCCAGAGCTATGCACGCCTGCATGTTAGCCGCGCCTCACCCCCAGCACCTCCCATGGAGCACCAGGAGCCCGCTCCACCTGCGGCGAAGTGGCCCGCATGCGCTTCCTAACGACTACGGTGCTCGCCTGCCTCATGCCCTCGCTCGCGTTCGCGCAGAGCCTCACGCTCATCACAGATGGCGAGCCGTCGGCCCAGATCGCCCTGCCTGCCGATGCGCATGAAATCGAGACGCAGGCCGCCGACGAGTTGAATGCCTACCTGGAGAAGATCACCGGCACGAAGTTGCCGATCACCTCTGAGCCCGACGAAGCCATCGCAACCGTGTGGATCGGCCCGCCCGACGAGGACTCAGCCCTCGCCCTCGATCTCGCATCCCTCGCCTTCGACGGCTTCGTCGTCGACTGCGAAGGCGAGCGACTCATCCTCGCCGGCAACTGCCCGCGCGGGACGCGAAATGCGGTCTACTGGGTGCTCGAGGAGCTCCTGGGAGTGCGCTGGTTCATCCCAACCGAACTAGGCGAAAACGTGCCGCAGTCCAACACGGTCACAATCCCCGCCCTCCGCCGACGCGAGGAGCCGAGATTCGTCAACCGGCGCAACCACGGCGTCGACACGTCCATCGTGGGCGAGGGGGCAAAGTGGCGCGACCGCATCCGGATCACCGACCACAGTTACGCCATTCCGTTCAACCGCTACTCCCACTGGCTCTACCGCGTCTTCCCTGTCTCGAAGTATGGCGAGACCCATCCGGAGTACTACCCGCTCATCGGCGGCGAGCGCCGCATCCCGTCGTCTGACAGCGCGCAGAACTGGCAGCCCTGCACCTCAAATCCCGAGGTCATCGCCGAGACAATCGAGTACGGGAAACAGTGGTTCGCGGACAACCCGGAGGCGAATTTCCTCTCGGTCGGTATGAACGACAGCGGCGCGTTCTGCGAGTGCGACAACTGCACGGCTCTCGACATCGCTGACGAGACATTCCGCGGGCAGACAATGCTGTCGGACCGTTACTTCACCTTCGTCAAGGCGGTCGCCGACGGCTTGCGCGACGACTACCCCGACAAGTACGTCTCCGCCATCGCCTACTGGACGGTCGAATCGCCGCCCAAGCGCGTCGAGTTGCCCGACAACACGATGGTCGTCATCACCCAAGACATCGCCCAGTGGCATGACCCGAAGTACAAGCAGACTGACATGGACTTCGCGCGCGAATGGGCGGACGCGAGGGGCGAATTCGGGACCTACGATTACACCGGGCTCGGTTGGCTGATGCCACGCGTCTACCCTCACGCGATGGCTGAGTCGCTACGCTTCTACGACGAGATCGGCGCCGTCGCGGTGACCAACGAGGCGTGGCCCACCTGGTGGTACGCCGGCCCGCAGATGTATCTCCGCGCGAAGCTGATGTGGGATCCATCCCAGGACTCCGACGCCGTGCTGAACGACTTCTACGGCGGCTTCTTCGGCCCCGCCCAAGGGCCCATGAAGCGCTTCTACGACACCCTCGAACGCGTCATGATGAAGCCTCGCGAGGGACGCTGGTTCGAGGGACTGGGATCGGTTCTCCAGCAGATGGACATCTGGCAGCCCGCCGACTTGCGCGCCTGCCGGTCGGCGCTGACGCGAGCCGCGGAGCTGGCCGCCGGCGATGCCCTTATTGAGCCGCGCGTCCAGTTCGTCGCGCGCGGTTTCGCGTGGTCTGGTGCGATGCTCGAGGAGTACTGGCAGGCGCAAGTTGTCCGCGAGCCATCGCGCCCCGGGCCCGCGGGCGCGGCCGACCACTTGGCAACGGTGCGTCTCTTGCTGGACAGAACGAACCGCAGGGAGCAAGCTTGGGCATCGATCACTGACGACGAGCTGATCTCAGGCATCTACAACAGCATCACGATGACCCATTCAGGGCGTCTCGCGAGCTGGCGCAACTACGTCGAGGCATCGTTGACGCAGGGCGTCACGACGCTGCTTGGTCGAGGTGATGAGATTGCCGCGGCGGATCTTGCCGAGCTATCCGCCGCAGCGCCGGAGCGCATCGCGGTGGCGATCCGCACGCAACAGTGGGCCGAGGCAAATCCCGACGCGCCCAACCTGTGCAATAACCCCGGTTTCGAGGAGACGAAGGCTGACGGTCCGACGCCCGAGGGCGTCGATTGGGTCTCGACCGACGCGCCTCCGGCGTGGTCCAAGTGGGTGATCGATGACGGCACGATTGATCAGCTCGAGTGGGAGTCAACCGGCGGCCACGACGGGGCGCGTTGCGTCAGGATCGCCGGCATCCGCAATGGCTGTTTCATCCAGGCTGTTCCGGTCGAGCCCGGCGAGGTCTGCTACGCTTCGGCGTGGGTGAAGACAACTCCGTCCAATGAGTTCAAGGTCAACCTGGGCGTCCGCTGGCAGGATCCAAATGGCGCCTGGACCGCCGATGCGTCCGACCGATTCGCCATCACAACCGGTGGCCCCGACGCGTGGCGCAAGCTCTCGGTCGTCGTCACTGTTCCCGAGGGCGCCGGCTTCGCGGTGATCCTGCCCGGCACGGTCGACCAGAAGCCCGACGACGCCGTCTGGTACGACGACATTCGGTTCATCAAGCTACCCGACGGCGCGCTCGACTAGGCAGGATCTCGAAACAGCCACTCGCCACCCAACGGCTGCAAATCGTCGCCCGGCCCTTCGATCTCGATCGCCAGCTCATTGGGGTTATTCCAAGCCTGGATGTAGTCCACCTCAAGCCTGTGATACCCCGCCTTCAGCGCCGCCCTACCCTCGGCATCCACCTGTCGATAGCTCGAATAGACGACCGCCGGCAACTCCAAGTCGCGCTTAGGGTTGACGATGAAGACCTTGGCCTCGGTTGGCGAGTGGCACGTGAAACGGTACGTGCCGTCCTCGGGCGCCCGCAAGTAGCCCGTCCACTTCAGGCCATAGCTCTTCTCGTCCGCCCACGAATCCAGGCTGCAGTCCAGGCTCGTGCCAGCCTCCACCGGTTCCTTTAGCATCAGATCGTACAACCGAATGCTCTTCTCAAAGCGGAACAGCTCATGCGTCAGCCCCTGCTCTAACTCGGCGTCCAGCGGGAGATCCGGCTCCCGCAGCGCCCACGCGCGCGGATCGTGGTCATCGACTTGCGCGGCTTCGGCCTCGGGGAAAGGCGTCAGTTCGACCGCCCCGTCGCGCAGCGCGAACTCGAAGTCAGCGGCCTCGATGTCGACTGCTTCCCCATCGACATCCAGCCCCTCGCACCCGATCACAATCCCGGACACTTCGCCCGCCGCACCCGTATGGACCAGCAACGCCTCCGCGTCCGCCTTGACCGATCCGACCTCCAGCACCGACGCGTCCGCCGCCGCCAGGTACTGAATCCGCCCGCCGCCTCTCAGACCAACGTCCACCCCGCCATCCACCTCCGTGGCATCGGCGACCGGCGACTCTTCGCCCACATCCATCGGCGACATCACCGTCACCAGCGAGCCGCTGTCACCGCTCCCCCAGTTCACATGCACGTCCACAGCCGGCTGCGCATCTCCGATCCCAGCCGCGAACCACCCGAGCCAGTTTTCGCGATCTCCGTGATACTTGGTGTAGGTCACGCGCTCCGGCCCGAAGTGCCGGAACTCCACGTTCGGCCCATCCGGATCGACCGTCCGCAGCACCTTCGCCTCCGCATCGAGCGAGAACTCGTCGTCCCCAAATCCGGCAATCGTGCTCTGCCAATTGGCGTGCTCAACGCGCGGCAGGAAATTCCAGAGCTGCGTGTACTCGTGCTCCGCGTCGCCGCTGCTATCCATCCGGTCCAGGACCACCCAGAGCCCCGCGGCCTTCACGAAGATGACCTGCCGGTAATGCGCGACAGACTTGTCGATCTCGACGTCGCGTCCATCCTCGAACTTGCCGTAACCCAGATCGTACAGTCCATCGACGACATCGTACCGATCCGAGGTGTGCCACCGGCTGTCCACTGGCGTCTCGTAGCCGCGAGCGACCTTCGGCCCATCCTTCGATTGCGAGTTGCCGTCCACGATCACCGTATTGCACTTCAGGCTCGAGGCCTCGCTGAGGTAGAAGTCCGCTCCCCTCGCGTCCTCGTTGCGGAAGTTGCCATACGTCGGGCTTCCGCCACACACCACGAGTTGCCGCCCGAACGCCGTCATCTGGATCGCGTTATTGTCGCGCATCGAGTGCCCGCGCTGCGGTCTCCCCGCCATGAAGAACAGGTAGGGATCGTCCATCTCCCATCCGCCCCGCATCGCGAAGAACCCGCTGTACCGATACGCCTTCGACGCGTATTCCCGCGGCCGAACGGACTCGCGACCGTGGATAGCGTCTGACGCCCAATACCGTTCCGCTGCTTCGTCGCTGCTCCAGACATCCTTCCCCAGGATATCGTGATGGTTGCCCACCTTTGGGAGACCGCCTAGCGGCGTCTGCAGGCCATCGTCAACTGCTCGCCGCGCTCTCACTTTCGCCAGCGCGAGCTGCGCGTAACTCGGCGGCTCATCGCCGAAGAACCGCACCAACTCCTCAAGCCCTTCCTTATCCTGGCCGTTGTAGTTGAAGCTCTGCTCCAGGCTCCCGCCGTCGGGCAGGAAGTTGCCCGTCAGCATGTCCTCGTAGCCCCGGTTGATGTACTCGACGAGCTGCGGCGTCTTCTTGAAGTTCGGGAAGATGACCGACATGAACACTAGCGCCTTCAGCCCCTCCGAGCGCTGGTTTGGCACCGCGCCCGAGCCCAGGCAAAACCACAGCAGCTTCCCAGAGTGGTCCTCCACCAGCGAGATCGCGATCTCCGCCAGTTGCGCCGACGGAACGCGGTCCAGTTCCTCACGCGTCGGCTCTCCATTGAGCGGCCCGAGGATGCTCTCCCAATCGTCCGGCTTGTCTGCCGACAGGCTCTTGGCGATGCCGGCCATGATCTTGATGAAGTTCTTCGCCCGCCAGCCCATCCCGAGACCGTTCGTATTCAGCCGCCAGTCCGTGCGGTAAATCTCCCGGACCTCGGTGTCGCCGATGCCCTTCGCGTGGTAGTCCGCCCAGAACTCGCGGCGATTATTCCGCGCGAAATCGCTCATGATCTCGAAGGCCTTGAGCAGATGGACCTCATCATCCGTCTGCCAGTACTTGCCGACCAGTGCTTTCGCGAACTCGAAGTTCGGGTAGTCTGCTTTCAGCAGCTTCGCGCCCTTGTCGAGCGCCGCCAGCTCGGGCGTACCCCAGTCGACCGGGCCGCTGATGTCCACCGCCCAGTCGATCTTCCCAATCGTCCCCGGCGCGCCCGCCATGCCGTAGATGTCGACGAAGCCGACCAGTCCGGAGGTCAAGTACTCCTCGCGACTCGTCTTCCCGGCCAGATGGTCGGCCGCTCCGCCCGGCCTTGGATGGATCACGTACCCGTGCCAACCGTATTCGCCGAAGTCGTGCTCGCGCAGCCGCGTGACCACGCCATCGCGCCACAAGTCCAGCGCCCCCTCGACGTCGCCCCCATCCGCCAGCGCGGCGACCTCGCGCATCTCCGGACGCGTCATGTCCAGCCGCGCGAACAACTCCCGCGCCACATCGGCCTTGTCCTGGGCGACAGCCGAAGCACACGAAATGACACACCCAACCAACACGCCGAGCAGTCGCCGTCCCATCGGCTAGCCCTCTTTCTTGCTTCGCGCGGTCTGATCCGCCGGCCACTGGCGCGCCAGGACTAGTCCCCGCGCCGCACGCAGCGGAAGCCGTAGAGATCGAGCCCGAAGCACTCTTCCGCGTGCCCGGGATCCTCATTGCCTCGGTACGCGGAGCGGCACTCGGCTTCAGCCGAATCCCAGGAGCCACCTCTGACAACCTTCACATCCCCCTCGGCTGGGCCGCGGGGATTCTCTCGCGGGCTCTGCTCGTAGTAGTCCACCGCGTAGAAGTCGTTGCACCACTCCCAGACGTTGCCGTGCATGTCGCGCAGCCCCCAATTGTTGGGCTTCTTCTTCCCAACGGGGTGGTTGCGCATGTCCGAGTTGCCCCTGAACCAGGCGTGCTTCTCAAGCTCAGCCGCGTCGTCACCGAATGAGTAGGCGGTGTCGGTGCCGGCTCGACACGCGTATTCCCACTCGGCCTCGGTGGGCAGCCTGTAACCGTCCGCGTCGAAGTCACATTCCCACGTCTCCGGGTCGTAGCACGGCTCAAGTCCCTCGGCCTCGGATCGCGCGTTGCAGTAGGTCGCGGCGCCCGACCACCGGACTTGCTCGGCCGGGTAGCCCGGTCTCACCGAGCCCGACGGGCTCTCCCCCATCAGGGCCAGATACTGCTTCTGATTCACAACCTGCTGGTCCATGTAGAATGCATCCACGCGCACCTCGTGGGGCGGCTCATCCACCTCCCCCTCGGCATCGCCCATGGTGAACGTTCCGCCGGGCAGCCAGACCATCTTTACGCCCGAACTGAATTTCACCGGTCGCGGAGCGTCGGCGTCATCACCCACGGCGGGGCCCAGAAGATAAGCCAGGTACATTCCCAACGCGGCCAATCGTGTCATGACGTCATCGCTCCCAGTGGATTACGCGGCGCTCAGTAATACCCGCTCATCAGTTCGTATCCCACCGGCTCTCGCAGAATGTCGCGAGTCCGGCGGCGAATCTCCTCGGCCAGCTCAGCCATCTCGGGGCTGGAGACACCTCGATAGCCGGCCTCCTGGAAGATCCTCCGCGCCAAGGTGTTCTGCTTCCTGACGAGAGACTCCAGGCCCCCGCCCATGCGCCTCCAGTCCGCGCCGAGGCCGGTGAACCGCTTGAGGTTGCTCGGACGATGCTTCGCTGTGAGCGCCGCCGTCAGCCGCCCGAGGGCCTGGGCCGCGTCCATGTCCTGGATGTTCTCTTTGCTGGCGTCGTAGGCATCGATCAGAGCCTCGGCCATCGGCGTGATCTCATCCAGGTACGCCTTTGTCTCGGGATCGTCGGCTTTCTGATCCGCCAGGTAACGCACCATCACACCGGCCCACTCGCGATAATCGCTGGTGCGACCGTGGAGCACGCGCAAGTGGGCGAGCATGTCCTCGATGCCCCCCTCAACCCGCGCCCGCTCATCGACTTCCTTCCCCTCCTCAAAGACGGGCGTAAGCTCCCGCGTCACGCCGCACGTCGCGCACCCCACCACGTAATCCAACCGGTAGGGCGGGCGCTCCGTCCGACCGGCGAAGTCGAGCACGCCCGCGCGCGTCGGCTCATCAAGCACTCGCCCCACGACGTCGTACGGGCAGAGCACCGACTCGGGC
>CAZKUN010000294.1:0-10806 GCA_964555935.1 uncultured Armatimonadia bacterium | reverse complement strand
GGTTGCGCTCCCACCCGATCAGCTTCCCGTCGCCGTCGTCCCCGACAGCCTGCCCCACCCGCTGCTGAACGAGAATGTGACGTGCGCGTGCTGGTCCTTGCCAAGCCACATCCCCTCCGGTCCGGGCACGGAGACGATCGCGTGCGACACGCCGTCATCGCCTGGCGACAGCAGCTTGCACCAGACCTCGATGGTGCCCTGTTCCGTGCTGACATCCCATGTGTCGATCCGCACCGTCCCCTCGCCACGCAACCAGGTTCTCACCTTCCATGTCTGTGCCACCGCCGCGACGATCGGACCGTCGAGCGTCTCGGCGATGTCGCCGACGTCGCGGTCCATGAACTGGAAGGAGCACTCCGGCAGGATGGCCAAGTCGAGCGCCCATCCCCGGCTCTCGGCTTGGCGCGCCATCTCGTCGATCATCGTCAGCGTGTCGCGCAGGGGTGTTGCCCGGTCCGCCGCCCCCGTTTGCCGGAACGAACATGCGCCTACAGCCGCGGGTCGCGGCCCATCTCGACGCCCGTGGCTCATCGATGAGGCCTCCGGATTCGGTCGTCGTGGTCCGCACCGACGCTTCGCCAGCCCCGTCGCGGGAGCCTGCACGACGGCAACCGTGTAGCCATGGCACTTACTGTCAACGAGGACTTCCACGACGAGCCCCGAAAGTCCGGGCAAGCGCGCCGAACCGCAGCCCTGCATGAGCGACACCCAAACATGGAGCCACCCATGAGGACAGCGCGCATCTGCCTGCTCGCATGCTTGCTCGTGGGGACGGACGAGGAGTGCTCGACAGAGCAACTCGACAAGTATCGATACTAGGCGCCGCGTGTGGGCGTCGATCCTCAGTACGGCCAGAACACGTACGTAGGTCGCTGCAGGACGACGCCGATCAGTCCCCACAGGCTCCCGACGACGAACTCGCCCAGGATCAGCCCCAGGAACAATGGCACCCCTCGCCGGTACATGCGCCAGCCGCCGTAGCGTAATACCAGGCTCTTCAGCCCCCAACACAGCAGCATCGGAAGCCACAGAATGTGCGCTGCGTACCCGCTCAGCACCGCATAGCCCACCGGGTGGAACGGCCACCAGAGGAACCGCATCTGCATTGCCAGCAGGAACGCTGCAAACACGAACCCGGCGGTCATGCCGCCGATCGCCCCGGCGTCTGGCACGCCCGCACCCATGCGCAGGTTCACGTCGAGCGTCATCATCGGCTCGCGACCGAAGTAGTTCTGCGTGTGCGCCGTCCGGGCCGTGTCTTGGCCCAGATCGTAGGACAGATGCAGGATCGTCCAGAACGAAGCAACCACGGCGACCGCGCCCGCCAGCAGAATGGCAACGTTCACGCGCTGGTAGGGCCATTTCCTCACTTGGGCGAGCTTGAAAGCCTCCAACTGGTGTGGCATTGGGCTCCCGGAATACATGCGGTGCAGCCAGTGGAGATACGCCAGCCCCGTGAGGTTGCTCGGCCCGAGGAGCTTCGTGCCGA
This sequence comes from uncultured Armatimonadia bacterium, assembly GCA_964555935.1. Taxonomy (GTDB): domain Bacteria; phylum Armatimonadota; class Zipacnadia; order Zipacnadales; family VGFC01; genus CAZKUN01. The sequence continues at coordinate 9,317 of CAZKUN010000294.1, read as the reverse complement.
AGGCATCGATCATCATGCGGTTTGGCGCTACGAGGAATAGCCCGGCGCCCGGAGGCCCGAACTGAGCCCGCAACCGCGTGACGGCCAACGAAACCGCGAAATAGGTGGCCAGGAATACCGCCGCGACCCATAGGCTCATCCCCGCGAACATGAGGTAAGCCGTCATCGCTGCCAGCCCAACGACCACCCCGATCACCGCCACGCGGTACGGAAGCGGCTCGTCCGTCGATGCGGGTGAGCCACGCAGCGCCAGTCGCCAGACCTCACGTAAGTAGCGTCGGGCCGTCCACAACGCGCAACACAGCAAGCCCAGGTAGGCCCCGAATGACTGCTCGTTGAGGTAGGGCGCGAAGCGGAAGTAGGCATCTCCGGCCCACTTCCACCCAACCGCTGACGCCGCGACGGCCTGAGCCTTGGCGAACCAATAGAAGAACCAGGACGAGAACAGCAGGTCCTGGGGGAGGAAGTACCCGAGGCCGATCGCGAAGGGATGAAACGAGTAAGTGACCAGCCCTACCGCACTCCACGGCGCTCCCGCCCCGGATAGCGGGGCGATGGCTTGACGCTTGATGGGAATGAGAGGAATGGCGGGGTAGAGATAGGCCACGCCGTTGTACGTGTCGAGTCCTGCGGCGAGCGCAACGCCGATCCAGAAGAGACCGGAACGAGACGGTGGCCTATCGGCTCCGGCCAACTCGAGGGGGATGCGCACGATCGGGTACGACAGCCGCTCGTCATCCGTCCACCGGCGCCGCATGATGGCGTTCAGGCACAGCATCACCGTCAACGCTGCGAGCACAAAGCCCGCCCAACAGGCGGTGGGCCCCAGCCACGGCTTGATCTGGGCCCACGTCTCGAAGTCGACACCACCCTCGTAGTAACCCGCGACAGCCCCCCCGTCTCTCACCGACAACCACGAAGGCACGCGCGGGTGTATCAGGTCGGCCCAGCCATTCTCGGGTGTCGCATATCGGAAGGGGTAGACCAGGGCCGGGACGAGGTACTCGATGAAGATAGCCAGCGACGTGCCGATGTTGAGCATCACGAACACGAGCAGCAGCTCATCCGACTGGAACGCGACCCGCGGGGCGACACGCCGCAGCAGGGAGTTGAGGGCGAGCAGGACGACCAGCGTGAAGACGACGTTGAAGTAGAGCGACAGGATCGTGGCGTAGCCTTGGTTCCACACCACCTCCATGTACAGCATCCAGTAACAGTTTATCGGCACGAGCGTGGCGCCGAGAAGGATGGGCCGAAACCCCGTCCGCCCGACGCGCGGCTCGTTGGGAGCCTGTCCCTTCTCATGTCTCTCGTCTGACGACATTGGGGACGCGCTGCCCTCCTGCCGCAACCGCGGCGCCCGGAGCGCCGTGACGCGCTACGGGAGGCCTGTCCTTCCGGTCTTCGTCAGGGCATGCGCCATGGCCTCGCAGCCGGGAGGGGCGAGACAGGAGAGCTTCGTCTGCAATGGGTGAAACTCGCCAGGACTGATGTCCCAGATTGGGTGGGCTCACTGGATGGACAGGAGTCGCAGGCCGGGCGGGGAATCCGCGAGTGACAGGCTATTCGCGGCTGATGCAGTAGAGCGCGTCGCCCGACCGGATGTAGAGCCTCGCGCCGACTGCGACCGGCATTGCCCCCGTGTCGCCGGGCAGCCTGCTTCGGCCAGCAGGCTCAAGACCGGCGCCAACCGGGATCGCCAGCAGCTCGCCCACATCGTTCGCCACCAGCAAGTGCCCCCCCGCCATGGCGATGCTTGGGTAGACACCCGCTGAGCCCGCGACAGGCGCGGTGCCCGACGGTAGCTTCTGCTCGTGGATTGTCCCGCCTGTCGGGGCCGCGATGGCGTGCAGAACACCGTCGGCGTTCACGCCGTAGAGTATCCCCTCATCGAGCAAGGGCGAGGCGAAGAACTCACCATCGAGATATGCGGTCCAGCGTTCCTCGGCGCGCAGCTCTCCCGCCGCGTTCCGCTGCAGTGTCCACGCCGATGACTCAGCATCGAGGAAGTACACCACGTCATCATCGGCGACGGGGCTCGTATACCCGGCGCCTGTCATCCCATCCGCCAAGACCCGCCCATCTGACGGGTCCACCACCTCACCCGCGGGAGTCACAAGCACGTCTTGATCACCAACCGCGGCGCTGATCGGAGTGCCGTATCGCTCTTCCGAGCCTTCTTGGACCCAGCGGACCTCGCCCGTGACGGCATCCAGAGCCGTGAGATGGCTGATGCTCACGATGAGCATCTCCCCGACCAGCACGGGCGACGCGCTACGGCCGTGGGAGGTGGTCGGCTCGCGCTGGAGCTGGCGGATCCACTGTCTGTTGCCGTCCATGTCATAGCACGCCACCACGCCGGTGCCGTAGCTCACCCAGATACGCGCGCCATCAGAGACGGGCGTCGGCGTGGCGTAACCACAGTCGGAGGCGTAGGCCTTCGCCGCGGCCCGCTCACCGGGCGGAAGCTCGCCAAAGCCGTTTTCGCGAGTCCAGAGCAGCTCGCCCGTCTCGGCGTCGAGGCAGTGGAGCTTGTCCTCCTCGGCGCTCACCAGCACCCGGCCCGCGATGACCACGGGCGTGGCGTAGCCCTCGCCCACTTCCGTCTTCCAGACCAGATCCTCGCCCGCCGACCACTCCAGTGGTGGCGTCGCCCCCTGGAATCGGCCCGTGCCGTCGCCGCGCCAGCCCGCCGATGGCGTCTGAGATGTCGCGACGCTCGTGGCGACGAGCGCGCCAATGACAGTCAGCGAGGGGGCCGTGAGGCGGATCATATCTAAGCACTCAGTCCTGTCGGATGCAGTAGAGGTTCACGTCGCCGCGAATGTAGAGGCGGTCGCCGTCAAACGTTGGAGAGGTCATCGTCACCTCCTGATGCTTGCGCCAACTGTCCGGCTCGGCGACCTGCTCAATGCGGCTGCGAGCCACCACCTCAAACTCCCTCCCCGGGCGAATCACAAGCGACGTGCCCTGGTTCCCGAAGAGGTAGATGTAGCCGCCCGCTAGCGCCGGGCTGGACCCCAACCCACCTCGCGAGGCCCCCCAATTGTGCATCCGGGAGATGTCTGCGTCCAGGAACTCCTGATACGCGACCTCCCTCGTCTCAGCGTCAACCACCGTCAGCACGCCGTCGCTGTCAACGCAGTAGATGAGGCCGTCGTGCACCAACGGCGACGCCGTGTAGAATCCGAGGTAGAACCTCGGGTACACGCCTCCATCCATCGAGGTCTTCCGCACCGGGGCGGGCTCGACCACGTCGCCATCCGGCTCTTGAAGCTCAATGGACAGCAATTGCATCTCGGGGGAGGGGCCTATCTTGTGCACCACGCCATCCTCGGAAACGGGCGATGAGTACTTGCCGCGGCCAAGCCCAAAGAAGTCAAACAGGAGCGGAGTGCCGTCGCTCACCCGGACGACCATGCCGTGGGGCGTGAAGACACACTCGGTCGTCCCGGCCATCGCGCGGCAAGCCGTGCCATGGTACGTGTAGTAGGTCACGCTGCCGTCGGGAGGACGCGTCGGCGTCTGCCAGATCATCTCGCCAGTCGCCGCGTCGAATGCGCCCATCCACTCGCCGATATAGGTGATGATCTTCCCGTCGATGAGCAGCGGCGATGAGGTGTGGCCATGCTCGCCCGGCGTCCCGGTCTCAAGCGCCGCCCACACGAGGTTGCCCTCAAGGTCGTAGCACGCGAGCGTGCATGTGGCGAAGAGCACCCACACATGCTCGCCATCGCTGACGGGCGTCATCGGAGCCATTCCCGCCTCACCCGCGTGCGGGAGTGAGTAGCGCTCCGAATCCACCTTCTTCATCTCGCGGTGGATGCGCGTCTCGAGTTCGGCCTTCTCCTTACGGAAGTCCTCCGCGGTGGCTGCGGCCGATGCCAGATCCTGGTTGATCTCAGCCAATCTGTCCGCCCACGGATCGATCTTGGCGAAGACCTCTGGGGCCGCGGCCCTCTCGGCATCGGTGCCGGCGTCAAGATAGGTGGCCGATCTCACCCAGAGGATCTGTCCTGTGAGTTTGTCGACGCAGAGCAAGTTGCACGTGTCAGCGGTCACGAACACCTTGTCGCCGACGACGATCGGGCTTCCCACGCCGGGGGCAGGCATGCGGGTCGCCCACGCAATATTGTCTGTCTCGTATTCGCTGCCGACCGCCCCATAGAACAGCGGCCGAACATACCACGAGCCGTGGTCGGCGCCGGGCGAGGAGACCGAGCGGATCAGGATACGGTTCCAGCCCGGCTCAAGGGTCATCACGGACCGGTACGGACCGAACTCCGGCGGCTCCCCGTTGACCCACATCTTCAGATCCGCGGCGCCGGTCATCGCCGTGAGAGCAACATCGCCGCCCGCCTCCGAATGCAGCCAGCCACAGGCGTAGGCTGCGCTCGGATCTGCCTCCGCCTCCATCACGCTATCACCGAGGATAGCTCGGAAGTCGAGCGTGGCCGTCCGAAGCGTGACCTTCTCCCACTCCATCTCTGCCGTCACGTCGCCAACTGCGGGGCTGAAGTCGGCCTCGCCTTCCAGGACCTCACCGTCGAAGTCCGTCAGGCCCTTCGGCACCGGGCAGGGGCCGAGCACCATCCACTCTCGAAGGCTCCCGTGCGGAATCGGCTGTCCCGTCTCGCCGTCTCCTGGCCGAGCGGCCTGCCCGCGCAACTGCAGAATCGACGTAGCCACGCGTCCCCACTTGAATGGAGGGGTGACGTCCAGATACCGCCCCGTTCCGTCGCCTCGCCATCCCACGACCTGGGCATGGACCGGGCAGAAGCTCACCACTCCCAACACAGCCAACCCGCAGATGCTTACCGCGCGGCGGAGCCCAAACTCCATGGTCACACCTCTCCGATAGTGACATTCGAGATCAGATCCTTCGTTGGTCTCGAATCTGCCCCCTCCCGCCAAGGCGAGTCAGTCGCGGACGCAGGCTTGGCTGTCCACCCACACCCGGGCTGGGGCTTTGCCAGGCTGCGTCAATTGGCCCACGCCTCGCCCTTCACCAGCATCACCGTTGTCAACGACTGCGCCATCAACGTCAGGGAACGTTTGACCCGAGCCAGCCGCTCCGTGTCGCGCACGTCGTGGCCCAGCTCCGTCGCGTCGCTGATCGCGCGCTTGAGGGCGTTCTTCAGGTCCACGCGGCCATCCGTCTCGAGGAAGGGCTCCAGCAGGTAAGATGCGGGGTCGGGCGCCGTGTTGAAGAGCGGCCCGAGACACAGCTCGCCAGGCATCTCCATCCCGAGCGCTGCCTCGATGCGCTCCGCCGACCAGTTCCCGAAGTAGGCATCCTCCACTCCCACGAACACGTCCGTCAGTTTCGCGCGGGCCGCCTCATCCCTCGGCCCGTAATACAGGTCGACAACCTCCTCGAGCACCTCGCGCCCATCCCGACTGGCGTCTTGCATCATCCGACCGGCTACCGCCGAGTTGACCTCCACGGCCGGGTTGATCATCGGGCCCTGGTAGTACAGACATGCCCGCGCGCCGTTGGCATGGTGGTCGGCCAGGTGTTCCGCTGCCCGCTTTGGATACGGGACGAAGTACGACAGCCGGTCGAATCGCGCCCCATGGTACGCCCACAGTCCGCCGGATGTCCCGTAATCGCAATCCAGGTCGCGCGCGGTCTCCCACGTCAGCAACCGGCCTCGGTGGCCCTGGTCCATGAAGACATCGATGTGGCGGCTGAGCTCCTGCACGTAGGGCAGTTCGTCCTCGCTCACTTTGTGCTGGACGCCATCCTCGTTCAGCCCCCAGGGCACCCAGTTGATCGGGCAGACGTAGACCAGCACATCCGGCTGGCGCGACTTGATGTAGTCGGCGGCCCGCTGGTTCAGGCGCGCGTTGTAGCCCACCACACCGTACTGCCCCGCGCACTTTGGGCACTGGCAATAGCCCAGGTCGGCCGACTCCAGGTGCACGGCGCCGAAATCGTGCCGGTCGAGGAACGTGTCGATGAGCTTCTCCACGTAGCCCCACGACTTCTCGACGGCCCCGCACATCGCGTGAGCGTGAGGGTTGCCTTCCGCATCCTTCCCTCGCACCTCGGGATCCTCGCTGATGATCCGGTCGTAGCCCCAGGTGAACAGCCCTAGCGGCAGCGATATCGCCACGCCGCGCTTGTCGGCGGCTCGGAACACGCGCCGCACTCGCTCGTTGCGATCGCGGTCGCCAAAAGCCGACACGATGTCGGGGGGGTACTCATTGGTGGCGAACAGCCCGAACGCATCAAGGTACTGGTAGCCCGCCTCGCTGATCACGTCCAGCGCACGTAGCACGCCCGCGACGGTTGTCTCATCGAACTCCGGCGCCGGCCACTGTTGTAGCGGCAACGCGTCGTTGCGCATGTCGTTGATCCACGCCCCGAAGGCGATCCTGTGCTGGTATGCTGTCTCGGACCGATCCTGCGCCATAGCCTTGAACCTCCCGGTGCCGGCCGAGGCCGCCGCCATCGCTGATGTCCGTACGAAGTCGCGCCGATCCATGTGCGCTCCCACGCGTGTCGGCTGACGGCAGTGTTGGCGGGCTGACCCACATCAGACCGCGCGCCTGTGTGGTTGGCCCTCATTGACATCGAATGCGGTAGATCCATTGCGTGAAGTGGCCTGCTTCATCGATGACTCCGGCGGCATTCATCAGCCCACATTCGCCGTCGCCGTCTGGGATCAGTCCGGGCAACCGCGTGCAGACCGAGCCCATCCCGAACGCCATGCCGTCCCCATCCTCCACGCATCTCTGCGCGCACCGTTCGAAGGCCACGCCGTCGCGCGACACGTACATTGCCGCGTTTGCGCCGTCAACATAGTCGAGCACGAACAGGACGAATCGCCCGTGGAGGTACTTGGCCTCGATGGTCTCGAGAACGCCATCCGGGTTCTCGGGCCGGAGAATCACCGTCGGCTCCGGCCACGTGCGCCCGGCATCCTCGGACGTCCGCAGACGGATTGTGTAGTCGCATGCTCCGCCGGTGCCGCCGCGCCATCGCGCATACCGGTAGTAGAGGTGCAGCTTGCCGCCTGGCCCCACGACCAGACATGGGTCGTCGAAACAGGGGGTATCCTGGGGATGCCCGTCGAGTGGGAAGATAGGTGGGCCGGCCTTACGGAACGGGCCGAGAGGCGTGTCCGCAACCGCGAGACCCAGGAACCGTCTGCCGCGGCCATCCTTCTTCTCTCTCCCTGAGTAGGCCACGTAGAATCTCCCGCCGAGCGTGCAGGCTCCCGGCGTCGCCACGCCGCCATAGTCCCATTCCCCTTCACTGCCTGCCGCAACCACCTCGCCGTGGTAGCTCCATTGTCGGCCGTCCGGCGAGGAGAATGCGCCGATCGAGGAGCCGTAGCTGTCCGGGTGTTTGGGGTTGGCCCAGGGGATGATGTCCGCGTAGATGTAGTGCTTGCCGTCGTGCCAGAGAGCGTTGACTTGTCGCACGGAGAACTCCTGTGTTGGCAGCGGCACTGGTTGGGCGTCAAGCATGGCGATCGTGAGGTCGGTGATCGGGTCGCGTTTCGAGGCTGCATCGCTCTCGGGCACGGTGACGCCCTCCTCGGCGGGCAGCAGGTCGCTCTCATCGTACCGCGCGCTCCAGACCTGAACGTGCTGGCGCAGGTCAGGGCTCGCCGCGTCGGTGACCTTGTAGTACAGCGTGACGATGGCGCCGTCGTCAAGTTGCGCCGAACTGGGGTAGCTGCAGTCGGTGTTGGGGGCCTCCCACTCGATCAGCCGGTGCGTGCTCCAGTCCCACGTGCCATATTCGTCGCCGCTCAGAACCACCTCGACGCCGAAGGGCTCGACCCGCCGCCCGAACGTCAGGAGTAGCTTGCCGCTCTCGAGGAGGATCACATCCGCGGGCTGGCGCGCCCCCTCCACGAGCAGCTCAGGCGCGCTCCAAGTTCGGCCCTCGTCAGCGGAGATGGACTGATGCAGGCCGTCGGCACGCATGGCCGCCAAGATCCGTCCGTCAGGCAGCGCGCACAACGCGGTCTCGCTGTAGCCTTGGCTGGCAATGAACGTGAAGTCACCCCAAGTCCTGCCATCGTCGGTGGAGCGCAGGAGGTAGTTGAACATGCCCTGCTTGTCCGCGGGCAATTCATCGCCTTCGTCCTCGGGTTGGTGCCATCCGTACCCGTGCAGTAGCACCGTTCCGTCGGCGAGAGTGATGATCTTGCCAAACAGCGCGGAGTACTGCAGCGGCGAGCAGTCCAGCGGGGCGGGATTGCTCCACTGCGCCCCGTCGTCATCGGACGTGGTGACCCATGGATGGTACTGGGCCGCCTCGAAGCCGTGTCTTCCGTCGGTGTAGGCTCCCGTCACGCAGAAGGCCAGGATGAGCCGCCCGTCATCGGCCTGCCCGAAGGCCCAGTCGCGGGTGTCGGGGGGCACGTAGACGATCAGATTGGGTTCCGACCACGTGAGCCCGCCATCCTCGGAGGTGACGAGGTTGAGCAAGCCACCGACTCCCACGTGTGGGGCGCCGCCACGCACGACCGCCGCCAGGGCCCCGCTCCGCAGCCGTTGCAGCACGGGGAACATCCCGCCTGGGGCCGCGATCGAACGCTCCACGCCCTCCAGCTTCGGCGGCTCGGGTTGAGGCCCGTTATCCTGCGCCATCGCTCTCCCCCCGTTCCCGAAGGCGGCGAGCAGAATGAACGCTATCCACGGCGCGCGCCTGGTTCCCATGGCTGGTCACTCCCGTCATCTCGGTCTAGTGTGTTCGCCGCTGACCGGCCCTCGCCCTCGCGGAGGAGAGCAGGAGGCAACAGCGAAGGCGCGGTGTGAGCCTGCGCGCGACGACGCGCCGCCTCGGCACGAACGGGGGAGAGTGAATATGAAGCGGATTAGGCGGGACCGAGTGACCTGCCTGCTATCGAAGGACGCGCAGCCGGTCGATGAGATCGCGCCGGGGGAGCGCGTGCTGTTCGAGACTCAGGACGCCGTCGGCGGGAGGATCACGACCCGTGAGGAGGCGCTTCGCGTCACCATATCGAGAGACCAGGGCAATCCGGCGACGGGTCCGGTCACGGTCACGGGTGCGGAGCCGGGCGATACGCTGGCGATCGAAATCCTCGACATCCAACTCGGGAGCTACGGCTACGGCCGCGTGAAGGGCGGCGGAGTCATATATGACGAACTGGATCCACCGGAGGCAAACATCACGCCGGTCCACGACGGCATGATTCAGTTCAACGAAAGCCTGCGCTTTGCAGCCCGGCCGATGGTCGGCGTGATTGGCACGGCGCCGGCGGGCGAGCCGGTCCATACGTTCTACCCGGGGCCGCACGGCGGCAACCTCGATATCAACGCGGCCGGCATTG
>CAZKUN010000293.1:243-10814 GCA_964555935.1 uncultured Armatimonadia bacterium | reverse complement strand
CTGTATACCTGGACTGTTTCGCAGGCATTGCCGGTGACATGCTGCTCGGCGCGCTGATCGACGCGGGCGTGGATGTGGACGCCGTGCGGGAGGGCCTCAGTGGCTTGCCGATCCGCGGGTGGCGCATTGAGACGGAGAAGGTCTGGCGCAAGGGCATCGCGGGAACGAAGCTGTCAGTGCTGGCCGAAGAAGGCGCGGATGTTCCGGACCACCTGAGCCAGAAAGACATTGCCGGCGCGATCGAGGCCGGCGGGTTGAGCGAGGCGACGGTGAAACGGTCGCTGGCAGTGCTGACGGCGATCACCGAGGCCGAGGCGCAAGTCCACGGGATGCCGGTCGATGAGGTCCACTTCCACGAGGTGGGTGGGATTGACACGCTGGTCGACGTCGCCGGAGCGGCGGTTGCGCTGGAGCTGTTGGGAGTGGAGCACGTTGCCAGCGCGCCGATTCCCCTATCGCATGGATTCGTCGACTGCGCGCACGGGCGTTTGCCTGTTCCGCCTCCGGCGGTCGCGGAATTGGTCAAGGGCGTCGCGACCGTTCCGCTGGACCTGGATGGCGAGACGGTCACGCCTACCGGCGCGGCGCTGGCCGTGACGCTGGCCGAATCGTTTGGCCCCCCGCCGCCGATGACGGTCGAGGCCATAGGCTATGGCGCGGGGACTCGCGAGTGGGAGGACGTCCCGAACGTGTTGCGCGTGGTGGTGGGGGAGACCACGGGCGCCGTCGCGCCCGAGGCGCGCGAGGTCGTCGTGCTTGAGGCCAACATCGATGACATGCCGGCTGAGCATTTTGCCCTGGCGCTTGAGCGGTGCTTTGAAGCAGGAGCGATGGACGCGTGGCTGACGCCGATTCAGATGAAGAAGAACCGCCCGGCAATCATGCTGGCCGCACTCGCCCCGCCCGAAGACGTGGCAGCAGTGACGGAGGCGATTTTCGCCAACACGACGACGTTTGGAGTGCGCCGGTCATCGTGGCAGCGAATGTGCCTGCCGAGACGGCATGAGACGGTGGAGACGCCGTATGGCGCGATCCGCGTGAAGATTGCCGAGCGCCCGGGTGGCGAGGAGACCGCCTCGCCCGAGTACGAGGACTGTCTCGTGGCGGCCAGGAAGGGCGGGGTGTCAGTCGGCTCCGTCGCGGCGGCGGCTCAGTGGGCTTTCGAGCGGAAGCCGTAGCACGAGCAGAGCACCACCTTACGAACATGAAACGGCCCCGGCAAGCTGCCGGGGCCGTTTTGGCTAGCGTGATGGCGATGGGTCCTCAGAGCGGCGTGGATTCTTCTCTCATCCCTTGCTCGGTGGCATCGACTTCGTCGGATTCTACTTGCCCATCCTCGCCGAGACGCTCGGCTTTGTAGCCGCCTCGGGACTTGTCCCAGAGCCAGATTGCTCCGAAGACTATCACCAAAATGACGGCTGCGCCGGCAACATATCGGAACGCGTAGGGCGCGCCGACGGTTCGCGCGGCCTCAAGCTGCTCGGCGGCGCCTGGCACTTCTGCCGCGACGTCCCCCATCAGGGCTTGCAGGTCCGCGCCGGCGCCCAGAGCTTTCTGCGTGTATTTGTCGTAGATCCTGCCCATTGCCGGCAGCACGAAGTAGATCGAGAGGTTGCCCGCCGTCCCCATGAGGCCCAGCAACAAGGCGCCGCCTTTGGGGAAGCGCTCGGAGCAAACGCCAAGCATGGTGGGCCACATGTAGCAGACCCCGGCCGCCCAGATTGTTGCGGCCAGTATCCCGGTGAAGGGCGAGTTGGCGGCGCTCAGCGCCAACAGGCCGATGCCCGCGAGAATGGATGACACCCACATCAGGCCAATTGGCGACAGCTTGTGCGCGATTGGCCCCGCGAAGTGTCTCAGGACGAACATCAGCCCGCTCACGTATACGAGCAGTAGAATGCCCTGGAAGCCGACTGTCTTGCTGAGCGTTGCGTCGACCCACTGACCCGGCCCAAGCTCCATCGCGGCCGTCAGGAACATCATGAAGAACCAGATGATGAACAGTGGCTGCAGCGCTTCTTTCCACATGATCTTGGTCGACACATCGGCTGCCGCGCGCTCGGTCGGCGGGAACTTGGTCACGGCGACCATGATGCCGTAGATCACCGACGGGATGAGCACCATCCCGAAGCGGCACTCCCAGCCCAGGCTGCCCATCGCGTATCCCAGCAGGCCGCCGATGATCATCCCGCCCGGCCACCACGCGTGCAGGACGTTCATCTTGTGCGTCTTGTCCTCAGGGTAGAGCGTTGCGCAGAGCGGGTTGATTACCGCCTCAACGAGCCCATGAGCCAGGCCGACGATCAACATGCCGGCGTAGAGGATGGTGTACGCGCTCGCGATCCCCAACAGGTTACTCGTGAACACTACTAGCAGTGTGCCGCCGATGTGGAAGACCGCGGCGAGGCCCAGGAGGCAGCGCATGCCCATAACGTCACACAGCGCCGCGCCGACGAAGACGGAGGCCGCGAATCCGAGGAACGCCGCGCCGGCGGCCTTGCCGACCGTTCCGGCGTCGAGCGTGAATTCCAGGCCGACATCCTCCAATATAGTCGCCCGCAGGGCGAAGACCATCGCCGCCACGACGAGCGAGACACAGCTCAGCAGGAACAGCATTTTCGGGTTGTACTGCGCCGGTTCTGACGTCTCGGCAGTGGTCTCGGGGTCCTGCGTTTCGAGTTCTTCGGCCATCGTAATACTCCCCTAGTTGCTCAGAGGTGTGGGTGTCATCGTCAGACCCCAGTGCGAGGGGTCGGGCGGCTATTCGTCTCAGAGCACGCACTTACCTCCGCAATCGAGCAGGCAGTCGAGCGTGGGCGGCGAAACATCCGCCCATCCACGCAGCACAGGGAGGGACTGGCCCCATGGAGGCTTACCGCGTCGCCATCATTGGTACGGGCGGCATCGCCCGCTACCACGCAAACTACTACACGGCGAATCCGCGCACGGAAATCGTGGCCGGCGCCGACATCAACCCCGAGAACCTGGAGAAGTTCTGCACGGACCAGAACGTGCCTGGGCGCTACGCTGATTACGAGGAGCTGCTGGCGAAGGAGCAACCCGACATCGTCAGCGTTTGCACGTGGCAGGAGAGTCACCCGCGGATCACGATCGCGGCGGCCGAGGCGGGAGCGAAGGGGATCATCTGCGAGAAGCCTCTGGGCGTCGACCTCGCCGGGCCGGACGCGATGATTGAGGCCTGTGATGCGCGCGGCGTGAAGCTCGTCGCCCACCACCAGACCCGCTACAACCCCACCTACCCGGCGGCGAAGAAGGCGATTGCCGATGGGATGATCGGCGATCCGCTCTACAGCGTGGTCTCGATTACCGGCGGGCTGGCGAACATCGGCTCTCACTCGATCGACATCTCTCGGTATCTCCTGGGCGATCCCGCGCCGACATGGGTGGTTGGGCAAGCTCAGCGGCGCACGAATCGATATGAGCGCGGGTCGGTGTGTGAGGACCTGTGCATGGCGATCGTTGGGCTGGACAACGGCACCAGGATCCACATTGACGTCGATCTCCCCGACACTGAGATTAAGGTGACGCGCACGATGTTCGGCTCCGATGGTCGGATTATCGCCGATGGGCAAGTGGCGCGTGTCCTGCGATCGGGGGCGGCCGATTGGGAGGAGCTGCCGCTGGAGGCGCCGGTGGATTTCCTCGAAGACTTCATCGGGTCAATGGAGACGGGCTCTCCCCACCGGTGCGATATTGAACATGCCCACGCGGCTCATGAGGTGATGATGGCGATGTATGAGTCGGCACGCGGGCGAGTGATTGTTGAGCTGCCGCTGGCTGAGCGTGGGTGCCCGCTGGATGAGATGGCGGCTGACGGGACGCAGCCGGTTGAGGGCGCGAAGTACGATATCCGCCTCGAGACGGCGCTGAAGCATTATCACCCGGACGCGTGAAATCGGAGAGCGATCATGAAGAAGCTCATCGCCCAGGCGGCCGACACGGTTGTTCTGGCGGATGTGGATGTGCCCGAGATCCAGCCGCACCAGTGCCTGGTGAAGAGCGTCCGGTCGCTGATCAGCCCCGGGTCAGAGCTGAACCGCGTCCGTCGCTTGCCGGGCGACACGGATGACAAGTGGCCGAACCACGATCTGGGCTACGCGGTGAGTGGCGAGGTGATCGAGGTGGGGTCTGACGTGGATGACCTGGCGGTTGGGGATCGCGTCCTCACGATGGAACACCATCAGCAGATCGTCGCGTCGCCCAGCCCGCCGCTCGATATCCGGCCGACCATGAAGATCCCAGAGTCAATCGGTTGGGATGAGTCGCCGTTCATCATGTGGAGCCGAAGCTGCTACAACTGGACGATGAAGGCGGGCATCAAGCCGGGCGAGACGGTCGCCGTGATGGGGCTCGGGCTGGTGGGACTGCTGATGACGATGTGGGCCAAGCTCCGCGGGCCCGCGCGGATCATCGGTATCGACCTACACGACAGCCGGCTTGAGCTAGGCAAGCGGGCGGGATGCGATGAGCTGGTGAATGCCTCCGAGGGCAGCTCCGTGGATGCCGTCAAGGACCTCACCGGGGGCGCCGGCGCGGACTGCGTTCTGCACTGCGCGGCTGGATCGCACGTGGAGGCTTTCGAGCACAGCCAACTCATGACGCGCTCGGGCGGGCGGGTCGTCCTGATCGGCATCCACTCAGAGCCGTTGCGCATCCTTCGCGGCGAGTTCCTGTGGAAGGATATGCTTGGCGGGTGCACGGATTACGACAATGACATGGGGCTGTTCATGACCGGCGCGGAGCTGATCGCCGCGGGCAGATTGCCTGTCATGAATATCGTCACCCATAACGCGCACTACACCGAGGCGCCTGAGATCTACGATCTGCTGAACAAGCGCGAGCACGAGGCGGGGGCGGTGCTGCTGAGGTGGGACGGGTAGGCCGGATGGCGTGATAGGCCAGGAAGCCCGTCGCTACGCGGGCTCGATCGTCCCTACGCGCGTCGGTCGCCGGCGACGTAGGTGGCGGCGACGGCGTGGGGGGCGGTGCGGAAGACGATTTGGGAGAGGATCTCGTCGGCGGCGCGCTCCTCCTGTCCAAAGTAGGGGTCGACCTGGCGGAGGTCGACGACGACGAAGTCGGCCCATTTGCCGGGCTCGAAGCTGCCGATCTGATCGCGGAGGCCGAGTGTTTCGGCGCCCGCCAGCGTCGCCATGTATAGCGCGTGAGCGGGGCTGACGAGGCAGTCAGGATCGGCCAACTCGAGCTGCTCCACAGCCTTCGCGTGTAGGTCCTCGCCACCGTCAAGGTCCACGAAATCCTCGCGCAGTGCCTCGATCCGCGCGGCCGTCGCCTTCGCCATCGCTGAACGCGCCCGCGACGCGAAGCAGGCCTGGGACATCTCCGCGAACATGGAGAGAGTTGGGCCCGCGCCGACATCAGATCCCAATCCCACGACGATATCCCGCTTCAAAGCCTCGTGTAGATCCATGATCCCACTGCTCAGGAAGAAGTTCGAACTCGGGCAGTGAGCGATGCGGGTGTTGGTATCGGCCAGCAGGTCCCATTCGCGCGGCGAGAGGTAGAGGCAGTGGGCCACGATCGTCCGCGGCCCCAGCAGGCCGGCATCGGCGTAGACATCCGTATAGCTTCGCGCGCCGGGGAAGAGCTTGGCGACCGTCTGCAGTTCGGTCGCGTTCTCGGCCAAGTGAGTTTGGATCAGCGCGCCACAGGCCTCCGCGAGCGCCGCGACCTCGCTGAGCAGGGCGTTCGAGCACGTGACCGCGAACCTCGGCGAGAAGACATACCCCAGTCGTCCGTCCGCCGCGCCGTGCCACTCCTCGCATAAGCGGGCACTCGCCGCCAGCGATTCCCGCGTGTCTTCCAGGAGATCGCTTGGGGCGTTCTGGTCCATCATGACCTTGCCGATGAAGGCGCGAATCCCG
Source organism: uncultured Armatimonadia bacterium (assembly GCA_964555935.1). GTDB lineage: Bacteria > Armatimonadota > Zipacnadia > Zipacnadales > VGFC01 > CAZKUN01. The sequence continues at coordinate 4,908 of CAZKUN010000293.1, read as the reverse complement.
GATTCCTCGGCGGCGCGGAATGCCTGGCGCGTGGCCTCCTCGTGGACCGTCGCGTAGAGCGAGGCCGCAGTTGTGCCTCTGGCGAGGGCGGCCTGGAAGAAGTGCTTGGATCGATCGAAGGCGTGTTGGGCGTCAGCGAAGGCGGCCTCGGCGGGGTAGATGAACCGCTCGAGCCATGGCAGCAACTCGTAGCCATCCATCGCCACCGAGCTGTATTGGGGAATGTGCGAGTGGGCATCGACGAGTCCCGGAAGGATCGCGGCCGAATCCCAGTCGGTCACGCCGGCAGAGGGGAAACGCGCCGAGATGTCGGTGAAAGCGCCGACCTCGATGATCCGGCCGTCGTCGCCGATTGCGAGAGCGCCGTCGTCGATGAAACGGAACGCGGTCTCGCTGTCGGCTGAGAAAATGGAACCATGGTGGATGCTGGTCGCGGTCATCTCGCATCACCGAAGGGCCAAGGCGGAGTCAGCACCCAGGCTTTCTGTTTCGGCGCGCGGCCTTCGGGCATCTCCTTCAGCACGTGACTGCGGCTCGCCTCGTCCCACGTGGGTTCCAGGCCCATGGCCGCGAATCCGGCGATGATTGCCTGCGCGCGGTCGGCCTCGACTCCCTGGCTCGCGTCTATCAACACTTGTTTCACGCGCGGTTGGTCGAGTTGGATGAGGAGACGGACAGCAGTGACGAATTCGTCGAGTCCGGATGGCCGGTAGGGGGCATCCGGGAGCTTGCCCTTCAGCGATCGCTGCAATACCCAGAAGTTGTAGTCGTCATCCGGCCTGAGACGGCACAGCGCGAAGGCCATCGTCAGGCGCTCGGTCGTGTTGTAGTCGCCGACGCGGTGGGAAGCGTCACGCAGGTGTTTGACCGCGGACTTCTGCCCGATGTATCCCAGCGCGAGCGCCGCTCGCTCACCGATCATGGACGACTCGGCGACGGGCTGGACGGTCTCAAGAAGGTTGACCAGCGCGCGATACGCGCCGGTATCCCGCCGGTACCCCAGGGCCTCCGCGGCCATCATCCCGGCGACGGGATCTGGCTCGGTGACCACGAAATCGAGCAGCGTGTTCGTCGCTTCCGGGCCATCCCAGATCGCCAGCGCCCAGATGGCCTGGTATCGCGACGGGCCGGACTCGTTGAGGATGGCTTTGATGCGCGTCAGAGCTTCGGGAAGGCCGGAGCGGGCGAGGGCATAGGTGGAGACTTCATTCGGCTCGCCCTCGCCGGCGGCGAGCAACAGGGGAGCGATGCGCTCGTCGTCGGTGACGAAGTCTCCGGCGCAATAGAGGGCGGCCTCCGCGACGGCGGGGTCGTCGGAGCGCAGGCAGTGCACCAATGCTTCGGCTCTCGCCTGGCGCTCGATCATGCGCAGCGCGCCAACGCATGTGGAACCCGCGTCATCATCCGATCGGAGCTTCGGCGCGAGGTCGGTGATCAGCTCAAGCGCGCGGCTTGGGTCGCCTGGAGGTGGGGGAGGCGGCGTCTTCTTCGAACCACGGACGATCGCCGCTCCCCAGATGACGAATGCCACCAGCCCGGCGAACAGGACGAGCATGCCGAGGACTTGGGGAATTCGGCCACGACCGTGGATGGACTTACTGGGCATTCGCTCACCTGGTGGGTGGCCGGTTGGGGCAGGCTGTCGGTAAAGCGAACGCTCGGAACCCCACCGGCGTTCCGAGCTACCTCGGCGCGAGCGCGAACCGGAAGTGACCGCCGAAGGGAGTGCGGCCTCTCGCCTCCACCCGCAGGGCGACGTTCGCCTTGGCATCAATGCCGGCGCTAAGCTCGAACGGGCCGACAAGCGTGTCGCCGTAGCGCGGGACATCGATGGTGATGGGCTGGTCGACCACCAAGTCGCTGCCTGGCGCATCGACAAGGTACACGCCGCCGGGGCGGTCGCCAGCAATCGCCGGGCTGACCCAGAGCGCTTCGCCCGAATTGCCGATGGTGGCGACGCACTCGATGGCGCGGTTCGCCTCGACCTCGACCGTTGCCCCTGGGGTCGCGTCGATCCACGCGCCGCCGCCGACGCGGACACGGACGGTGTTGAACTCCGCGTTGAGATACTTATGCGGGTTGGCGCCATCGGCGCGCGTATTGCCCACGGCGGTCATCGACGTCGCGGTCGAGTCCGTGCCGGTGCCCTCGGCGCGCAGCCCGACGATCTCGCCACGACGGCGGGCTGAGACGTACTCGTCCGCGTGGCGGGCGATGACCTGCGAGTAGCCACGAGGGTGGAGATCTCCATCGATCGTGATCCAGTGAGTGACCTCGGGGACGTGTTTCAGGTCGTCGATCCGCGCGGCCCATTTGCGCGCATCAAGGGCGCTGGGCCGAGGCGTGCCATCCGGGTTCATGATGCCATAGTCTGAGTTCTCGCCGACTCTGAAGCCGCCGGGAAACCACCATCCCGCCGACCCGTTGGCGCCCGACCACGCGACCATTCGGTAGGTGCGCTCGTAAAGCAACCTCTGCTCCTCGATGCGCTCGGAACTGTATTCGGGATGGATGCTCCGGCCGAACTCGGACCAGAAGACCGGCCTGCCGTTGCCTGCGAACCGCGCGTAGGCCGTGGTGAACCCGCCGCGTTCGTAGTTCTCCCAGTCGCCGCCGATGCCGTAGCCCTCAGGCGAGATGAAATCGAGGTGCTTCGCGCCCGCCATGAGGTCAAACGGCATGGCATGGTCGATCCCGGCCTGGCCCGTGCCGCCGTACCCGGATCGGACGCCGATGAGATGGTGGGGGTCCACGGCGCGGACCTTGCGCGCCCACTCGCCGTAGGACCGGCTGACGAGATCATCCAGGAAGCGCCGGTAGGCGGCGACCATGACGCGGTGATCGCCGTCGTTCAGGATCTGCTCCTGAGATGGTCCGGTGATCTGGCCACCTGCCGCGCGAGGCGCGTCGACGCCCCAATCCGCCTCAGCGTTCTCGACGCTCCCGTATCGCTCAGCGATCCACTCATCCCACCACGCATCGAGGCGGAGTCGGTTCTCGAATGGACCGAAGTGGGGTTCCCACGAGATGTCCCAGGCGTAAATGGTCGGGTTCGATGCCAGGTGACCGGCTTCGATCAGGTCGAGGGTGCTTTCGACGTTGAAGCCGACCGGATCGCCGCCGCCAACGAACAGATTGATGCGAACGCCGTGCTCGGCGCAGCGACTGGCGAAGTGGTTGAAAGCGGGCAACTCGTCGCGGTTTCGGAGCGCGATGCTGACGGAGTTCATCTTGAGGTCGGCGAGCGCCGCGAGGTCTCGCTCGATTACGCTGGGATCGTAGTTCGTCGGATGGAGCCAGTGCAGCCAGTAGCTGAACCACTCAAGCGCGGTTGAACTCGACGGCCAGTAGTTGATGCCATGCGGGTGCCAGCGCTTGCCTGCGAGCCAGAACTCGCCGTCGCGGACCGAAACGTAGGCACTCGAGGCGGCCTCGGGCGTCGCGAGACGGACGAACGAGTGGGACAACTCGTCGAGCACCTCGTCGCCCTGGCGCAGCACCGCGCGCGCGACGTAGGTGCCGTGTTCGGTCGGACGGTCCCAGCGTGCGGATTCGCCGGTCAGCACCCCTGGAAGCGCGCTAATGGCCCAGGTCTTCGTGAACGCGGGCGCCGCGTGCCCGACCTGCGTGACGGTCATGTCGAGGTGGAGTTCCTGGCCGCGGTCTGAATCGTTGGCGATCTGCCCGCCAATGATGGGCGCCTCGCCCGGGAGATAGCTGAACTGGTCGGCGCCGGCCTTGGAGATGTGCACGCGCCCGAGCAGGCGCCGCGCCATGCCCGCGACCACCGGCCCAATCGGGTCCATGTGGCGCTCAATGTACTCAGGGCCCTCGATCCCTATCGTGCCCCACGCGGCCCCTGGGTATGGCTCTGCGAGGGAGATGTATACGGATCCGGCGATGCCTCGGAGGTCGCCCTTTGCGTCGCGCGCCTCCAGCAGCGGAATCCACCGACCGATGCGCGCCTTGCGGATTCCCAGGCCGCGGGCCCGAGGGATCGCGCACGAGATGTTGCTTGTGGCCGGTAGGTCAACGTCGGGGCCGGTGATCTTGCGGGCGCTGGTCGGCGCGAAGGTCTTGTACGGCGGGCTGACGGCTTCGATGATGGGCGCCTGCGCGAGTAACGAAGGGTAAGGCGAGGCGGCGGTGCCGATCTCGGCAATGGCGTAAGAGTGCGGGCCCTCGGGAAGGGCCGCGTGGCTCTTGGCAAGCCCGAACATGAACGCGGCGGCGTGGGCGGGACGCAAGTGGTCGCCGCCATCTCCGCGCCCTTGGGCGACGTTGTCAGGCCAGTACTTGAAGTCGCGGGGAGCCAGCACGTAGCGTTCCCAACTCGGCGTCAGCCCGACCGTGGCCATCCATCGAGACTTGTCATCTTCACGCCACTCGACCGTGAGGTGGGTGGTTTTTCTGCTACCCTTGGCCCAGAAGCACGTCAGTTCATGGCCCTCCGGGAAGCCTGGAGATTGGAGCCTGTACTCAAGCGTCTCCCAGCTCTGGAGATCGCCGACCTTGACGCCAAGCGCCGGTTGCCCGTCGGGGCCTTTGAGGATGGCGAGGGACGTAGCACCCTCCTCGGGGCCGGCTTGGCGCCTCAGGGCGTCAGTGGTCGTCTGGTCAAGGGTCAGTAGACTGGCGCCGGTCGGCGTCTGGGCCAACGCATCG
>CAZKUN010000293.1:0-233 GCA_964555935.1 uncultured Armatimonadia bacterium | reverse complement strand
ACGAGCGTCTCCGCCCCAAGGGGGCCACCCATGAAGATGGCGAGGCCGCCGCGCCTCAGGTGAGCGTCGAGGGCGTCGAGCACGCCGAGAGGCAGTCGCTTGGTGTGGGGGAGGATGACGAGCTGGGCGAGGTCCGGATCGCCGGCGAACTCGCTGGGACTGACGTCGCGGCACTCGATGCCGGCGTCGGCGAGGGCTTGGCGGAGACCGTCGATCACGGCGGGGGATGCGTC
>CAZKUN010000292.1:0-10832 GCA_964555935.1 uncultured Armatimonadia bacterium | reverse complement strand
ATGTCCGAACCACCCGAGCCCCGCCTGCACCCCCGCGACGCAATGCCGTGGTGGACGGTGGCTCTGTCGGCCGGTACCGGTGCGCTCGTGCAGGGCCTGAGCGCCGCGCCCGGCCTTCGGCGGTTCTTCCTCGATGATCCCGCATGGGTTTTCGTTGGCGAGATATCGGGCCCATGGGCGGGGGCCTGGCGTTGCGCCTGGGTGGGGATGGGGATCGTGCTCGCCGATCGCCTGATGCCGCGCGCTCCGCGCGGGGTGAGGTGGTGGCTAGGAATGCTCGGCGTGGGCATCATGTTCAGCGCGCGCCCGTTCATCGTCTCGGATATGTCGCTCACCCTCGGAGGCATCCCCGGCCCTTGGCCTTGGGCCAGGTTGGTCGCCACAGTGGTCCTCTCGCCGCTCCTCGGGGCGGCCCTTGGCGCGTGCGTGTCGCGGGGGCGACGGACTCGCTGGCTGATGCCCATCGCTGGCTGCGCCTTCAGTTGCGCGGCGGCGCTGCTCGCCCGACCATCCGGGCTGTCACTGTGGACCCGAACCCCTTGCCTCCACCTCTGTGGAGCGGCGCTCACCATCGCGGCTACGGGAGGCGCCCTCTTCGCGGCCGCTATCGCCTTCGCGTCTCGCTACTCGCGGGTAGTGGGGGAGAAGTCAGGATCCGGCGCGGAGTGATTCGTAGATGCGCTGGGTCTCGTCGATGTCGGCTCGCACGCGCGTGTTGAGTTCCTCGAGGCTGTCGAAGGTCTCGATGCCCCGCAGGCGTTCTATGAACCCGACGGTAATCTCTTCGTCGTAGATGTCACCCTCAAAGCCGATCAAGTGCGCCTCCAAGCGACGCTGCTCGACGCCGACGCTCGGCGCTGGGCCGAGGCTGATGGCGGCGGCGACCAGAGGGCTATCCGGCTCGCCCACACGCGCGACTCCCGCATACACCCCGTTGCCCGGCACGAATTTCATGCGCGGATACGAAACGTTCGCCGTCGGCCAGCCGAGGTCGGTCCCGATGCGATTCCCACGCTCCACGATGCCGCTGACGGTGTAAGGACGCCCGAGCATCTTCGAGGCGGTGGCAACATCGCCGTCCCGAAGCGCGGCGCGGATCTTCGTGCTGGAGACATCCAGCTCGCCGGCGGATACCAGCGGCACGATGTAGACCTCAAACCCGTACTTGCGCCCATACTCGACCATGGCCTCGGGCCCGGCGTCGCGGCCGGCGCCGAAGCTATGTGACTGCCCGATCGCGACGTACTTCGCCTCCAGCCGCTCGAGCAGGATGCTCCTGACGAAGTCCTCCGGGCTGGTCGCCCGCAACTCCTCATCAAAGCTCTGCACGATCACCTGCTCGATGCCCAGGTTGCATAGTAGTCCGACGCGTTCGGGATCCGGCGTCAGTCGGTACCGAGCGTTATGATCGCGCCCGAAGTGCTGACGGGGAGTGGGCTCAAAGGTCAGTGCCGCCGACCGCGCGCCGAGTCGGTCCGCGGCATCCAACACCGACCGCACCACGACCCCGTGGCCGAGGTGGACGCCGTCGAAAGCGCCGATCGCGACCGCGCGGGGTCCGCGCGTGACCTGTTGTACGGGACAGCTCTGTGGCTCGCTCATCAAGCGGATAGCACCTTGCGTGGATGTAGCAATCGGCCGCGCGTCTCGTCGTCGATCACCTCACCGACCCCCAGCAACTGGCCATCGGCATCATGCACTCGCGCGAGCCCGTCGACATCGACGTCGACGCGACGGGCATTACCGTTCCGAAACGCCACCGCGTCCGACTCCGCGAGGGCGATGTGCGGGAAGTGCTCCAGGGCAACGCTCGCCGGTACGAAAAGCTCGTCCAGCGATTCTCTCTCGCGCGCCTCCTGGATCTCCTCCAGCGTGGCGGACCCGGCAAGTTCGTGTGGCCCAACCGCTGTCCGGACCAGGAACGAGAGGTGCGCGGGAACGCCCAAAGCCGCGCCGATCTGCTCGGCGAGCACCCTCACGTACGTGCCCTTGCTCGAGCGGATGTCGGTCGTGATGGTCGCGCGAGCGCCAGGGGTGAAGCCCGCGAGTTCGGCGGAGTATACCGTGACCGGTCGGGCCGCGCGGTCGATGTCCGCGCCCTGGCGAGCCAGTTCGTACAAGCGCTGCCCGCCAATCCGAACGGCTGAGTGCATCGGCGGCGTCATCATCTGGTCGCCGACGAGGCCTGCCACCGCGTTCCGCGCGGCGTCCTCGTCGATTTCGGAGGCGTCCGCCTCAGCGGTAACAACACCGTCGGCGTCCAGCGAGTTGGTGCTGATGCCGAGGGTAACCTCGGCTCGGTACGCCTTCTCGCCGTCAACGATGTACTCGACGAGTTTCGTCGCGGCTCCCAGGCAGACGACCAGCACTCCTGCCGCTGCCGGGTCGAGGGTCCCCGCGTGACCGACCTTCGTCTTCTTGGGGAGGATTCGTCGCACTGCGGCGACGACATCGTGCGATGTCATGCCTGGTGGCTTGAGCACGTTGAGAATGCCGCGCATCATGCGCTCGCGCCGCCCTCTGCAATCGTCTCTCGAAGCGCCGCCTCCAGCGTGCTCAATGCCTCCGCCAACCCGCCGTGCAACGTGCAACCAGCCGCGGGCGCGTGCCCGCCACCGCCGAGCTTCTTGGCCGTCGCGCTGACATCAAGCCCCTCAAGCGACCGCATGCTCACCCGCCACCCGTCCTCAGCCTCGCGCACGAGGATCAGCAGGTCCACGCCGGCAACGGTCCGCAGGTAGTCAACCACGCCCTCGGTCTGTTCGGTGCCGGCGGCAGCGAAGTCGGCCTTGGTGAGTGTAGCCATCGCGGCGCGCCCGTCGAGCCTGATCTCCAGCGAGTCCAAGGCCCGCCCGCCGAGCTTCACAACTCGCACGTCGTACCGGTCGAGCGTCGCCTGAGCAATGGCCTTCGGATCGGCGCCGGCCTCGACCAACTCGGCTCCCACGCGCAGTAGCGCGGGCGATGTGTTCGCGTAGCGGAAGAACCCGGAGTCCGTGCCGACCGCGCAGTAGAGGCAGGTGGCAATATCGGGCGCGACTTCAGCCCCAAGCGCGCGGATCAGGTGATACGTCTGGAAGCCGGCGGCGGGGGAGGAGGAGTCGACCCAAACGATGTCGCCAAACGCGTCGTCGCCCGCGTGGTGGTCGATGTTCACCACGACCTCGGCCTGCTCGACCGTCTCGCGCGTCGCGCCGAGCCGTCGCGAACCATCACAGTCCAGCGCGATGGTGATTTTCTCGGGGCCGCTCTCGGTGACGATGCCGGTGGATCCGGGCAGGAACTGGTATTTGTCGGGGACGCCTCTGGGGAGCCAGACGCGCGCGTCCTTGTGTAGGTTCAGCAGCGCCCGCTGCAAGCCGAGACACGACCCGATGCCGTCGCCATCCGGGTCGAAGTGCGTGACCAGAAGGAACGACGAGTTGACCTCGATCAGATCACAGATCTTCGACAGCGTCGGTGTCTTCATCCGGATCCTCAGGCGGCTCCTCGTCGTTTGGGGCGTCGTCGGAATCGGCGGGGGGGACGTTCAGGCCCCGTAGGATTTCCTCCACGCGCTGGGCCTGCTCGGCCGTCGGGTCGAGTCGGAAATCGAGTCTTGGCGTGAAGCGAAGGTCGGCCGTGTCCGCCAGGCGTCGTTGGATGAACTTCCGGGCTCGCCGAAGGCCCTTGATAGTCTCTTCGGGAGTGCTGTCGCCGCTGACAGAACTGAAGAACACGCGCGCGTGCTTGAGGTCGGGCGACACGGAGACGTCAGTAATCGTGACCAGCCGCACCCGCGGGTCCTCGATCTCTCGAAGGAGAATCCGCGCGATCTCTTCCCGCACTCGGTTAGCAACGCGCGTCTGGCGCTGGTTGGGCATGCTGGCTCGGTTGGGGCGTGGGATGCGGGCACAAGGCGCGCCCTGTGGTTAGTCGGTCTCGATCTCGGCCTTCGTGACCTCGGCTCGCGGATCGCTATCGCAAAACCGCAGAACCGCGTTCAGAACTCTGTCGACGTGTTCGCGGCTATTTGCGACCGCCGCTACGGCAAGCGTCGCGTGCTGTCGGTTGTCGAGTCTATCGACCTCGGCAACGCTGACATTAAAACGATTCCCCACCCTACCCAGGAGGCTCTTCACCACCTGGCGCTTGTCCTTGAGGGTGAGGGCGTCAGATACGTATAGATCCATCGTGAGCGTTCCGACGATGACTGACATAGTCGCCGCTGATTCCGGCTACGACACGCCCTGCGGTCGGGCGTCGGTCGGTGCCGGCATGCGTCTGGGCACTTCGACCTGAAGGTGCGCCTCGATGATGTCGCCCTCGGCCCACCGACGGTGGTCATGAGTTGCCACACCACACTCAGACGGAGCGTCGATCTCGCGCACGTCGTTGGCAAGGTGACGCAGGCTGTCGATACGCCCCTCGTAGACCAACTCGCTGCCTCGCGTGACGCGCATGTCGGCGCCGCGCTCCAGGCGGCCGTCCGAGACGCGGCACCCGGCGATGACGCCGGCCTGCGAACTCTTGAAGACCTGCAGCACCTCGGCGTGGCCGATAATCTGTTCCTCGAAGACCGGGTCGAGCATTCCATGCATCGCTGCGCGGATCTCGTCCAGGGCCTCGTAGATGATGTCGTAGATGCGGATGTCGATGCCCTCGCCGCCCGCCATCGACCTTGCGTTGGCGTCGGCCTCGACGTGGAACCCGATGACCATCGCGCTCGAAGCCACTGCCAGCAGCACGTCCGACTCGCTGACGTCTCCGACGGCATCGTGGATGATCGTTATGTCGACTTCCTCAAGCTCCTCATTCAGCTCGTACATCGCCTGGCGCATCGCCTGGAGCGAGCCCCAAACGTCCGTCTTGATGATGAGATTCAGGTCCTTGCGGTCGCCCTGCGTGAACTGGCGGAACAGGTCTGCCAGCCCGCCTGGCTTGCTCGATTCGAGACGCTCGTCGCGGAGAGCCTCGGCGCGTTCCTCGGCGAGTTGACGCGACGCCTTCGCGCTCGATGCCACTTCAATGACCTCTCCCGCCTCCACCACGTTCGACAGTCCGATGGCCTGAACCGGGTGTCCGGGGCCGATGCCCTTGATCATCTTCCCGCGCCAGTCATTCAGGCGGCGCACGCGACCATGGGCCGCGCCGCAGATGAGGATATCGGTGGCCTTGAGCGAACCGTTGCGGACCAGCACCGTTGCGATCGGGCCGCGGCTCGGATCGAGTTCACTCTCCACAATAACGCCCGCGAACGGGGCTTCCGGGTCGCCCCAGATGTCGCCCACTTCGGTCTCGGCAATAAGCCAGATCATCTCGAGCAGGTCGTCAATGCCTTCGCCTTGCAGCGCGGAAATCTGAACGCACACTGTATCGCCGCCCCACGCCTCGGGGACGAGCTGGTGCTCCGCGAGTTGCTGGTTGATGCGGTCGATGTTGGCGCCCGGCATGTCGATCTTGTTGATGGCGACGATAATGGGAACGCCCGCGGAGCGGACGTGGTTAATTGCCTCGATCGTCTGCGGCATGATGCCGTCATCGGCCGCGACAATCAGGATGGCGATATCGGTAATCATCGCGCCGCGAGCGCGCATGGCGGTGAATGCCGCGTGTCCCGGCGTGTCGAGGAAGACGATTCCACGACCATCGTCGGTCACGACCTCTGACGCGCCAATGTGCTGCGTGATCCCGCCGGCCTCGCCGTCCACGACGTTCGTCTTGCGGATTGCGTCGAGAAGAGTTGTCTTGCCGTGGTCAACGTGGCCGAGGACGCACACAACCGGCCAGACGTCTTCCGCGGTCTCCGTCCGCTCGCCGACGGGGCGACGGGCGCGCTCGGGAATGGGCTTGACGAGGTCATCTTGGCCGCGCGTGCGTTCTTCCTCGCGCTCCTCGGGAGTGAGGGCCTCAAGCGAAAGCATGCCCGCTCCGCGCCGTTCCTCGCGCTCGATACGTTGGAGTTCCCGCTCCAGTTCGCGAAGCTCGGCTTCCTCGTCGATCGGCTCCTCTTCCTCCTCGGGCTTCTCCTCCTCGACATCGGCCGGCGGTTCCTCCTGCACCATCCCCGCCGTCTGACGCGTCTGCGCCGGTTTGCGGCGCCGCGTCTTATCGTCCGATTTCGCTGCCGCGGCCTTCGCCTCGGCTGCACGCGCCGCTTCTGCCTTCTCCTGTTCGGCTTGGGCCGCGGCGACCTTCTCCGCGTCCTTGGCCGCTTGGGAGTCCGGTGACGGGCCGATTGTGCCCGTCGCGGCCGCAAGCGCGACGGCCCCAGGGGCAACCGTCGGTGGTGCGGTCGCGCGCTCTGCCTCAGCGCGTTCAGCGGCGACCTCCGCGGCGTGTCGCACGGTCGCGCGCGCCCGGTTGGTCATATCCTCGTCAAGTTGACTGGCAGGGGTGGGACGTTCGACTCCGAGTTGCACGAGCACGGCGATCAGTGCTCGACTCTCGAGGCCTAGTTCCTTTGCCAGGGCAAAGACACGGGTTTTCGGCAAGCTCCGACACCTCCACGATTAACGACCTTCGTGCGACGCTGCCGCCAGTCTCTCCGCCAGGGCCGCTAGTTCCGCCGCGGCCTCCTTTGAAAGAGCGTGCTTAAGCGTGCGGCAGATCTGACTACCATCAGCGGATTCCGCGATGCACTCCGGCGTTCGGCACACGTACGCGCCTCGGCCTGGCGTCTTCGGGTCCGCGTCGATCTCAATCTCACCATCGGGCCTGCGTGCGATCCGCAGCAGTTCGGGCTTCGAGCGTCGCTCGCCACATACCACGCATCTTCTGAGCGGAACGTGCCTTGCGCGCACCGACAGCCTCCCCCGATACCCGCCGTTACTCCGTCGCGGCCTCGTCGGATGCGACCGCGGCCTCGTCCGGTTCCATCGTCAGCGAGCCGCTCTGCAGGTCCTGTAGAGTGCCGTCGCCACCGCCTAGCAGCGCCCGTAGCGTCCCGGCCTGCTCGGTCGGCACCAGCGTGTCCCCGCCCGCGATCTCGATGCTTTCCTCGACCGCAATGTCCACGAGGTCGGTGACGGACACGCCAAGCTCCTCGGCCAACGCGGAGGCCGAAATGTCCGGGGCATCGGCCGGGACGACGACCTCGTCCCCCGGCTCCTCCGACCACTGAGTCTGGCTGCGGATATCGATCCGCCAGCCCGTCAGACGGGCCGCCAAGCGGACGTTCTGTCCGCGCCGACCGATAGCAAGCGATAGCTCGTTGTCGGGAACGACAACCGTCGCCGCGCGGTCGGCATCGTTCGTGATTACCTGCCCGACCTTCGCCGGAGAAAGCGCGCTCTCGAGATACTGGTGCATGTCTTCGTTCCAGCGCACGATGTCGATCTTCTCGCCGCGAAGCTCGTCAACAATGGCCTGCACGCGCGCGCCTCGGTGTCCGACGCAAGCGCCGAGCGGGTCGACCGCCGAATCGCGGCTCTCCACGGCAACCTTCGACCGAGCGCCGGGCTCGCGGGCGACTGAGCGGATCACGACGACCGCGTCGTAGACCTCTGGGACCTCAAGCTCAAACAGCCTGGAAACGAGTCCCGGATGCGTGCGCGATACGATGACCTGCGGGTGCTTCGTCGTCTTGCGCACGTCGAGTATGTAGAGCTTAAGCCGATCGCCGAAGCGATACGGCTCGCCTGGAATCTGCTCGTGACCGGGCAGAAGCGCCTCAACGCGGCCAAGCGCGATAAACACGTTGCGCTGGTCCTTGCGCTGGACCTCACCCGTCACCAGTTCGCCGACGCGGTGGCTGAACTCATCAAAGACAAGCTCCCGCTCCGCCTCGCGAATGCGCTGCACGACGACCTGTTTGGCCGTCTGCGCCGCGATCCGGCCGAAGTCATCAGCCGTGATTTCTTCTTCCTCGTATTCCATTTCCTCGGGACCGGCCTGCTCCTCGAGGGTCTGCGTGCTGACGATGCCGTCATCATCGCTGCCAATCGGCAGCGCGTCATCATCCGGATCCTCGGGAATCAGCGGTTTCCGCGAGAACATCGTCACGGTGCCCGCGTCCCGGTTCACGTCCAACCTTATCTCTCGCGCCTCACCGAAATGGCGGCGGTAGGCTGATGCCATGGCCGCCTCGACGGTGGAGATGAGCGAGGCCATCGGTATACCCTTTTCGCGCTCGATCTGCTCGAGGGCTTCGATGAAATCCCCGTTCATGCTGTCACCCCGTTGCGTCTGTTGCGGCGGACAATCCGCCGCCCGAGTTTAGACGACACCACGATTCATCCACCCTTCCCGTCGGAAACGTTCGCGTCGTCCCAGTCGAACTTCAGCCGGGCCGACTCGATCTGTTCATCCTCGATCAGTAGTTCTTTGCCGTCTACCTCGAGGACAACGTCGCCCTCTCGAAGCCCGCCGAGCGTGCCGGTGAGCGTCTTGGGCTTGTCCGTCTCATCGATAAAGCGGATCGCGGCTTGCTTGCCCGCAAAACGCTCAAAATGCTCTGGTTTCGTAAGCGGGCGCTCGACTCCGGGCGACGACACGGCGAGCTGATAGCTCGTCTCGATCGGGTCCCTCACGTCCATCAGGATCCCGAAACGCTTGCCCATCTTCGCGCAATCGTCGGCCGTGACGCCGTCGGGCTTATCCAGGATCACCGTCAGGATTGGGTTGCGCTTCGGCCCACCGAAGGTGATATCGACAATCTCAAAGCCGTAATCATCGGCCATGAGCTGGATGTCTTCCTCGATTGCCTCGACAACCGGGTGTTTCGGACGGCGCATCGCGGCCAGCCTACAAATCGCCTCTCCCAAATCAAGGCCCCATATAAGCCAAAAAAAGAGCGGGCAAACTGCCCGCCCTTCAGGAGGAAGCGTCTCTCTCTGAAGATGCTATGACACATTTATAGCACAATCAGAGGCCGAGCGCAAGGGCTAATGGCGAGGATTCCGGCCATGTTCGGCGAACTCCGAGAGTACCCTCAGATCCGACCTGGAGCCAGCAATGCGCATCGACAGAAGACGATTCATCGGCGGCCTGGCGGGAGCCGGCGCCGCGGCCGCCATTGGCGCCCCTCGCCGCGATGCAGCCGCCCAACGGACGGCCCGTCGGCCCAATGTCCTCTTCATCATAACCGACCAGCAACGCCTCGACGCGATGCGCTGCTACGGCAACCCTCACATCAGCACCCCCAACCTCGACCGACTCGCGGGCGAGGGCGTCCGTTTCGACCGCTACTACATCGCCGGATTCCCCTGCTCGCCCTCACGAGGGTGCATCCTGACCGGCCTGCACCCTCAGCGCCACGGCATCACCACCAACGGTGTCAAGCTCGACGAAGAGTTGCCCACCTTCGCGACCGAACTGACTCGCGCGGGCTACCAGACAAGTTGGATGGGCAAGTGGCACATGGGCGGCCCGCAGGAGTCTGTCCCCGGCAGCGGCTCCCAATTGCCTGCTCTCCAGAAGATGACGACGCCTCCCCCGGGCGAGAAGATGCCCCAGAACGGCTTTGTGCATGGCGTGTCGCCCAATTCTGACTACGTGGCCTACCTCCGCGAGCTGGGTTTGGAGGAGCCGATCCCGGGTCAGAAGGTCCGAGGCGGCCACCACACCGTCATCGTCGATGGCGCGTCCGTGATTCCCGAGGAGCACTTCGTCGAGACCTTCCTCACCGACAGCGCCATCGACTACCTCAAGCAACACGGCGCCGATGACGACCCATTCTGCCTCTGCGTCAGTTACGAGGGGCCCCATCGGCCGATGAACCCGCCGAAGCCGTGGGACACCATGTACGATCCCGAGAGCCTGCCTCTGCCGAAATCCGTCGATGATCCCATGACATCCGCGCCCGAGACCCACCAGAACTTCCACTGGCGCATGAATGACGTTGACATGGAAGCCGAGCGCGACAAGCTCAAGCGCCAGCTTGTCTTCCCGGGCGAGATGTGGGACCTCCTCGACCGCGACGAGTGGGGCGAGCGCGAGTACCGCGAACTCATGGCCCACTACTACGGCTTCATGAGCTACATCGACCACCAGATCGGCCGCTTGCTCGATTCCCTTGATGATCTTGGCCTCGCCGCCGATACGCTCGTGGTCTTCACCACTGACCACGGCGAGTACATGGGCGGGCACGGGAACATCTTCAAGCACATGGCGATGCACGAGGAGCTGATGCACGTGCCGCTCGTGGCGCGTCTCCCCGGCGCGATTCCCGCCGATCGCGTGACCCAGGCCCTCTCCAGCAGCGTTGACATCATGCCCACGTTGCTGGACTATGGCGGCGCCGACACGCCCGAGTCAGTCCATGGCAAGAGCCTCCGCCCTGTTCTCGAGGGCGAAACGGACGACCAGCACGAGGCTGTCTACACCAGTTTCCCCGCGCCGGGCGTCCAGATGCGCATGGTCCGCACCACGGATGACTGGAAGTACTCGCTCAACTGGCGACCGCGCCAGGTGGATGAACTCTACGATCTCAGCGCCGACCCTCTGGAGATGGAGAACCTCTCCGGCCAGCCCGAGCATGCTCGCAGGGAGAAGCGGATGCGCCGGCTCGTCTACTCCTTCATGCGCGAGATCGATGACCCGTGGCGTCACGCCGCCCGCTTCGCCGTCGAGCGTCCGCCGTTGACCGACATCGACTTCGATTTCACCGAGCGCTACGATGAGTTGTACTGGCAGTATTTCCGCGGTCTGGGGCAGATCCGGATCGAGGACGGGGTGCTCGCCGGCCACATCGCCTGCCCCGGTTACATGACCGCGACGCTCGACGAGCCGGTGAGCGGCGCCGATTATCCTGTCCTTGAGATAGCGATGTCGGTAACGGCGGGCGAGACCGCGATGTTCTACTGGGCAACGAGGGCCGATTCGGCGATGAAAGAGCCCATGTCGATCCGTTT
>CAZKUN010000291.1:0-10852 GCA_964555935.1 uncultured Armatimonadia bacterium | reverse complement strand
GAGGACCTGCATGCGGCGGGCCGCAGCCGGTATTGTACCACTGACAGCACTGACACTAACAGCGATCGGCGGATCCCAGACGATGGATGACCTCAGGGACGGACGAGACGCGCAGAGCGACACGTGGGTTGCCAGGGACGCGCTGGGGCGGGAGTTGCCGGGGCACGAGGAGTGCGGCCCGCCCCGCGATGGCAAGTTCGTCGGCATCTTCTACTTTACGTGGATAGGGCCGCATGGGTACGATGCTTCGACGGCACTGCGCCCCGACCAAGGCACGCAGCCCAAAACCGATGAGAAATACAAGAGCCCGTACGACCTTACGAAGATCCTCGCTGGGGAGCAGGAATGGGGCCCGTGGCACGCCTTCCACTGGTGGGGCGAGCCGCACTTCGGATACTACCTGACCGACGACGAGTGGGTGATACGCAAGCACGCCCACATGCTCAGCGAGGCCGGCGTTGACGTGATCTTCTGCGACGTCACGAACGCCCTGACCTACACCGCGAACTACATGACGATCTGTCGGGTCTTCCAGGGGATCCGCGACGAAGGCGGCCGGACGCCGCAGATCGGGTTCCTGGCGAACGCAGGCGCGCCCCAGGTCGTGCGGAAGCTGTATGACGAGTTCTACGCGAAGGGTCTGCATGAGGACTTGTGGTTCCGCTGGCGAGGGAAGCCGATCATCCTGACGCCGCCGGAAGACCTGGACGCGGAGCTGGTGGACTTCTTCACGATCCGCCACTCGTGGGCTTGGAGCGCCGGCGGGTGGTTCGGCGACGGCAAGGACAAATGGGCGTGGCTCGATCACCACCCGCAGAAGTGGGGATGGCACGATGATCCCGAGCACCGCGAACAGGTGCCCGTGGCCGTGGCGCAACACGCTACGACGAACATCGGACGGAGCTTTCATGGTGGCCAGCAACCGCCGCCGGAGGAGCTTCAGACGGACGTCGGCCTGTGCTTCGCCGAGCAATTCGAGCGGGCGCTGGAGATAGATCCAGAGTTCATCTTCATCACTGGGTGGAACGAGTGGGTGGCGATGCGCTTTGAGAGCAATGGCAGCCAGTCGATCGCCGGCCAACCCGTGCCCGAGGGAGGCTCGATCTTCGTCGATCAGTACAGCCAAGAGTACAGCCGCGACATCGAGCCGATGCGGGGCGGCCATGGGGACGGCTATTACTACCAGATGATCGACGGCATCCGCCGCTTCAAGGGCGTTCGGATGCCACCGAGACCATCCGAGCCGAAGACCATCGCGATCGACGGGCAGTTCGACGACTGGGACGACGTAGGGCCGGAGTTCCTCGATACCGCGGGCGACACGGCGCACAGAGATCACCCGGCGTGGGGCTCGGAGGGACCGTACATCGACACTTCAGGGCGCAACGACATCGTTGCGGCAAAGGCGGCGCGAGACGCCGACAGCCTCTACTTCTACGTTGAGACGAAAGACCCGCTCACGCCCCACACAGACCGCAACTGGATGTGGTTGCTCATCTCGATCGGCGACGAGGACACGCCGAACTGGGAGGGCTACCAGTATATCGTCAACCGACGGGGCGTGGGGTCGTCGCGGACGAACCTCGAGCGATGCCTCGGCGGGTGGCAGTGGGAGCGCGTGTCCCGCGTGAGTTATGCCGCGAGCGGCAATCAGCTTGAGATCGCCATCCCACGAACCGACCTGGCACTGGGAGTCGGACCGCTGCAGGTCGACTTCAAGTGGGTCGACAACGCGCAGAAGCCGGGAGACATCATGGACTTCATCACCAGCGGCGACGCGGCCCCGAGCGGCCGATTCAACTTCCGCTACAAGGAGTCGTGAATCGATATGCTCACGCGATACATCGCGGTCTCAGCGCTGCTGGCCGCGGCACCGATGGCGCAGTCGGCGGCAGATCCGATCGCAACTGAGCTAGGCGCTCGATACAGCCATGGACAGACATTCCTGACGTGGCGGGAGCCTGCGGACCTTGCCGGCCTCCGGTTCCAGGTGCTGATTCACGATGAGCCGATCACTGAGGCCAACGCGTCCGAGGCGGAGGTGGCGAACCACCACATTACGCCCGCGTCAGCGACGGACTGGTGGGCGCATCCCGAGACCTATGGCAAGCCGATGAAGCCGGACGAGGATGGAAACAAGCCCGAGGTCAAGCCGATCGGTTGGGTCATCGAAGAGGGCGGCGAGCGACTCGATCCGCAGAGCGGCCTCAGCGTCCACACGGTGACGCCGGCAAGCGAGGGCGCGCGCTACTTCGCGGTCGTCGCCGTTGACGAGGCGACGGGCGAGCGCGCCGACACGGTTGAGCCGGGCGCCAACAGCCTGACGGCGCCCGTGGAGCAAAGCGTTGCGCCCATCGAGCCGATCTGGCAAGGCGATCCCGCGGCGAAGCCCGAGCCCGGCGCGGGCGACGGGCTGCCACTCGACCTCACCCTCCATGCCAAGACCGGGAGGGGCGGGATGGAGTGGCTGGCATTCGGCGACGCTGACCTCGCGTGGTCAGACGGCCTGCCGTTCAAA
This sequence comes from uncultured Armatimonadia bacterium, assembly GCA_964555935.1. GTDB lineage: Bacteria > Armatimonadota > Zipacnadia > Zipacnadales > VGFC01 > CAZKUN01. The sequence goes on along the minus strand of CAZKUN010000291.1, from coordinate 8,334 downwards.
TTCGGCGCCGACGCGCGAGACGATGCAGTATCAGTGCGTCCGACGGACCGAACGTGGATAGGGCGCATGTTCCCGGAGGGACGAGACTCATGCCAGCACCTCACGCGGTCGATCCACACGTTCTGGTTTGGATACAGCGACCACATCTACGATCCCAATCTCATGGCCGAGGGGAAGTGCGTCAACTACTCCGAGCGCCGGTTGCTCTGGATCCTGGCTTGGGTGATGGAGAGGTTTGAGACCGACCGCAACCGGACCTACAGCACGGGAGGGTCGATGGGAGGATGCGGGACCATGTCATTCTCCTTCCGCCACCCCGAGATCTTCGCAGCCGTCGCCCCGAACGTGCCGATCGTAACCTACGGCAAGGGCCCCGTCGGCGACAGCAGCTTCCGCGTCGAGGCCTACACGGGAGCGCTCGATTCCCCGTACGGCGATGGAACGATCCACGATCAGCTCAATGCAGCGCGTTTTGCACAGCAGGCGGACGTTGATCTTCCATTCCTGGTCATCTCTGTAGGCCGTAAGGACGGATCGATTCCGTGGGGCAAGAACCCGCCCTTCTTCCGCGCCATGCAGGCAGCCCGACAAGGCATGGTTGCGGCTTGGAGCGAGGGCACGCACGGCGAGGTCGCAAAGCTCCTGCCCGACGATGTTCGGCGACAGACAAGCTTCGCGTGGATGCACCGTTTTGCCCTCAATGAGAGCTACCTGGCCTTCAGCAACTGCTCCGCCGATGATGATCCTGGGGAGGGCCCCGCCGACAGCGGCGACCCGGTCGGGTTCATGGGCCGCGGGCTCGACTTCGAGATTCTCGCGGACGACGAAGAACGCTATGAGGCGCGAGCGACTTGGACGCTTGAGCCTGAATCGCTGCCCGTGACCGTCGATGTGACGCCCCGCCGCGTGCAGGGCATGGAGTGGTCGCCGGGCGACCAGGTCGCGGCCAAGATCATTGACCAGGCGACAGGTGACACGTTGAGCGACGCCAGTGTTCAGGTCAGTGAGAACGGCCTGCTGACGCTCGAGGGCGTGCAAGTGCGGTCCGCCGACGGGACGCGCATCATCGTAACACGGACGCGGTGATCCAGACGCGGGAGGAAACGCCGATGAACACCAGGGCCACTGCACTGTGTGCAGCGATGCTGCTGCTGACCACTCACTGCCTCGCGGCGCAGTGGGAGATGGTAGTAACGGATCGGGCGACGGTTGAGATCCGGCATGATCAGACACCCATCGTGAAGGCCGACTATCTCTTCTGGGGTGCGGACTGGAAGTGGGCCGGCGCTCAGATGAAAGTGGAAGAGGGCGCGCGCGGTTTCACGGGGACAGTCGCCGACCTGGGTCTGTCGATCGTTGGCACGGTCACGACACCCGCCCCCAACGTGATGCGGGTCGAGTACGAGGTGACCGCCGAGGAAGCGCTGCGGGGCATCATCGGCGGAGGCCTGGAGTGGGGACTTCTGCTGGACTCGCCATCGTTCGCGACGCCGGCTTCCGAACCTGAGTTGCTGCCCGACAACGCCGGCCTCAGTTGGGGCATCGGCGAGAACGAGACGATTGAGATAGCCTTCGATCCCGCGCTGCCCAACGTCTACTTCGAGCGGGGCCAGAAGAACACGGCGCGGGCGATGCTAGTCGGCGCCGATGTGGCGAAGGGCACGACTCGCGTCGCGATGACCATCACAATCCCCGAGGGCGGGACGCTGGCGCGGTCGCTCGCCGAACGGTACGGCCCGGTAGACGTCGATGCGTGGACGCCGGATGGGATGCTGTGGAACCAGTCGCCGGTAGACCTCAGCTTCCTCAACGAGAAGCCGGCGGGCGAGCATGGCTTCGTGAAGGCGGACGGCGATCGGCTGGTTTTCGAGGATGGGACGCGGGTCCGGTTCTGGGGCGGCAACATTGCGGCTTACGCTATATTCGCCGACAAAGATGAGATAGCCGAGCAAGCCAAACGCATCGCGCAACTGGGCTACAACCTGATGCGCATCCACCATCACGATTCCACGCGGTGGGTCAGCCCCACCGTCATCGACAAGGAGCAGGATGACTCGCGCCAGTTCGACGCCGATGCGATGGATAGACTCGACTGGTGGGTCAAGTGCCTGAAGGACGAAGGCGTGTACGTGTGGCTGGACCTCCACGTCGGCCGCGAGTTCAAGGTGGGCGATGGCATCGACGTTGGCTTTGATGAGATCGAGAGGCGCAACAATGAGGGCAAGGGTTTCTGCTACTTCAACGACCGCGTCGAGGAGCTGATGCGAGAGTTCAACGAGGCCTACCTCAACCACGAGAACCCCTACACGGGCCTGGCGTACAAGGAAGACCCCGTCGTCATGGGGCTTCTCATCACCAACGAGAACGAGCTGACATTCCATTTTGGCAACCTCATGCTCGGCGACAAGGGCAACCCGGCGCACAATGCTCTGTTCAACCAGGCGGTGTCGGACTTCAGCGACGCAACGGGACTGCCGCAAGACGCGACCGGCCGGACATGGGAGCACGGGCCGAGCAAGATCTTCCTGAACAACCAGGAGCGCGAGTTCAACGCGCGGATGCTGGAGCACCTGGGCGGACTCGGCGTGAAGGTACCGGTTGCGACCACTAACACGTGGGGCAACATGGGGCTGGCAGGACTGCCGGCGCTGACGGCAGGAGGCATCATCGACGTCCACTCGTACGGGGGCGACGAGGCGCTTGCCGCCAACCCGCGCACGAGCGCGAATTACATCTCGTGGATCGCGGCGGGCCAGGTCCACGACAAGCCGGTCAGCATCACCGAATGGAACGTCCCCTACCCGAGCCGGGACCGGTTCACGTCGCCGCTCTACGTCGCGAGCATCGCGGCGCTGCAAGGCTGGGACGCGCCGATGATCTACAACTATTCGCAGCGTGGCTTCGGCCAGCCCGACCGGCAGGGACAGTGGTCGAGTTTCAGCGATGCCGGCCTGACCGCGATCACCCCGGCGGCGGCGATAGCGTTCCGCAGAGGGGACATCAGCGAGGCGAGGACGGAATACTGTCTGGACCTCGACCGCGAGCAGCTCTACTACGAGGGTCTCGACCCAACGAAGTCGGCCGCGATTCGAACGCTGGCGGAGCAAAGCAAACTGACCATCGGGTTGCCCGACGTGCCGGAGCTTGACTGGGACGAGGCATCTCAACCCAACGCCGGCGTCGCCGTCATCACCGACCCACACGAGGACTTCATCCCGGCGGGTCAGACGTTCGTGGAGTCTGACACCGGGCAACTCAAGCGCGATTGGGTTGCCGGCGTGCAGACCATCGACAGCGCCATGACACAGGCCGCTCAAGGGTGGCTCGGAGAGGCGGGGCGCATCGAGCTTGAGGACGTGCGAATGAGCATCACGACTCCCAAAGCCGTGGTGGCCGTGACAAGCCTCGACGGCGAGCCCATCGCCAACTCGACGCGGTTGCTGATAACGACAGTGGCACGAGTGGTCTCGCCCGACGGGAAGATGCCGCTCTACTCCGAGCCAGTGAAGGGCACTCTCAGAATCAGATCGGACGGCGTGGGGATGAAACTCGCCGCGCTGGCGCCGGAGGGCAGCGCGCTTGCGCCGGGCGAGGCCGCCTACCAGGATGGGTGGTATAGCATTGACCTGTCGGGCACGAGCCACTGGTACATGCTTGAGCGCTAGTTGGGGGCAGGCCCGGCCGTCGACTGAGCGAGCAAGCCGCTACTCCGCTGGGAACGCCGCCATAAGCGCGTCGGCGAAGAGCTTGTGCCCGCGCTCATCGGGATGGTTGATTGAATTGGCCTCGATGGTCATGTACGGAATTCCGAGGCGCCACAGGCGCGTCCACAGTGCCGACGCATCGGCAAGCCCGATGCTGTTCTCCGCCGCATACGCCCTCAGGCCGCGAACGTAGGCGCGCGGGTCCTCGTCGAACTTCATGGTGTCTTTGCCGAGCCAATCCGGCCGGACGAGGTGCGGCGTGATGAGGATGACCTCCGCGCCGATGCCATTCATGTGGCCCATGATCTCGTCATACTGCACCTTGACCTGTTCCTCGTTCAGGCCCGCGTCGTTGACGAACTCAATCGTCACGAGGTCAGGCTTCGGCTCGAGCACGTCGCGCACGAAATCCTTCTCGGCGCCGCGCGGCTGATCCATGTAGATCCGGCTGTTGCGACCGCCCCACCCGGCGGTGATCAGCTTCACGTTCGCCTGAGGAAACCGCGCCTGCAGCCGGGCGGCAAACTGATTCTGGTACCAGCCATCTACGTTGGCCGCGCCCACGCCGCCACCGCACGTGACGCTGTCGCCCCACGATACGATCGTGACATCCTCCCCCGCGCGGAGCTTGGCAAGCGTCTTCGGGAGCAACTGGTCTGCCGTCGGCTCGACAACGACCTCGGGGAGCGGCTGGATCGGGTAGAGATTGTCGTCACTCAGCTCTGTCGTGCGGCCCGGCACCCAAATGTTGACGACGGCCGTCTCGCCGTCGCCCGGCTCTGGTGGAGGGAACGCGCCGATGCTGGGCTCGCCGGCAATGAGGCGGATCTGTCCCTGTTCGTTGACGACGATGCTGTCGAGGCGGTCGGGGCCATAGGTGTAGTCGACGAGGACTTCCTGCTCTGCGCCGATGGCTCCCCCCTCGATCCGGCCAAAGGTCCCCCAGAACGGGTCGATGGCGTAGTCTGTGTCAAGCACGCATGGCTGGCCATCCGCAGTGGTTCTCACCACCACGCTCTCGGGGACCAGCTTGCCCGTCGCGGTGCATTCTTGCGTGATCAGGCCCCGGAGTTTGTCGCCTTTGACCCACCCCGCAGTGTCTGGGTTGAACGCGCGCAGCTTGGCGTAACGCTCGCCTGCCACCTCGACCAACTCGCCTGGTGGAACATCCAGCGCGACGGCGTCGGGAAGCGCGATCAGCCTCCCCGCAAGCTCCACCTCCCCAGGCCCGACCTCGACCGACCAGTCGCCGGTCACGCGGACGGGCATCGCGCCGTCGGGGTGTTGGCCCATCGCGCCAGCAGGGACGCCCAGCATCACGAGGCAGGAGACCTTCGCCATCATCGTTTCACTCTCCACTTCGGTTCAGTTGGACAGACCCCACTATGCCGCGCGATCCAGGTCTTTACCTCTATCATGCAGGGGCGCTTCGGCGGCGAGACTAACTAACGCAGGCAGTCGGTCGCGCTCCATCGGAGACATGCTGATGATCACTCACGCCGCCATCGTCGCGCTTCTCTGCCCAACGGGCGCCAACGCGCAGCCCGCGGGACAGACCTTCTATATCTCGTTCGACGCCGGGTCGGCGAACGCCGACTTCGCCGCGGGCGATGGCGCGTCGAAGTTGATCGAGCCTCTCGGAGATCGCGCCGTTGACGGAATCCGAGGGAGCGGGATTCTGCAGCGCCCGGGCGACCGACTCACGTATGCCATGCCGGGGAACATGGACAGTTCCGAGGGCACGTTCTCCGTTTGGGTGAAGCCGCTGAACTGGGACGGCCACAGCGGGAAGTTCCGCCATCTTCTTGTTGGTGACGGCGGCCCGGAATACCGGATGCTGGCATACCTCTACCCGATCGGCGATGAAGCCGTGATCAACTACCTGCAGCTTGATTCGAAGACCCCTCAGGAGGTCACCTACCGCCCCGGCGCGCCCGTCGACATGCTGGTGGAGGGCGAGTGGCTACACTTGGTCACTACCTGGGGCCCGCGCGAAATGGCGATGTTCGCCAACGGGGTCCGCGTCGCGGAGGGGCTCGTATCCGCGCCCTTGCCCAAACTCGACGCGGGGACTTTCACCGTCTGCGCCATCGAGTACTGGAAGCACGAGAAGTGGAGCGATCCTAACGAGCAAACGATCTGCGATGAGGTGCGCATCTTCGGCCGACAGCTCGCCGACGACGAGGTGCTGGATCTCTACGCCATGGATGCGCCGGGCGGCGTTCCCGGCCTGGAACCGAAGCTTGTCGTCGCGCTCCAGCCGGACTACTTCGCGAAGACAATCCACGTAACCGCGCGGCCCGCACACCTCGATGACGCGTGGAGACGGCGCTTCGACGATGGCGCCGAGATAGGCGTAACTTTGAGGGCACCGAATGGCGATGAAGTCGCGTCCGCAACAGTGACGCGCGACGAGAACACGACCGCGATGAACGTGCCGCAGTGGTTGGACGGAGAGTACGTGGCGGAGGCGCGCGCCGAGGGGGATGGAGCCACGCTGACGGCTTCGTCTTCCATCGTGAAGCCGCCCACGCCGTGGTTGCCTCGCAATACAGAATGGCGAGCCGATCACGTAAGCGATCCATGGACGCCGCTTGAGCGCGATGGCGACACGATCCGCTGCTGGGGGCGCGAGGTCACGCTCGACGGCGGGCTACCGTCGCAGATCACCAGTCAGGGGCAGGCGCTTCTGGCGGCGCCAATCACTGTCCGCAGCGCGGCGGCGGCAACATGGAGCGATCCCACCGTCGTCGATGATGAGGAGCACCGCGTTGAGGTGTCGGGGGATGGGCAACTCGGCGAGTTCACTCTCAGCTACAACGCGCTGATGGAGTTCGATGGCCTTGTGCGGTGCGATATCACCATGGCTCCGCCGACGGGTGGCGCTGATCTCGACTCGCTGACGATTGAGATCCCCGTCCGCACGGATGTGGCCAAGCGCTACCGCAACCCAACCTGCCAGGACTGGGATGGCGAGCCGCTGGACGAGGCTGAGTTCATCCCCTACGCCTGGCTCGGCGATGAGGAGCGCGGCCTGGCGTGGTTCATGGAGTCCGACGAGAACTGGGTGCCGGTTGATGGCCAGCCTGCCATGACGATTCGGCGCGAGGGCGATACGACTGTCGCCCGCCTCCACATCATCGTCGAGCCGACGCGTGTCGAGCAGGAACTCACGTACACGATCGGCTTCGACGCGACCCCCGTGCGTCAATTGCCGAGCGATATGTACAAGCACCGCCTCGCGTCCGGACCATATATGAAGGGCGTCAACCAGATCGTCTATGGCTGGCGTCACCAGATCTCCTACCTCAATGGGCGACTGATCGCCCACGACCCAGATGATCAGCGGGCGTTCGTCGACAAATGGCGCGAGAAGGGCATTGAGACGCGCTCATACTCATGCACCCAGTGCACCTCGAACCTGTCGCCGGAGTACCTCTTCTTCGGGCGCGAGTGGGATCTGCCGGGCGGGCCGACATTCTCGGGTTACAAACGCGTGCCCGACGAGGCGCCCTATTCCATGGTCCCGGTCTGCCCCAGAAGCAGCTTCGCTGATTTCCTTGTCTGGTGCGTCCGCGAGCATCTGGAGAACGACTGGGGCGGGGGAATCTACACCGACATTGACGGCGCCTTCGCCTGCGGCAACCTTAGCCATGGTTGCGGATATGAGGATGCATTCGGACGGACGGGACGCACGCGCGCGCTCTACGCGCATCGCTCTCTTTCGCGTCGGATCTACGAGGCGTGCCACGAATTCGGGACGCTGTATTACGCGCACGACCACAGCAAGTGGCACGCGCCATTCAACGCGTTCAACGACGGCTGGTGTCCGGGCGAGCAGTACAGCCACGCCGCGGTGGAAGACCCGGCGTTCTACATGGATGGCATCCCGGACCGCGTCTGGCGGACCGAGTTCTACTCGCCCGCGACGGGAGTGATGTCATTCCTACTGCCCGAACTGGGTCGTCTCGCGGCGACCGACGCGCTCGAGGATCGTGGCCCGAGCGAATGCTGCATCGCGGCGGCGATGACGTATGGCGCGCCGCTCTGGGCGGGGAGCATCAACAAGGAAGTGGTGGAGGAAGTGTGGGCGGCGCAGATTGCGTTTGGCCTCGAGGACGCGAAGTTCGTGCCCTACTGGAAGCAGACTGAGTTCGCCACCGACGCGCCGGAGGTCCGGGTCAGCCAGTGGACCAAGCCAGGCGCGCGGCTCATCTCGGTCGCGAACTTCGGCGACGAGGACCAACCGGTCACGCTTACGTGCAAGAGCGTGGGCGTTGCCTACGAGCCGGCATGGTTGGCCGCTGACTTAGAATCTGAAGACGGCGTGGCGAGCCTAACGGTCCCCGCGAAGCGCGGGGTGCTCATAGTGGCAACCGGCCTACCGACCGAGGAGTGAACGCGATGAAACCAGCGATCATGTTCATGCTATTGACCGCGACCGGGCATCTCGCAGCGCAGGAGGACGCCATGGACAATATCACGGTTGAGAATGACTGCGCCAGGCTTGTCATCGGCGCGAACGCGCGGGGCGTGCAACTCATCGACACGCGTGGTGACACGGACTATGCGGTTCATGACCCGGACGTGCCGTTTGCTCGGATCAGCATTGCCGGCAAGGACCACATGG
>CAZKUN010000290.1:0-10866 GCA_964555935.1 uncultured Armatimonadia bacterium | reverse complement strand
ATTTCCTAGCGATGCCGGAGTTCGGCAATGGACGCTATGTGCCGGTGAGCGACGAGCGGTACCGCCTGGGCCACACCGTGGCCGAGCATCCCCCGCGCAGACCCCATGAATCCTCCTTCACACGCGGTTGGTTTGAGACTTATTACGGACTTCTCATGCCTTGGGTGGCGGTCACTGACGGCGAGCAGGGCATGGTTGTCGTCGTCATGACCCCGTGGGATGCCGTCATAGCTACGCAATCCCGCAAGGATGACGAAAAGGGACTGAGCTTCCCGGGCTCCGTTTGGGAGCCCAGCAAGAACACCTGGGGAGAGGACCGAAAGGTCCGGCTTGTCTTCTTCGAGGCGGGAGGCCACGTGGCGGCGTGCAAGATATACCGCAGGATAGCCCAGCAGAGCGGCGACTTTCGCACCCTCGCCGACAAAGCAAAGAAGAGACCCGACGTGCACAAGCTCATGGGCGCAGTGGACTGGTGGGGCGCAGAAGGACTCGACCGAGGGCTTGAGTGGGACGCCGCCAGAACTCCACTACCGTTCGTGAAGGAGGCAGTGGCCGAGGGAATGGATCGAGGCTTGGTGGAGCGCTTGCCTCAGAGGGGCATGTGGGCGCCCGAGGAGATAGCCGGGGTCGTGCAGCTCGGTTGGTTGGCCAGCGCGTACGACAACTATCGAGATCTTGCCGAGACGCCCAGTTGGCGGCCCTTTGAAGGTCCAATTGGCTACTGCAAAGCCCCCATAGATGAGCACGGCGCGGTGGGGCCCAATGGGGAGATCATGCCCGGATGGGGAGGGTTCAGACTGCACTGCACCGCGAAGCAGCTCGAGTGCGCCCAGCTCATTATCCCCAAGGTACTCGAGACCTACCCATATAACGCGCGCTTTCTGGACGTCACCGCCAGCGAGGAACTCGTCGAATGCTACTCCCCGGTCCATCCGACCACACGCCGCAGCGACATGGCCAACAGGCGGGAACTCCTCGGATACGTGAGTGAGGAAGTGGGGGTGGTTACGGGCGGCGAGTTGGGCCGGTACTTCAGCGTCCCCTATGTGGACTACCATATGGGAACGATGATGGCCGAGTTCCTGATGAGGTGGGGCACCAGCAGTTTGGCGGACCCCAAGGACCGCAGCGAGGTCGCGGGCGATTACCTGAAATACGGTCTCAACCCGGCAGCGCGCGTTCCACTGTTCGAACTGGTCTACCACGACTGCGTCGTCAACTACTGGTGGTGGGGCGACAGCAACGAGTTCCTCCACGAGGTCGCTCCGGAACTCACTGACCGCAAGATCGTCATGAACATCATCCACGGCACGCCACCGCAGATGTGGCCGTACGAGCATGGACTGCACTGGCAGATTCCAAAAGAGCGCGAACAGATGCTCGCGATCTACCGCAATGTCTGTAAGCTGCACGAGATCATCGGCATGCAGGAAATGGTCTCACATACCTTCCTGACTCCCGACCGCACGGTCCAGCAGAGCGTGTTCGCGGACGGCACGACCTGTACCGTCAACTTCGGCACGGAGACGTACCCCGTGGCAAGCGGGCGAGAAGAGGGCAAGATCTTCGAGCTGACCGAGAACGACTTCTATGTGGTGGGACCAAAGATCGAGCAATGGCGGGTGTCCGTGGCGGCCGCCAGTGAGCTGTGGGAGGGCTTCGAGTTCGCCGCAGATACGGCGAGCGCCCAAGCCGGCGTGACCGTTGAGAACGGGGTAGCCCTAGTCGACGGCGCATCCGGAGCGGAGACGAGCGAGGGATCGCATGCCTTGCGCGTCGATCTCGCCTACAAGGGCGGAGCGTGGGACAATGGCACGGTGGTGCGCGCGCTTGACCCGGAGCCGGAGTGGGCAGGGCCGCGCACAATCGCGCAACTGCATCGTACAAGGTTCTTCCTCGACATCAAGGGCGACCCGAGTCTGACGCCCAAGACGATCGTGCTACATCTCGTCGACACCGACGACGGCGAGGTCTATCGCTGGGACAGCATCGCCGATCCAAGCGTAACGAACGGCGAGCACGCAACCGCCGAGCTTCGTTTCTATGGCCTAAGCCCGTTCGGCCCCGTCGGAGACGGCCAGCTCGCCTCCTTCGACTCGGTCAAGATCATCATTGTGGATACCGGTGGCGGCGTCACCGAAGCGGGCACGATCCACATCGACAACCTCCGGTTCACTGCAGACGCGCATTCGCGTCGAACCGTAATCCGGACGGATGAGTACCTCTCCGTGGAATGGCCTGCCGGGCTGTACGAGGACGGCGTGCTAGGCTGTGTCGGCACGGCCACCCTGAACAAGCAAGACACCGAGCGGGCGCATATAAGGTTGGCGGCGGGCTCCCGTCTGGAGGTCAATCTTCCCGAATGGCAGCCCGACTGGGCAGGCCTGCCTCACGTCGTGGTCAGACTGGATGATGAGGGCCAACCGATCGAGCGTGTCACGGCCGGCGACAGCGATCTCGTCAGACTCAGAGCGCCCGCCGAGAGCAGGTGCAACTATGTGCTCCTGGTCGGCAGCAAGGCGCAGGCATCGCAGGTCGGCGGTGGTGACTGACGACGCCACGCGCTCCGCAGCGGCCCGACCATTGGGAGGTCCGGCGTGGGAGAGACGGCAGCACCCGAGGCCGAGCAAAGCGGCCCGCACATAGCCGCCATTGCCATCGGGCTGGCGCTGGTCGCCCTGATGGGGTGGCTGGTCCCGTACGTTACGTTCCTCGCCAAGACGGACGTCGTGAGCATGAGTGGCTCGTTTGCGTGGGGGCAGATCCCGACGGCGCCGCTCTTGGTGCTGTTCGCTCTCACACGGTTGCTTGCGCCGCTGCTGGTGCGGCTCTTCGGCCCGCGGGCGCCCGCACGCCGCGACCTGCTCTTCGCGCACGCCCTGGTGCTCGGGACGCTGACGTTTGGGTCCGCGGCTTCGCTGTGGTATGTGCCGAGCATCGCGGCGGCTCCGTTCTACGCAGAGGGCGGGAACGCTCCGTGGGCCAAGCCCGTGGTGTCGCAGTTGCCGGAGTGGATGGTGCTGGCGCAGGAGCCAGGACAGGAGTCGGCGGCGACGTACTTCTACGAGGGATCCCCGTCCGGCGGCGCGGATGTGCCGTGGCGGCTGTGGTCGCCGACGATCGTTGGTTGGGGCACGATGCTGCTGCTGTTCTTCTTCACGATGGTCTGCGCGACCGGGATGTTCAGGCGGCGGTGGTTTCGGCAGGAGCACATCTCGTACCCGCACGCGGAGCTTGCGCTGGCCGTTGCAGGATCGGCCAGCTCCTGGGACTCGCCCGGGGGGATCTTCCGCAGCAGGCTGCTGTGGCTCGGGTTCGCCTTGCCATTCGCGCACTCCGCGCTGCTCGCCGCCGCATTCCTCTTCCCCGGCTTTCCGGAGCTGAGCTTCAAGGACCGGTCGCTCGGCGCGATGTTCACCGATCAGCCGATGAGCATCATCGCCGGACACCTGCCGTTCCGCTTCCAGTGGCTCGTCGTGGGCATCGCGTATGTGATCCCAAGCCAGATTGCCTTCGGGACGGTGGCGTTCTACTTCCTCGGCCTCGTGCAGATGGTCCTGATGGCGGCGATGGGGGCCACGGGCGGGCCATGGCACCCACACACATTCCGGACGAACCAGACATCGGGCGGGATCATGGTCTTCGCGAGCTTCATCTTCTGGAGCGCGCGTCACGACATACGGACGATGTGGCGCCAGCTCGTTGCGGAAATCGCAGGCCGGCGCCCGGAGGACGCCCACCCCGACCGGTGGCTGATGGTGGGGGCGATTGCGGGGACGGTGGGGATGGTCGCCTGGTCGCGAGCGGCGGGGCTGCCGCTGATCGTGGCTGCCGCGTTCATTTTGGTTCTCGTGCTCTGGCAGCTATGCATATCGCGGATCGTGGCGGTGCTGGGGATGCAGCATGCGACGATGTGGATCGCGCCGCGGCAGTTCCTGTACTCGGTTGTTGGGACGCGAGCGATCGGAGCCGACTTGATCCCATCACTGAACATGCAGGAGCGCGTGCTGTTTGGCGCGGAGGCGAGCACGTTCGTGCCGATGCTGCTTCAGGGCCACAAGGTGGCGGACGCGAGCGGGTGGCGCAGCGGCCGGTACGTGCCGGCTCTGATCGCCGCCGGCGCGGCGGCCGTCCTGGCCTATGGGTACTTCGTGCTACGGATGGCGTACCAGCACGGAGGCGTGAAGCTCCACCCGACGTGGTACTTCATGTACACTGAGGTACACCAGTACCGGGGCATCTTTGGCGAGATGTCGAACCTGAGCGGGCCTTCGTGGCCGGCGCGCCTGGGGATCCTCAAGGGGGCGGCCACGATGTGGGCACTGATGACAGCGCACCGCACGCTGCCGTGGTGGCCGGTACACCCGTTGGGCTACTTGATGGCGGCGGGCTACACGTCGCGGGTCACGTGGCCGGGTCTGCTGATCGGCTGGAGCGTGAAGTCGATGACCAACAGGTTCGGGGGTGCGCGGTCGTACTTCGCCGTGCGCCCGTTCTTCGTAGGGTTGTTGCTCGGAGACGTGGGGGGACAAGCGTTCTGGGCGGTCGTCTGTGCCGTCGCGGCAGGGCTGGGCTACGGATCGGAGGCCTGAATCCAGGCCGATTCGCCGATTCCCCCGGCGAGGTGGTAATCGTGAAGATACCGGCCTACAGCATGCCAACACTCATGCTTGGCGAGTAGGGGCCGTCGGTGTAACATGCCCCAAGGTACGAAACTGCAAGGACGGTCGCAATGAGCGAATTCCCGCGCACTGACGTACCTGGTCGTGGCTTCCTCATCGCCGTCTACCTCACCGATCCTGAGGGCAATATCGTCGAGTTGCAGAAGTGGGAATAGCCGTTTCTGGATTCGCGCAAGGCCGGCGGGTGGAATTGAGAAAGGGAGGTCCGCATGAAGACGGTCCGCATGCTGGGCAATCGCAAGGTCGAGGTCGTCGACGTTCCCGAGCCAACACCAGCCGAGAACGAGGTGCTGGTCAAGGTCACGGCGAGCGCGCTCTGCGGAAGTGAGATGGGCGGCTACCACGGCCCGGATGCAATGGAGACGAACGGAGGCCACGAGGTCTCCGGGGTCATCGCCGACCCAAACGGTCACCCTCAATGGAAGGAGGGAGACCGGGTGGGCGTCTTCACGCTGCAGGGCTGCGGCGACTGCCATTGGTGTCGTCAAGGCAAGGACACCTACTGCGCTGACATCGCGATCGTCAGCCCCACGCACAGCGAGTACGTGACGTCCCGTGCGAACGCCATGGTGAAGCTGCCTGATGACGTGTCAAACACGCTGGCCGCGCTGATCTGCGGCGACGGCCTGGGCGTGCCCTACAGCGCCACCGTCCGTGCCGGCGTCAAATCGGGGCAGGTCACATGCGTCTCTGGCTGCGGGCCGATCGGGCTGGGCCATGTCATGGTGCAGAAACACCTTGGCGCTTGGCCGATCGCCATCGAGCCGAGCGAGACACGGCGCCAGTTTGCCAAAGAGCTTGGCGCGTGGAAGGTGATCGACCCGACCACCACTGATGACATGGTGGCAACGCTCAAGGACCTCCCCGGGGGCCTCGGCCCGGACCTCTGGTTCGAGGCCTCGGGCCGGCAGGAAGCGCTCGACTGGGCCCTCAGCGCGATCAAGCCGGGGGGGATCATCGGTCAGATCGGAGGCGGTCTGCTCAACCTCAACCCGTCAGGGCTGATGACGCGGAACCTGACGGTCTTCTCCACCTGGGTCTGCCACCCCGGTTGGTACCCCGAGATGCTTGCAGCATGTCGCAGTGGCCTTCAGATGGAGCGTCTCGTCACGCTAGAGACCAGCTACGAAAACGCCCAGGAAGCCTACGATCGCTTCGATCAGGGCCTAGAAGCCAAAGTCATCCTGAACTGGGAATAGTCGCAACTCACACGGGGGAGATTGGTCGTATGACACCAGTTGCTGTGAACCTCTACACGGTGCGTGAGGAGTGCGAGCAGGACGTCCGCGGCACGGTGGAGGAGATCGCCGGGCTGGGATTCAAGGGCGTGGAGTACCTGGGCTTCCATGGTCTCAGCGTCGAGGTGGGGGCGAAGCTGCTCTCTGGATTGGGACTTGAAGCCCGGAGCGGGTTCCTCGGCAACGCCACACCCGAGACGGTCGACCAGATCGTCGCTGACTGCAATACTCTCGGCACGAAGTACGTCATTGGCGGATTCGGCCCTGATGACATGAAGACGATGGACGCAGTCAAGGCATGCGCAGCATCGCTCCAGCAATCGGCGGAGCTTCTCGGACCCCACGGAATCACATTCGCGTTCCACAACCACTGGTGGGAGTTTGACGAGATCGACGGCACGCGGATCTACGATTGTCTCATGGATCTAGCGCCGGACGTGATGTCTGAACTCGATGTCTACTGGGCAGCGCTCGGCGGGACCGACCCGGTTGAGGTGCTCGGGAAATACGGCGACCGGATCCCACTGATCCACGCCAAGGACGGCCCCCTAACCGGCGACCCATCCGATCCCCATACGGCGGCCGGGAAGGGCAGGATGGACCTGCCCGCCATTATTGCCGCCACGGATGACGCCACCCTCGAATGGGTTGTCGTGGAGCTTGATCACTGCGCCACCGACATGATGACCGCCGTCCGTGATAGCTACAACTACCTGACCAGTCACGGGCTGGCTGAGGGGAAGGTGTGATGGCACAACGAGCGGCGCTCACAGCGGCACTGGAGGGCGGGGTGCCTGACCGTACGCCGTTCTCGATCTGCTGACCCCTGTCCCCCCAAGAAACTCCATCCACGCTGGAAGCTGGGGCTCCGCAGGATGCGAGCGACGGCGGCTGCCGGCTGACGTTTCGCCGAGGAGGTTCTCGTGTGGGTGGGCGCGAACTACCAGTCAGAACGACCCTTGCGACCCCAGTGAGATGCCGTCGTCAGGTTCGCAAGGGTGAACAGCAATTCGTGCCATAGCGACGCCCAGGAGCCCCTCTGCGGGCCTGGGAAGCGGTTTTCGGGTTTGAGACTGTCGCAAGGCTCATAACTTTGGGAAAGTACTCCCGGCTCTGCCTTGCTCTCGTGTGCGTAGTCCGGAAAGCCCGAAATTCAGGGCTTTTCCCGGACCCGCAACCATCTACCACTGACCTGGACACACAGCATTTGCGGCCAGAAACACCCGATCTACCTCGCTAGCCTCGCAAGGTTCGGCGGATTTCGTGTCGCTGCATCGCCCGACCACACCAAGGCCCGGGTGGCGACACGCCGCCCCCACCGAAAGCCCACCAGAGGTGGATGCCTCCACCAAGCTCGCCCCCATCCCCGTCATTGGTGGCCTCCACCACAGGTACGTTCGCCTCGCTGCCTGACCATTGACATTGAGCGCAAGACGGAGCCCGGCGCCGAGACCGGCTCGGCGAGGCCTCGGCGCGTGCGCTGACGAACCGAGAAGCATCACATCCGTGCCACGCGCACCCAGATCAGGCTTGTGGCGGCTCGGACGGAATAAGTCGAAGGGACAGGTGCACGAGGGGGAGCCGCGCCCTGTTTGCACTGTTCGCCGCCTGCCAGTCACACGGCCGCCAACAGGACCCAGCAATCATGCACGACTTGAATCTGCCGACAGTCGCTATCATCGCACTGAGCGCCATCGCGGCGCTGAGCGCCTCATGCCAGCCGGCTCCCTCGGTGCGTAACACGCTGGGCATAGACCTCATGCGGGTCTCGGCCGGCCGTTTCGTGATGGGGTCCGACGAGGCCCACTGGGACCAGGCGCCCGCCCATTCGGTGACCATCTCGCAGGCCTTCTTGATCTCCGCGACGGAGGTGACCACAGCCCAGTACCGGCAGTTCCGCCCGGATGCGGACGTCGTGGACAGCGATGGTCTGGTGGCCGGCGTGAGCCACAATGATGCCGCCGCGTTCTGCGAGTGGCTGAGTGCCAAGGAGGGGAAGCCGTACCGGCTACCCACCGAAGCGGAATGGGAGTACGCCTGTCGTGCCGGCACGAGCACGGCGTTCTGGTCCGGCGATGCTCCTCCGGACCTGGGCTCGGCGAACGCGTGGGGCCTCAAGGGCACTCACGGCGGCGTCCTGGAATGGTGTCACGACTGGTACGGCGACTACGCCGCGGAGCCACGGACCGACCCGATCGGCGCGACAACGGGGCTCTGTCGTGTCATTCGCGGAGGCGGCCTCGACAACTCCGACCCGCAATACCACACCGCGGCGAATCGCGCCGGCATGCCCCCGAGTTTCGGAGTGCTCGTCCGCGAGCAGGTGCTGGGGCGTGATCCGGACGCGATCCAGCCGGGTCTGCTGGGGTCGTGGTACGGCGACCCCGACCTCACCCGGCCGCTCGCTGACGAGTTGTTGCTCAGCCTGTCCAACGACTGGTCCAGCGACGGCATCCGAGGCACAGCGTGGTCGGGACAGTGGCGGGGCCTGATCGGGGCCCCCGTTACAGGTGAGGTGCGGTTCTCTGTCGAGGCCGATCGATACGTACGCGTGGACGTGGACGACGAGAGGGTCATCGATGTGTGGGATGGCACGAACGTGCCTTCGGGCACTCTCACCATGGAACGAGGCCGAAAGGTCCCGATCACAGTCAGCTACTCTCACGTCGGTGGGCCCTCGTTCCTGAAGCTCAACTGGCTGTGGGAAGGCGCGGGCGAGGGACCCGTGCCTGAAGACGCCCTCTGGCATCGGCTCGGGGATGAGGAAGGCCTCACGCTGAACGCGGCGGACGCGAGCGGGCGGCACCGAATCGGCTTCCGCGTGGTGCAGGCCCCCCTTCCGAACACGGCGCCCATGGCGCCTCCCCGCTTCTTCGTCGGGGAAGGCGTGAAACAGGAAGCTCAGGACACCCGCACGGGGCCGTCGCTTGAGACTCCGTACTTCCGCAAGCGCGTCCTGCTCCCCACGCCCCCGGAGACGGGTGGCGGTCCTGACTACCAGGCCACGATCGATGACGCTGGGCTGCATCCGTCATTCCGCGGGCACAACCACTCCCCTGCGCTCGTGGCCTGCGCGAATGGCGATCTGCTGATGGTCATCTACACTTCGTACCGCGAATACGAGCCCGAAGTGTCGCTCATCGCGGCGCGACTCCGCCATGGGGCCGACGCGTGGGATATGCCATCGCGGTTCGTCGACCTTCCCGGCGCGAACGATCACGCTCCGCTGCTGTGGAACGACGACGGGAGGCTGTTCCTTTTCTGGGGCAGTCCCCGGCTGGTCGGAGGTTACCCGTTCCAGTGGATCACCTCCGACGACAACGGAGCGACCTGGAGCGAGGTCCGGTTCCCTCGCTTCACGGGAGCCGTCGGGCCGCACTCGCGACAGCCCATCAACTCAGCCTTCCGCGGACCGGACGACACGATCTACGTTGCGAGCGACGGGGCTGGCGGGACGTCGCTGCTGTGGGCGAGCCACGACGACGGTGAGACATGGATCGACCCCGGGGGGCGGACCTTCGGACGCCACACCACTTTCGCCCAGTTGGACGGTGGGCGAATCCTGGGAATGGGCGGAAAGAACACGGATGTCGGCGGCTATATGCCCCGGTCGATCTCGGCTGACGGAGGCCGCTCGTGGGAGAAGTCGGCAACACCCTTCCCGGCTCTGGGCGGCAACCAACGCCCGTCGATCCTCCGGCTGCAAAGCGGGCGGTTGTTCTTCGCCGGGGACCTCCAGCGCCGAGGCGGAGAGAAGCCGCCCGGAGTGGCTGAGAGCGGATCGTACGTCGCCCTGTCCGACGATGAGGGGGAGACTTGGCACGTCAAGACGCTGACGGCCGCGCAACCGCACGAGACCCCCGACTTCCATGCCGGGGCCAACACGATCGGCTACTCGGCGGCCTGCCAATCAGAGGACGGCCTCATCCATCTGATCACGACGATGAACCGCCCCTGCCTACACTTCGCCCTGAACGAAACGTGGATCCTGTCCGAGGGAACGGGTGCGGAGGACGCGGAGAGCCTCACCCCGGAGGCAGATGGTGGCGTAACGGGTGTCAGGCGACACCGGGAGACCGACGCGGACGGCCGGACGACGGTCATCTCGCAGGCGGGGATCGGACGCGACGGGTGCTACAGACTCCATGGACGCGAGCGTTGGTTCTACCCCAACGGGCGGAGGCAGTACCGGGCCGAGTACCGGGCGGGCCGCAAGATCGGTGTGGAGACGTACTGGCGCGTAGATGGTACCAAGGCCTGGGAGTGGCGGCACGCCAAGGACGGGACCTCGACCTGGGCCCAGTGGTGGACGAACGGCCGGAGGAAGGCGGAGTCGACATGGCGCGACTCTCGGATCGAGGGGCCCGCGTGGCGGTGGGATCGCGACGGGCGGCTGATCTCAGAGCGGGACTCCTTCTAACGGGACCCAAGGAGCTGGCGCACCCGCTGATCCCGCGAGGCTCCATCGGCGCCGCATGCCCAATGCGCTTTGCGCTCAAGACCTGCCAGAGAGTGCGCCTTGGGATCCAAGACTACGACCCGCTGGCAGCATCGCGTAGGCGGCGTTCGGCTATTCACCCCTCGAACCGCCCATGGCATCCTGACGGTTCGCGCCGGGTTGCCGTGTTCCGCTGGCCCGTGCCTTGGCCGACCTCAACACGGGAGCGAAGCGCGTGGCGTAGGAATCCTGCCACACGTTGTAGGCGTCGCCTGCGGCGTAGATCCACACGAAGTCGAGACGCTCCAACAGCAGACTGAAGTAGGGGTCGAACTGCTCAATGGCATCAACGGCCGGTGGCTCTGTCATCCACGAGGCCCGGTGTTGGGTGTCCAGCCACGGCGCAATCGTGCCTCCCAGCAGGAGTTGCGGATACTGCTCCAGCAACCCTTGGTCCCGCATTGCCCATATGAGCAGGGAGGTTTTCGGTAGAGGTGCCAAGAAACTG
>CAZKUN010000289.1:0-10905 GCA_964555935.1 uncultured Armatimonadia bacterium | reverse complement strand
CTGCCGCGATCCGTGGCCGAGAAGATCACGGCGTTCCAGCAGCGCGGCGGCATCATCATCGCTGACGAGAACCTCGCTCCCGGCATCCTGACCGACATCCACGTCCAGAGCATGACGCGACAGGGCAAGAAGGCCGACCAGGCCAAGGCGGATCTTCAGAACGCGGCGGCCGAGCTGCGCGGGCAGCTTGACGACTTCTACCAGCGCTACGGCGAGACGTCGGACCCCGACGTCGTCCCGCGCTTCCGTCAGTACGGCTCGACCGACTACCTGTTCTTGGTCAATGACAAGCGCGCCTTCGGTGATTATGTCGGCCACCATGGCAAGGTCATGGAGAAGGGCCTGCCCAGCGAGGCGACGATCACTGTCAGGCGCGAGGGCGGGCACGTGTATGATCTGGTCGCCCGCGGGCTGGTCGAGACAAAGCAGACTCAGGGAGGCATTCACCTTGACGTATCGATGGGGCCTGGCAGCGGCAAGCTGTTCATGATCACCGATCAGCCTATTGCCGACGTCCTGATCGACGCGCCGAAATCGGCACGCCTGGGCGCGCGGGTTGAGGTGAAGGTCACCGTCGGCGATGAGAGCGGCGAGCCCGTTGACGCGGTCATCCCCTTACACGTTCAACTGCTCGACCCCGAGCAGCGCGAAGCGGAGTTGAGCGGCTACTACGCGGCGCCAGATGGAATGGCCTCGGTCACCTTCGATCTGGCCGGCAACGACACGGCCGGCCAATGGACGATCCGCGTGGCCGAACTGGCTTCAGGCTTGACCAGCGATCACCGTCTTCGGGTGCAGCCTTGATGCGATCGCCGACCGATCCCCAAGTTACGGGCGCGCCGGCGGGACAATGACCGCAAGAGCACGCGAGGGCGAAGAATGAGTGTCACATAGAACACCAGGCGAGTATGGCATCCATTGTCACCCTCAGTTGCCTGGCGACGACCGCCATCGCCCGTAGAGCGTAGTGTCCGGAAACCCATCGTCCATGGATTTGGGGGAATCTGAGACCCGGGCCTGGTGGTGTTCGTGTCTCTTGTATTCGGCGGTTATTGGGGCATCCCCCGGCTTTCGGCTGCATCTCGACGCTCGCCGGGGGGACACGAATGGTAGCCCCCACGTTCCTGGTCCGAGCTATGCCCCGGAAGCCATTGGGATGGGTAACCTGGAACTCGCTCCCCCCATCGCCGTCGGCTGGAGATGTCGTTCGTCTGTCCCGAGGGTGGGCGCGCGGGTACGCTCAACATCGAGAAGTTCAACAGGAAGAGCGTGACGACAACGCTCCTTGTGGCGGAGCCGTTCTTTGAGGCACGCTGACCTCGCCCCCGGGAGGGCGCGCGTGCCGATCTGCCAGACGTGGGTGAGTTCGAGTTCCGATGTGCTCAGCGGACCAAGGAGGAAAAGGAGGACTTCTACCCATGTTCAGAAGCAATCTGTCCGCCGTTGTGCTGTTGCTCGTAGTCGCTGGTGGGCTGGCTGCGTCGGGTCAGTCTGCGTCGGATGCTGCCCCCGTCAACTTCGCCTCGGCCAAGGCCGGGGCCACTGTGTCGGGTCCCCGCAGTGCCTCGGGCAGCGCCGGCAAGCCGATGGTCGTCAACGATGAGGACGTCGTCGATTACGGCCCGCATCACGGCTATGCCTTCGCACGCTTCGATGTGCCGCTCCTGGTGACGCTCGCGCAGGAGCAGACGATCAACAAGATTGAGCTCCTGCTGCTGGACATCGATCCCCGGGCCTACAACTATCGCATCGCGATCTCCAGGGATGGTGAGAGTTTCCGCACCGTGGCTGACCGCACGCAGGGAGCGCATCGCGGCTGGCAGACGCACGTGTTCGAGGCCGCGCCGTGCCGCTCCATCCGCGTTACCTTCACCGACGGGACGATGTCAGCCGGAAGCTACCATGTTGTCGAGCTGGCGGCCTATCACCAGGAGGACCCGAGCCAGCCCTCGCCGCTGGTCCCGAGACGGGAGGAGATCGGGGCCGGCAAGGCAGCTGCTGGGCAGGCCCTGTTCCAGCGCGTTTTCGGGGAGGCGGCGAAGCTCGATCCAGCGCTGGTGGATGAGGTCAAGGCGTTGCCGCCGGGCCAGCGCCTCTTCATCGACGGCGATGACGACGGCAAGAACGACGAGGTCTGGTTCATGGACACGGCCACCCGGCATACGATTCGGCCTATGCTCGTGCGGGCAGTCGATGAGGACGGAGACCTCGATCAGGATCAGAGACCCGACCTGGACAGCGACCTGTATGTGGTGGATTGGCATGCGGATGGCTACGTCGATGCTGTGCTGGACTACGAGGATGAGGACGGCGACAACGACGTGGACACGATGATGAGGTGCACGTGGGTGCCCAAACTTCCCTTAGGGGGCAAGCCCGGGCTTCGGGCAAACTGGGCCCGAGACGACGGCGACGACAACCTCCTGCAGTTTGACGTGAATTGGGGCTACATGCAGGGCCTGTGTCAGTACCGCTGCCACTTCTCCGGAGACGAGAGCTTCACGACCTTGCTGCTGCCGGAGGGCGCGGACGAGTGGATGTCGGCCTGGGAGAACCCCTTCCTCTTCTTCGACAAGGACAGAGACGGGGCCAGCGAGGTCGCCCTACGTATCGAGGGGCTCAACGACAGCGTCCGCGTCCTGCGGTATAGCTTCGACGCTGACGGCGATGCCTGGGGACGGCGCCCGTACGACTACGATTTCTCCGTTAGCGCGTATTCCGAGGGGGGGCCCGATGGGGGGAACGTGAAGCTGACCGACGAGGTGGCTGACGGCTTCGAGCTGCGAGGCATCCCCGTGCATCGCGTTCTGCGAAGGGACGTGGCGGAGGATTTCGTCCGGGAAGCGCCCTGGGGGCGCACTTGCCTGGCATGGGATGAGATGAATGCCAACACGGAGACGAACGTCGAACATGATCCCAATGAGCGGTGGGAGGGCCTGATCGCTCACGGCTCGGAGAACTTCCCCCGGGTGGGCGGACCGCCGTGCAGCGCTCTGAACAAGCGCTACGAGGTTACGTCGGCGCCGGCCAGGCCCCTGCGGCTCTACTACGATCCGACGGACCACCGGCTACACCTCCGGGGCGCGGCGGGTGTAGAGGGCTGGATACACGTGGATTACGATCTCGACGGGAAGGCGGATGCGAAGTACATCTACCTCGACGATGACGGGGACGGGATCCTCGACCGTCGCCAGATCGACCTGGATGCCGACGGGAAGCCTGAGTTCGACTGGGAGATGACGGGCAAGGGCGTCCGCCATTTCAAGCTGGAGTACGGGGCGATCTCGGCCTTCTACACGGACGAGTTGGCCGAAGTGCTCAAGGACAGCCAGCGATTCATCGATGCAGCCAGGGCGGGGCTCGGCGACCGGCCTGAGGAGCCGGACGCGGTGGAGACGTTCTTCCTGACCAAGTTGGAGTCATGGCATCCGCTGGAAAAGCTGGGGCGAAGGATGCGGAGCACGCCGGCCGGCGCCCGATACTATGTGGATCTTGTGCGGGATCGACTGCTGCACGCGCTCAAGCAGGAGTTCGGCCAACACGCGTCATGGCAGGAGGTCGAAGCGGCGTACGCCGGGGGCGCCTATGCCACCGCGGCCGAGGTGGTGCTGGCGAAGCTAGTCCCCGATGCGAAGCCCGTGGCGCCCGAGCGTTTCCTGTCCTTTACCCATCGAGTCCCCGTCAGCATTGACAACTCGGGCGGCCTACAGCGTGAGAATTGGCCGGTTGCGCTGCCTGTGGACGCGCTCCGGGAATTGGCCGCCGACTTCAGCCCTGACAACTGCGCAGTCGTCGCGCCCAACCGCTGGATTGACTGGCGAGAGGTACCGCATCAGGTGGACGCGTTGGGCGGCACTGAGCTTACCTTCCTGGCAGACATACCGGCGAACACAACGGCCACCTGGTATGTCTACTACGCGCCGACAGGCACGCGGAACAAGGACTTCCCGCCCAGAACCGGAGTGGGCGCGGAGTGGGACCCCGACAAGGCCAACGTTGGCTGGGAGTCTACTCTCGGGGCCTACCGAAGCTACTACGGTCAGTTTGACTTCTTCGGCAAGCACGCCTACAAACACAGCAGACGCGTCGAGCGGCTGATCTACCCGTTGCAGAACGGCGTCAATTACCACCAGGAGACAGAATGGGGCATTGACGCGCTGCACGTGGGGGAGACTTCCGGGCTCGGGGGGCTGACGTTGTACGTGGGAGATCGTGAGTACCCGGTCCAGAACCCCGCAGGCAAAGGCGGCGTGAAGTTCACCAAGCGCGTGCTCTTCGCTGGGCCGATCCGCGCCGCTGTCGAGATAACTGCCGCCAATGTCATCGCCGCCAAGCCGGATCTGACCGCACGAATGGTCTGCATCATCTACGCGGAGCACCAGGAGAGCGAGGTCCGCGTCTCAGTCACCGGCGCGGAGCAATCAGTGCTGCTTGCCCCTGGCCTCATCAAGCTGCCGCGTGAGCAGCGGTTCACCGATAGACCGCTTGGCTGCCTCGGCACGTGGGGCCATCAACAGCACGTCATCGGTGATGTGGGCATGGCTCTGATTGTGCCCCCAGACCGGCTCAAGGATGTGGTTGAGCTTGATGGCGAGACGCGTCTAAAGTGCGAGATCCCTGACGGCACGCTCCGCTATTGGGTCATTGGCGATTGGCGCCAGGGCCGGCGATTCCCTGTGGCGCCGACGGTCACCAACTGGCGCAGAGAGATCGGGGCACTGGCCGGACTCCTGCATCGCGACGCCCGAGTCACCATCGGACGTGCCGAAACCGCAGGCGGCGTCAGGCAAGGGCGCGAGGACTGATGATGCTGAACGACGGCTCGCATCTTGGTCTGCTGCTGGCAGTCTCTAGCGCATTGGCGGCGCCGTGTCATCCGTGGCCCAACGACTCAGTATGCCGAAACTGCGAGCCACATCTCGCGGATGAGTTTCCGGACCGTACGGATTCTCGGGAAGGACAGGCGCGAAGAATCGTCTTCTGGGCTACGTAGTCTCCGCGAAGGTCACGTCAAAGACGGCCGTGCCGCGCGCGGGCACGGTGAAGTGGAACAGGTAATCGATGGGCTCGATTGGCTTGCCTGTGGCCGAGTTGCGGTAGTGCACGTGCTGGACGCGGCGGACCAGTTCGATGGTGCCTTCGGTGCGAGTGTGGCGGTCATTGCGCACCAGCAGGCGAAGCACGCCGTCGGCGCCTTCGATGGCCCAGACGCACAGGTCGTCGTCCCCACGGGTGACTTGGACGGCGGCGCGAGAGCAGGCGTTGATGGCCGCCACGCAGGCGTCGAGGGTCTGGTCCGGTACGGGTCGCCAGGCCAGGTCGTCATAGAACAGCGTGGGCACTTCGGCGTCGAAGACCGGGTTGGCGGGCGCCGGCGCATCGCTGGCGTCGGGAACGGCGTCGAGCACCTCGTCGTCGCTGACAACCACCATCGGGCCGCCCTCGTAGGCTTGCAGGATCTCCCGTTCGGACTTAGGCAGCAGATGGGCGGCCAGGACGAGGAGCGGGCCGGCGGACGGACTCAGGTCTTGGATGTCGACCACGGTATGGACGGCGGCGCCGCGAGCCATCAGGTGAGACAGCCAGCGGTGGACCGACCACCGACCGGTGGCGATTATGTCATCGACCTGCCGGTCGAGAAGGGCGCTGGACCACACGAGCGTGATTCCGTGCACGTGCGTCGGCTCGAACCCAAAGCCCGCAGACCAACGGTCCCTGAGCCGCTGCCATTCCTGCGACTCTATGCAGTCGGCCAGGCAGACCATGGGACCATCCACGCAGTGGGTCAGTCCGCCCTCGGGCGTGCGTCGATACAGGTGCGTGTAAGCCTGGATCTCGCTTTCCAGGGCCATGGGAGCCTGCCTGAGCGCGTCCCAGTCCTCGCACGTGTCTTTCACGCCGTTGAGCCACTGCGTGGGCATCTGCGGGATGGTGGCTGTGGTCAGCAAGGTAGCCGCCGCAAACTGGCACACGGCGCGGCAGGCCGGATTGGGATCGTCGATGGTCTCCATGGCGGCCGCCGCGGCTTCGAGCACGACCCGGTCAACGCCCGCCTTGGCCAACACCCGGTAGTCCATGCCGAACCGGTAGATCGACTCGGCCGGGTCCTTGGTCCACGTGGAGTTCGTCATGACGGACTTGCCTTCAGCGTGCAGCGAAGTCGCCAGCTTGCGCCAGAACGCAGCCCTGCGCTGGACGTAGAAGTCGATCCACTCGCGCCTTCGGTTCGTCCAGATCCAGTCGGCTCGCGCCTCGACGCTGGACGCGTCGTCATCGCCGCCGCCAGCGAGTTCGTCGGGCAATGCCCCTCCGGAATGCTGATGGAACTGCTCGATCATGTCACGGGAATAGTCAGCGTCGTAGATGGAGATGCGTGGCGGGTTGAAGCCGTTGGCGCCGTAGAAGCCGTCAAACCCGTAGTCGTCGAGCACCTGGATCAGCGTGGGTATGAAGAAGTCCTCGTAGAGCCGCCCGTCGGCGAGGTGCTTCCACGGGCAGGCGCGCGACACCCGGCCCCGGCTGCGCGTCACGTATAGTACCTCGGGGTGATCGTCCAGCCACGGGCCGTGCGGCGTGTGGGAGTCGCCCACTGACGGGAAGACCTTGGTGCCGGCGGACCGGAGTTCGCGTGCGAGGCCACGAAGCTGATGCTGGGTCCACTGCTGGCGCTGTCGTTCCGCCGTGAACGCGTAGCCGCCGTAGTTGCAGATGTCGGGGGCCAGAGCGAGGTCGTGATCCATGCCATCGTGGCCGTGGACGAACTCGGGGTTGAACAGAAGCAGCGCCACGCCATCGGGGATGAAGCCGATGCGGTCCAGGAACTCGGGCACGCCGAACTGCGCGTGCTCATTGTCAAACCCAATCAGCTCTATCCAGAGCCATCTGGCGTACTCACATGCTTCATTCACGTGGGGGTTCCTATCTCAGATGAATCAGTGTGACCCAAGCCGGCGACTTCCGTTGCGACGTACTTGCGACTGTCATCGCGTACTTACGGCGTGGGGCATGGGGCTCAGAGCAGGGCCAACCTGTTGCGCATCTATTCCAGGCTGAGTGCCTTGCTTGCGGCCTCGCCGCTCGTGACGTCGGTCACGCGCAAACTCCAAGCCCCTGCGGAATCGTTGTGGGCCATGCGGAATCTGGAGCGGGCCTGGCCGTGGGGCGTGGCAAGGTTGCGCTTCATGAACCAGCGGGCTGGTCTTGCCCCGTTTTGGCGCCACCCGCAGCGAGGGAGTTCAGCCTGTGAGGCAGACTTCCTGCGATTGACGATGGGACCTTCCTGCCGCACCATCGGGGCCCTGACTTACTGAATTGGTAAGGTCGGGGGGGAAGCCTGGTCTGCGATGGTGGTCCTGGTCTGCGCGTGACGAAGATGCAGACAGGCCGCCCTTCGAACGGAGGCAGTCTCACCTGTGGGCAAGTCAATGCATCACCACCACGAAATCTCGTAGAACCGCCGTGGGAGAGGCGCGTATATGCTATAGGGGATGCTGTGGATCGGGATGTTACTGGCTCCCCGCCCCGGGAGCGATTCACTCTACTAGCACTTGAGCTGGCTCCCCCCATCGCAGTCGGGTGGTAGAAAGAAAGTGCTCTGAACCCGTTACCGTTGTTACCGGGCCACCGGACACATCAGTTGGCGCGCGTACCTGGGTGCTTCAGGACGTGGGCGACAAGGGTGTTGGGCGCTAGTGCCGCCGTCGTTGGGCAGTCGGAGACCTCAGCGCCGAGGCGTGGATGGACTTTAACGGTGGGACAGGGAAGAAAGCCCCGAGTTCTGGGCTTCGGGTGCCTCGGCGATCAGTTTTGGGACCCTACGGCGAGTTAGGGGTGCTGACAGTGCCCGACCCGGTTGCCAGTCAGGATGGCGCGTTCGCCCGCCACGACCGCGTCTACTCCCACTCCACAGCGCACTCGGCGATCATGAACCACCCCGCATCGGGCGCGGGGGAGTCTTCGAGTGAGGCGAAGCGGATTTCGTTCTCCCCGGGCTTCAGGAGGCCCGCCGGGATCTCGAATGCCTCTTCGGACCAGCCATGCTCAACGAAGGGGTTCGGCCCGGCGAAGATTTCGGTGCCGTTCACCGCGATCGAGATGCGCACGGCTCCCGGCTTGTCGTCGTCCTGCGCCAGCAGCACGAGGCGGGAGGCCTTCGGCGGCGCCTCATCGAGGTTGAACGCCGTCCACATCGCCGGGGTCGGCGTGTCCTTGCCGTAGATCCACACGGCGCGCCTCGGCGGGCAGTTGTACCCATACTCGCTCGGAGGTCTGGCACCCAGGAAGCCGTCCAACTCAAGACGCCAGCCGGAGGGGGTTTCCGTCTGGCTGTAGAGTTGCTGCTCCCCGGCGAGAGCAGCGGCGGGGTCGGCCGCAATACGGTCGACGACCGGGTCTGCGTACCACGGGCTGCGCTTAACGCGGATCCGTGCCGTACGGTAGAGCCAGTCGCTGACAACCCCCGACTCGCCTCGGCCGACGGTTGTGGTCCGGTGCATGCGGCCGATGCGCATGAGCTCCGCCAGGCGCTCCGCGAACTCACCACGACCTACCGCGAACTGTCCGTTGGCGGTGTTGCGGACGTCGATATCGCCGAAGAGCACATGGAACTTCTCGCCCCGCACGCGGTAGAGCGCTGCTCGGTCGTCGGCCGTGGCCTTCTCGGCATCGCCGAAGAGCCGGAGAGCCTGGTCGGTGAGTTCCGCGGTCAACAACCCGGGGTTCGCGCCCTCACACATGTGGCACCGATCGGGATCGGCCGCAGCCTCGTGGAGCAGGTCGAAATAGGCGCGTACCTGTGGCGCTCCCGCGCCGTAGTAGGCCGCCATGAACTCCTTGATCAGCGCCTCGACATCGCTCTCCGGCTCCCACAGCAGGCGGCTCTGCACCCACACGAAGAGGTCTCGGAACTCGTTGGGCACTCCGCAGTAGTAGATCCCTCGGATTCCGCCGGCCACATAGAAGTCGAGCTTGGACTTCATGGCCCAGAAGCTCCCAAACGGCTCGTACCAGATCTTGTAGCCGCGCGGGTAATCGAAGATGTACATGTTGTCAGGGCATTTGCCGATCCAGCCCTCGAGGTCTTCGAGGCCCTGCTTGTTCTTGGGGTGCGTGAGGTCGTGGTTCTGGCATTCGGTGCGGTGCGGGTACGGGCAGTACTGCAGCATCACGTTGGGCTCGGGCATTACGTTCGTCGGCGGCGGCGAGGTCGCGTTGGTGTAGGCAAGGGTGAGGATCCGCTTGTCTGGGTATCTCTTGCTCACCTCGCGCGCTACGGAGTTAACGTAGTCCACGAGCCGATCGGTCATCTCGCC
Organism: uncultured Armatimonadia bacterium; assembly: GCA_964555935.1. Lineage (GTDB taxonomy): Bacteria > Armatimonadota > Zipacnadia > Zipacnadales > VGFC01 > CAZKUN01. The sequence continues at coordinate 1,594 of CAZKUN010000289.1, read as the reverse complement.
CGGCTGTGGATCGAGAGCCTTGCACGCCTCGCACTCGCACCAGGCGAAGCCGTCGCCTTGCGAGACGCCAAAGAAGGTCCGATCCGGCTGAGCCTCGATCAAGGCCAGCAACCGTTCGGCCGAGATCCGCCGCACGTCTTCGTTCGACAGGCACAGGTGCACGTCAAACCGCGTCGCGTTCGGATCCCGGTGCAGCCTCTGGCCGTCCTTCTGCAGAGCGAAGTACTCGGGATGCTCCTCGCCGTACTTGTCGAAGGGCACGAGGTAGTCGGCGGCGTGGACGAGGCTCCCAGGCTCGCCGATCTCCCACGGATCGCCCACGTCGTCCGCCGGCGTTTGCCCAAGCTTCAGGCTGCCCGTCATGTGCCGGAACTCGTAGTGCGGTCTTGCAGTCAGCTTGCAGTCGGGGATGGTCAGGTTCCCGATCTCGGGCACGGTCTCACACGTCGGCGCGTAGAAGCTCACGCCAACCTGTCGCAGGAGGGCGTAGGCGCCGTAGACAGTGCCCACATCTCTCCACCCGCGGAGGCCCGCCCTGCCGTTCCGCACCTTCACCACGTAACCGTCGCGCCGAACTTGGTCGAGTTCCCGTTGGGGAATAAGGCCAGCCTCGGTGGCCAATGAGCCGACAGCGATGACCCCCTTCGGCACGCGTCCGTCGCCGATCTCGATCCGCTCGAGCTTGAGGGCCGTGATCCGAGCGAGGTAGGCGACGAGTTCATCGGCAGCGAGGGCCTCGCGGTCAGTCGCGTCAGGAGCCGTGGCCACCGCGGTGGCGGGTGTTCTCCCGAGGCGGATTGTCCCCGGTCGGCGCTCAGGCTCTGGGGGGGGCAACGCTCAGGTCGATCTCGGACACCGCTTCCGCGCCGGCCGCCGCAGGGATCGTGGTGAAGACCCACACGCCTTGCTTCGCGCCATACTGCCCGACGCGCGCGTCAAATGGGTAGATCCCAACCGGGGAGGAAGATGAAACGATGATCTGACGGTCCGGCGTCTTGAATGTCAGGCCCGTACCGGTCCGCGCGAAGGCGCCCCGCTTGGGCGCGCCTGGCACGGCCTGATAGTCGATCGCCGACCCCGCGCCATCCCACACCTCCACCGTCGCGCCCTCGATCAGCTCCGGTCTGATCTGGAACGCGGCGTACTCGACAGCCCCGATGTCGACCCCCTCGGCCACTGTGATGCTCGCTCGCACATGCAGACCCTTCTCCGAGACCTCGACCGAGTAGCCGACGCTCCCCTCGGGCATCGTGGCTTCCAGGGCGATCGTACGCCCGTCGCCTGAGACGACGACAGCACCCTCTTCCCAAGCCCGCGCGGACGTGAGTACTGAGCCGTTGTACTCAGGTCTGAATACCGTGAAGTAGGAGCCGAGCGTGAGTGGCTGTCCCTGGTGTTCGACGACGAACCCGTCGGCGGTTGCGGTCACCGCGTAGTCGCCGGCTGCCGCGCGGTACTCGTCCTGGGCCGACAGCCCGGCCATCGCAGGTAGCAGCAACCCACACGCAAACGCCTGTTTCGCCCACATGGTGACTTCCTCTCATGACACGGTTGCCCGCTCTGGACACACCACCTGTTCGACAGGAGGCCTCGC
>CAZKUN010000288.1:0-10978 GCA_964555935.1 uncultured Armatimonadia bacterium | reverse complement strand
CCCGCGCGGGCCGCGCGGGCGGAGGGGGCGGACACAGATTCGCACGGCGCCGGTTCGGAAACCGGAGTAGCCCCAGGCGGCGTGCTTCGCCGGCCTCCCAATGACTCGCGGGAGGCCCCCGCGTCCGCGCCGCGAACTGTGGGGCATGAATAAAGACACCGCGTTCGAGATGGCGACGTCGAGCATTCGGTTTGGTAGCGGCGTTACGCGCGAGGTCGGCATGGACGTCGCCGACATGGGCGCGCGGCGGGTGATGGTTGTTACCGACCCGACCGTTGCGGCGCTCCAGCCGGTGGCGACGGCGCTCGAGTCGCTGAGCAGCGAGGGGCTCGACGTTCAGGTCTTCGACCGAGTGCGCGTGGAGCCATCAGACGCATCCCTCCTGGACGCCGTTGCCTTCGCCAAGGCAGGATCGTTCGATGCCATCGTGGCTGTTGGCGGGGGCTCCTGCATCGATACCGCCAAGGCCGCGAACCTGTACTCCACGTACCCAGCGGAACTCCTCACGTACGTGAACGCGCCGATCGGGGAGGCCAAGCCCGTGCCCGGCCCCCTAAAGCCGCTGATCGCGATCCCGACGACGGCCGGTACCGGCAGCGAGACGACCGGGGTCATCATCTTCGATCTGTTGGCGATGCACGCGAAGACGGGAATCGCGCATCGCAGGCTGAAGCCTACGCTCGGATTGGTCGATCCGGATAACACTAAGACGATGCCGTCGATGGTGGCCGCGTCAACGGGACTGGATGTGTTCTGCCACGCGCTCGAATCGTACACGGCGCTGCCGTACACGAAGAGGCCTGTTGCGGAGCGCCCGCAGCTTCGACCGGCGTATCAGGGCGCGAACCCGATCAGCGACGTGTGGTCCGCGGAGGCGGTGCGGCTGGGGGCGATGTACCTGCCGCGCGCGGCGTCGGATCCGGATGATGATGAAGCGCGTGGGGGCATGCTGCTGGCGGCGTCATATGCGGGGATCGGCTTCGGCAACGCGGGCGTTCACGTGCCGCACGGGATGTCATATCCGGTAGCGGGGATGGTGCGGGATTACCACGCGCCGGGGTATGAGGTCGAGAAGCCGCTCGTGCCGCACGGGATCTCGGTGATTCTGAACGCGCCGGCCGTGTTCCGATTTGAGGGCCCGGCGCGGCCGCAGCGTCACCTGCGGGCGGCGGAACTGATGGGCGTGGATGTCTCGAATGCCGACCCGGCCGATGGGGGAGACATACTGGCTGATGCCGTGACCGACCTGATGCGGCGGCTGGAGATACCGAATGGTCTGAGCGCGGTGGGCTACACGCGTGAGGACATCCCCGCGCTCGTGGCGGGCGCGCTGCCGCAGGACCGAGTCATGAAGCTGTCGCCCCGGCCGATTGACGAGGCAGCGCTGACGCAGCTGTTCGAGGATTCGATGACGATATGGTAGCTAGATCCGCGAGAGCAGCGCGGTGAGACGGGCCTTCCAGACGGCGTCCTCCAACGATGACGCAAGCTCGTTGAGTTGCCAATCCAGGTCCGTCCAGGCGGCGCCGTCGATGGGCGCGTCGCCGGCGATCTTGGTGCGGATCGGGGCGAGTTGCTCGCGGTACGTCTTGACCAGCCTGGCCAACTCGGCTTGCGTCACGGCGTCTTCGCCGGTGGTATCCGACAGAGCCTCCAGATGCTCATCCACGCTCGCGAGGGCTTGCTGGCCCATCCCCCGGTAGGACGTGTTGGCGAACCCCTCGGTGCTGAAGATGCGCATGGGCCCAGAGCGGTCGCCCTTGCGGAGATCGTCACGCAAGCCGGCGAGAGTCTCGGGCGTGGGCGAGAGCACGAGATGTCCGAAGCGCTGGGGGTCGTGAAAGTTGGCGTTGGTCTGGGACCAGTTGCTCCACTCTCGCGCGTTGGCGATGGTGCGGTCGCGGCAGATGTTGATACCGATCACGTCGCCCGATGTGGCCTCGATGCCGAGATCAGCCCACGGAATCGAGAACTCCACGAACCACACGGCCTCGCCGACGCTGGTTGCGGACGCGATGTCCGCGTTCCAGACGGTGTCGGACTTGAGTGAATCCCACACCCCGCCACCGACGCTGAATGCAAGCTGGTAGTAGTTGGCGTGATCGTGGTTGGGCTCGAGGAATACCTCGACGGCCTCGTTGCCGAAGAGATCGTGGTTGTCGCGCGCGGTCTTGTGTGGGGCGAGGTCCTCGGCGAGCGGCTCCGCGCACTGGATGCCGATGTAGAGGCGTTCGCTGTCGTAGGTCGCGCGCCAGGCGGTCTGCACGGCCATGACCTCAGGCTTGTTGTAGAGCGTGAAGCCACTGACAAGCGGCGCACCGGTCCAAGCCGCATCACCGAGGACGCCGTCGATCGTAGGCGGAGCATCGGCGAGCGGGCATGGATAGACAAGCACGGGGTGATCGTCGGCGGCGAGCCCCGCTGATGACACCACGGCGATGAGTAGAGCGATCAACGCGAGTCTTCGCATGGCCGGTCACTCTCCTTCCACGGTGAGCGTGGCGGTTGTGGCTTCCTCAGTGTAGAGATCGATGGCGTCAATCGTCCATTCGCCGGGTGGATCGTTGAGGGCGATGGGCAGGGCCACTTCGGCGCCCTCGCGACTGACGAGGAGGACCTTGTCAAGCCAATCGGCCGACGAGCCGTCGGGCGCAGTGGCCTCGATGCGGACGGCATGGAGCCCGGCGAGGCCTGGCACGCTGAGTTTGGCGGTGACGACGTCGCCAGGCGTGGCGCGCTCGGCGAGTGACAGGCGGATCGGCGGCGCCTCATCCGGGAGCAACGCGAAGAAGGTCGCGCGGCTGGGGATGACCTCGGCCTCGAAGGACTCTTGGCGACCGAGGTAGGTGTGGTTGCGGAGATCGTAAACGTGCCTGGCCGCGGGAAGCGTGACGCGGGCCTTGACGGCGCTCTCGCCCTCGGATTCATCGAGCCAGCCGATGCCCATGCCCTCGTTGAAGAGCGCCAGGATCTCTGCGTTGCCATTGCGCCAGCGGATGGTCTCCGTGTTGCGAAGACGAGTACCGTCGCGGTTTTGCACTGAGACGGTGGGCTCGACGCCCGCGGATTTGTAGAGTTCCAGCACGGACTGGGCCACGAGTTCGGGGGTGTCCTCGGCGCCGAGGTCGGGGCAACTCGCGGCGGCGTAGTTGAGCAGGATGGCTTGGCCTTTGCCGACAGCGTGGCTGATGCCCGACGGCGCGCCCGCCAGTTCCTGAGTTGCCTCGCCGCCCGCGAGCTGCACGGATGGATCGAGTAGCAGACCCTCCAGCCCGTCGCCGGCGTGCTTGGCCGACTCGGCCTGCGGGCCGCGGGTGACGCCGAATAGATCGTCGAGACAGCCCTTCTCCAGCGGCTTGCAGTGGCCGTCGTAGATGCCGGGCCTCACGTCGGCGATGACCGATCCGCCGCCTTCGACGAAGTCGCGGATGACCTGGGCCTCAACCGGGCCGATGGCTTCCGCGCGTGGGAGGATCAGGAGCTTGATGTCAGGCTCGGGGAACTCGCCCAGGCGCAACATGCGGTCGGTGACATATCGGTACTGCAGGCCGAGTTCGCGGAGCGTCTTGGACCACGCCGTGTGGGCGCTCTCGAAGTTACCGTAGGTCGTGCCGTGCTCGACCTTGCAGGCGTAGGCGGAGGGCATCGAGTAGAGAACGGCGATGCCGTCGTCGAGCATTTCCGAGTGCGTGAGCAGCGTGCCGAGACCGTCGCGGACGACCTTCGTGTCGTCGACGAGGTCCTGTGTGGCGGGCCATGGGCCGAGGTGGGGCGCGAGGAAGCCGTGGAACCGGCCGAGACCATCCCAGCGCCACCACCAGACCGAGTCATTGCCCCGCGTAATCATGCGCCAGTAGCGGCTCAAGAGCGAATTGGCGTCCTTCGTGTAACCCATCCAATTCGAGCGGGGGAAGTCGCGGTCGGCGATGGAGCGAATCACCTCATCGGCCGTGCCGGGGTAGGGCGACCAGAAGCCGTTGGTGCGAACGATGAGATCGATGTCGTCGCCCGCGCCGAAGCGCCCGGCGCCCTCAAAGCCCGTGCGCGCCTGCGGGTCGATTTCCCTGAAGGCGTCGCCGAAGCGCTTGCAGAGCTGGACAAAGTTGTAGCACTGGTAGGCCTGCCGGTCGTACCAGCGGGGGTAGTTATTGGCGCGGAGGGCCGAGTTCTCATCGTTATCGGCGGGATCGGTGAGGACGATCGCCTCGAAGTCCGCAAAGTCGGTGGCCCAAGACTCGTTCAGCGCCTCAATCGTCCCGTACTCCACCTCCAGGTAGTCCTGATAGGCCGCGAGACAGGCCGGGTGGAGGCAGGAGCCACGAGTGACCGTCTCGTCGCCGAGCGAGTAGACAAAAGCGCCGTGACCCCGGTCGGGGACGCGGTCGGAGACGATCCCATCGACGTGGGCCTGGATGGCCTCCTCATCGTTCCAGCAGGCGGGCTGCATGACCCCGTTGTCGTCGCGGGGGTTCATGATGCGCGTGGTGTACGGCACCCAAGCGGTCTCGTAGGCCGAATGTAGACGCGACGGGTGCCCGCCCTGGAGGGTGAGCGAGACTCCGAGGTCGGCCATGGATGCCTGGGCATACGGGCCGAGCGTGTCGGGTGAGTAGTCCCACATGAGGAAGTTGAAGCGGTCGCGATTGCGCCGGGTGACGCGGGCGAATGCATGGTTTCCGGCGACTTCGTTGTCGCCGTCCATGAGGGTGGCCTCGATGCGGAGCAGCATCGGCGACCAGGCCTCGGCGGTGAACTCGAAGGACGCGGAACCGGTCTGCTGAGCGACAACGCGGCCGCGTCGGTCGATGGCCTGGATGCGCAGCGATTCCTCTGACGCGGCGTCGCCGGTGAGCGTGACCGTGCCGCTGATCGTATCGCCGACCTCGGCCCATTCCTGGTTGAGGACGATCTCCTCAACGGACTCAGCAGCGCCGACAGTGAATGGCGCTGTCGCCCACGCGGCGACCTTGCCGTCGTCAAGAGCGCGGATGTCGATGTGGTAAACGCCGGCGCGAAGGGGCGGCGCCTCGATGAACTGCTCGCCCTCGGCTTGGGCGATCTCGGTGGGAGCGAGTTGGATGCTCTTGCCATCGGCACGGCGGAGGGTCGTCTCCAGCGAGACCCCAGCGGGCGCGTTGGACCAGGCAATGGTCGCGACGCCGCATGGGAGATCGGCGCGAGGCGTCTCTGGTGGAGCCTCTATCGCGAGCTGCATCTCCGGTTCCTTGCCCGCCGCCCAGAGCACGGCGCGGCCGAGCCGCTCTTGCCAGTGGTCGTAGGTGACTTCCCAGCCGGGATCATACCCGAGGCTCGGCCGGGCGGGGAGGCGGATGCCGCGACCGTCGATGATGTCGAAGGCCTCGCCGACGGGACCGGTGGCGAGGAACGGGGGAAGATCCGTGATCTGGCGTTCGGGCTTCAGCACGCGGTCGTCGTTAGAGCCGACGAGGACGAGGCCGGCGCCCTTGGTGACCGCGTCGAGCAGCGTGTACTGAGCTTCCGTCGAGAGATCGGCTGGCGTCATGTACTGGAAGAGGTAGACGTCGTAGGGAGTCGCCAATAGCCTGAGCGCGCGCTCCTCGCCGAGGGAATCTCCGACCCATTCCTGGGTGCTGCTGTCGATTACGTTGTGGTGATAGACAGCGTCGGCCTGCACGTCGAAGCGCTGCATGAGTTCGATGATCTCGCGCGCGCGAGTGGCCATGCCGTTGCTGCGCTGGGTGGTGAAGAAGAGCACGCGCGTCGCCCCGCCCGCGTAGGGCTGGCCCCAGTCGGTGTGAGGTGTCTCCAGCTCCATCGATAGGTCGTGGGACAACTCAAGCCAGTCGGTCTGGGCGAGAGCCGGCGAAGTGAGAAAGACGAGGAGCAGGAGCAGAGCGGGCTTGGGCATTGTAGATCCCCTTTGTGCGGCGCTTGGATGGTGATTGAGCGTGAGGCGGCGGGAGGCCTTCAGACAACGCGGTGGAAGGCGATGGCTGAGAGGGTGGGGAAGTGGGGCGACTACTGAGTGAGCGCTGGAAGCTCGCGGTCCAAGACGGCCTATGGAGGGTAAGATGGCGAAGGCAGTGATCGTGGATGCGGTCAGGACGCCGATCGGGCGGTTTGGCGGGGGATTGCTGGAGCATTCCGCGGGAGACCTCGGCGCGCGCGTGATCCGGGCGTTGGCGGCGAGATCCGGCGTGACCGCCGTCGACGAAGTGATTCTCGGACAGGTGCTGCAAGCCGGGACGGGCGCGAATGTCGCCCGGAAGGCGTCGATGGGGGCTGGATTGCCCGAGACGGTGCCCGCCTACACGATCAACCAGGCATGCGCGTCCGGTCTGCGGGCGATTGAGGCGGCGCGCCAGGCGATCATGCTGGGCGAGGGCAGCGCCTACATCGCCGGTGGCACCGAGAGCATGAGCAACGTGCCATTCTACGCGGTCGATACGCGGTGGGGCAACAAGCTTGGCGACTCGACCCTCGTCGACGGGATCATGAATGAGGGCGTGTCGTGCCCTGTGACGCAAGTAGGCATGGGGATGATGGCGGAGGAGATTGCGACCCGCATGGGCCTCACCCGAAAGGAAGCCGACGCATGGGCGTTGAGGAGCCAGCAGCGGGCGCGCGCGGCAATCGATGCGGGGCGGTTCGATGATGAGATCGTGCCGGTTGAGCGAAAGAAGGCGGAGCCGCTAGCGGCGGACGAACACCCGCGAGACACGTCGGCGGACGCGCTCGCCGCGTTGCGGACCGCGTTCAAGCCGGATGGCGTCGTGACGGCGGGGAACGCATCGGGCATTAACGACGGCGCGGCGGCGGCGCTGGTCGTGGATGAGGACTACGCGCGGGAAATGGGCTGGACGCCTCGGGCGACTGTTGTCCGGTCGGCAGTGACGGGGCTTGCGCCGGAGATGATGGCTGTTGGGCCGGTCGACGCGGTGAGGAAGCTATGCGAGAAGATGGGGATCGCGCCGACGGACTTCGACCTCGTGGAACTGAACGAGGCCTTCGCAGTGCAGGCGCTCGCGGTCACGCGCCAGTTGGGGCTGGACGAGGAGAAGGTCAACGTGAATGGCGGCGCCGTGGCGCTGGGGCACCCGCTGGGGGCGAGCGGCGCGCGGATCGTGGTGACGTTGCTGCATGAACTGGAGAAGCGCGACCTGAGGCTCGGCCTCGCGACGCTATGCGTGGGTGGCGGCATGGGGATGGCGATGGCGATCGAGCGGGAGGGGTAGCTGTGGAGGTCAACACGCTAAACGTCATCGGCGCGGGGACGATGGGGAGTGGCATCGCGCAAGTCGCGGCGCAAGCCGGCATTCGCGTACACGTCACGGATGTGGATGAGGCGGCGCTGGAGGGCGGGCGCGCGCGGCTCGATGCATCGCTGCAGGGGGGGATCGAGCGGGGGAAGATCGACGAGGCCGGCGCGGACGACGTCCGCCGGCTGATCGAATGGCGCGTGGACGACGCGACGGAGCCGGGCTGGGTGATCGAGGCCGTGCCGGAGGACATCGAGATCAAGGCGACCGTGTTGCGGCGCGTGTCAGAGGCAACTGCGTGTCCGATCGCGACGAACACGTCGACGATTCAGATCTCGAAGCTGGCGAAGTTCTGCAAACGTCCGGAACGGCTCGTCGGGATCCACTTCTTCAACCCCGTGCCGGCGATGAAGCCGGTGGAGGTCATCCGCGGAGAGCAGACGGAGGAGACCGTGGCCGACGCGGCGGTGAGGCTGTGCGAGCGGCTGGGGAAGACGCCGATCATCGCGCCGGATATTCCCGGATTCATCGTGAATCGCGCGTTCGCAGCCCTCGTGGCGGCGGCGATCGACACGTGGGACGCGGGAGCGTCGGCGGAAGCCGTGGACGGGGCGATGGAGATGGGCCTCGCGCACAAGATGGGCCCGCTGAAGAGCGCGGACCTGGTGGGACTGGATGTGATGCTGGCCGTGATGCAATCGATATACACGGAGACGGCTGACGCGCGGTTTGCGCCGCCGGAGGTATTGGCGCGGATGGTTGATGAGGGGAAGCTAGGGAGGAAGAGCGGCGAGGGATTCTACGAGTACGGGAAGTAGCGGGATTATACGGGAGGTCAGTGATGGGCGAAGGCCGGCTGGAGGGCAAGGTTGCCCTGGTCACGGGAGGTTCGCGCGGGATCGGTGAGGCGATCGCGCTGCGGTTTGCCGAGGAGGGGTGCGATGTTGCGGTCAACTACGTGCCCGACGCGGACGGCGAGAACGTCGTGGACGCAGCGCGGGTGGCGAAGAAAATCGCGCGACTTGGGCGGAGGTCGGCGTGTTTGGAGGCGGATGTGACCGACCCCGTTGCGGTGACCCGGATGGTCGGGAGCGTGATCGACGCTCTCTGGAAGATCGATATTCTGGTCAACAACGCGGGCATCGCCGTCGATGGGACGCTGAAGAATCTCGAGAAGCCAGGCTGGGATGCGCAGCTTTCGGTCAACCTCACCGGAGCGTACAACGTCACGCGAGCACTGATTGAGCACATGCGCGAGCGGCGAAGCGGGAGGATCATCTCCATCGCGTCGGTGGTCGGGCAGATGGGCAAGATCGGACTGACGGGATATGGCGCCAGCAAGGCGGGGCTGATCGGTTTCACGAAATCGCTGGCGCGCGAGGTGGCGAGGAGGGGGATTACGGCGAACGCCATCGCGCCGGGCTTCATCGACACGCCAATGACGCGAGGAATGCCCGAAGAGGCGCTCGAGGAAGTGTTGAGCCAGATCCCTGTTGGGTGTATGGGCCTGCCGGAGGATATCGCGAATGCGGCGCTGTTCCTGGGATCAGACGAGGCGAGGTACGTGACGGGGCACGTGCTGAACTTAAATGGCGGGTTCTACATGTAACCCGACCTATTTGGAGGGGCCATGTCGGCGAAGGTCATGACGGCGGACGAAGCAGCGGCGATGGTGCCTGATGGAGGTGCCGTGGCGATCGGCGGCTGCGTGGGTGCGGGCCACCCGGAGGCGTTGACGTCGGCCATAGAGCGCCGATTCGTGGCGGGTAACGGGCCGCGCGACCTGACGGTCGTATTCGCGGCGGGGCAAGGCGATGGGAAGGGGAGGGGCATCAACCACCTGGCGCGCGAAGGCTTGCTCAAGCGCATTATCGGGGGGCATTGGGGGCTGTGTCCCGGCCTGGGCGCGCTGGCGGTTGAGGGCAAGGTCGAGGGCTACAATTGGCCGCAGGGAGTGATCGCCCACCTGTTCCGCGCCATCGCTGGGGGCAAGCCGGGCGTGGTGACGCATATCGGGATGCACACGTACGTGGACCCCCGACTTGACGGCGGGAAGATGAATGACGCGACGACGGAGGAGCTTGTAGAGGTCGTGAACCTGCGCGGGCGCGAGTGGCTGCTATACCCGTCATTCCCGATCCACGTGGGGCTCATCAGAGGCACGACGGCGGACGAGCGCGGGAACATCACGATGGAGCATGAGGTGCTGTTTGGCGAGATGTTGGCGATCGCCCAGGCAGCGCGCAACTCCGGCGGCGTGGTCCTGGCGCAGGTCGAGCGGATGGCCGAGGCCGGGAGCTTGCACCCGCAGCACGTGATCGTTCCAGGCATACTCGTGGACGCAATCGTAGTGGCCGATCCCGTGGAGCACCCGCAGACCTTCGGCGAGCAGTTTAACCCCGCCTACTGTGGTAGCGAGCGCGTGGCGTTGGCCGACATCCCCGCGATGCCGCTGGACGAGAGGAAGATCGCGTGTCGGCGCGCGGCGCTTGAACTGACCGACGGTGCGGTGGTGAACCTGGGCATCGGCATGCCGGAGGGCGTGGCGTCGGTGGCGAATGAGGAGGGCATCGGCCAGCGGATGACGCAGACGGTCGAGTCCGGTCCGATCGGCGGTGTGCCTGCCGGAGGGCTCTCGTTCGGGGCCTCGAGCAATCCCGAAGCGATCATCGATCAGCCGGCGCAGTTTGATTTCTACGATGGTGGTGGTCTGGACCTGGCGTTCTTGGGCATGGCACAGGCGGACGCGCGGGGGAACGTCAACGTCAGCAAGTTCGGCTCGCGGATCGCGGGCTGCGGGGGCTTCATCAACATCACGCAGACGGCGCGCAAGGTCGTCTTCTGCGGCACGTTCACGACGGGTGGCTTGGAGGTCGAGGCGCGCGACGGGGCGATCAGCATCGTGCGGGAAGGCAAGCACCGGAAGTTCATCGAGGCGGTGGAGCACCTCACGTTCTCGGGCGCCTACGCCACGGAACTACAGCAGCAGATCCTGTATGTTACCGAGCGGGCGGTGTTTGAGTTGCGGGATGGGGAGATCACGCTGACCGAGATTGCCCCAGGCGTAGACGTCGACGCTCACATCCTCGCCCAGATGGATTTCGCGCCGAAGGTGGCGGCTGACCTGAAGACGATGGATGAGCGCATATTCGGCGAGGAGCGGATGGGGTTGGACGAGGTGTAGGCGTCAGCTTGCGAACCAGCGCATTGGGCAGCGGGCCGACGTGCGGGTGAAGTCGCGAGTGCAGGGATCGATGATGAGATGGTGAGCGACGCCGTCCGTGCGCGGCAGAATCCAGCCGAAGTTCCAGTTGCCGGAGCCGTAACGCATCGGGACGCCCGGCGCGACGCGGACCAGCGGCAGAGACTCACCCCCTAAGAACCCCTGATCGTGATGGTTGTAGATCGGACCGAGTTCGACGAAGACCTCGTGAGCGACGGGCGAGCCCGCCAGGTCGGCGCAGAGGTCCGTGACGCCGACCTTGAGGCTCTTGCCGGCGCGGAAGGCGTCCTGCAACGCGTCCAAGGAGCCAACGGACACAGTGCCATCGGCGTCGTGGGCGAGCAGCAACTCCCAGGAATCGCGGACCCACCACTTGTACTCGCCGAAATCGTAGGTGTAGTTTTCGCTGGGGCTGAGCGTGTCCGTGTCCGACCGGTGGAGCGTGACGTATTTCTCGGGCACGGTTCCGCCGGCGAGCGCGCTCGATTGGCGCGCAGCGCAAGGGCGGGCGATG
>CAZKUN010000287.1:1845-11071 GCA_964555935.1 uncultured Armatimonadia bacterium | reverse complement strand
GGCGACGGTCGCCACCAGGGCGACGGTCGCCACCAGGGCGACGGTCTCCGCCGGGACGACGATCTCCGCCAGGTCGACGGTCTCCGCTGGGCGCGCCATCTCTGGGCCGACGTGGGCGGGCGTTTTTGCGCTTCTCTGCTGCGACGCCTCCCATGTGCGAGGTCGCGCGAGCGCGATCACCCGCGGTGACCGGCGTCCGGTGCGCCCGGTGGGAAGCAGCCCGTGTCAGGACTGCCACCGTCCGCATCCCATCGCCCGTGTAGACGCGAGTCGCCGAGTCAAGGACCAGTCGAGGCTGGGAAGTGATGACGTCGCTGATCTCCTCACCTTCGGGCACGGCAAGAACGGCCCGCCCGCCGGCGGCCAGGCAGCGCGCCGACTCGTCGAGCAACCGGGCCAGCTCTGACGCGCGAGCGACTCTTGGCAATAGCGAAACAACCCGCGAGAGACGCCCATCGCGAATCGGCCAGGCTCGCGAACTGCCACGCGCCAGCCACGGCTCTCGGGTCAGGCTGCGGGCGCTGGCCATCGTCAGCCCGATCCGCTTGCCGCCCGCCGCCAACGAATCCCACGCGACGAGCATCTCGCCGGCGCCACAGTCCGGATCGCACACGGCCACCCGTGGGCGGGGTTCCGCAAGGTGCAGCATCGCGCCGACTAGCGAACGAGGGGAACCCTTAGTTGGCCCGGGCAACGCGAGTAGCGGCACGCATATCCCGATGCGGAGAGCGTCGACGCCGCACTGCACGTGGATGGTGATGTCGCCGCCACGCTCAACTGCCTCGAGACCGAGGCGCCGCTCGATGATCGGGACGCCCTCGCGCTTGACGTCGTAGAATGCAAAGCCGCACGCTTTGGCGACGTCGGCGGTCAGCGAGAACGTCTTGGCGCCGGCGATGCCAAACTTCGCCAACGCCGCGATGGAGTGGTCGAACTCCGTGCGTGAGAGCTTGCCGCGAACATCTGCCATGCCACGAGGCCCGGTAAACTGACCACCGGCCTCCCGAACGAGAATCGCCAGACGCTCGCATGCCAGGATCGGTTGCGGGCCCTGCTCGGCTCGCGACGCGGGGAACAGCAGCAAGCCCTTCTCGGTCTCGATCTCCTGCGCGCCAAGATGCTCAACGACCTCATTGGCGAGGATGCGCTCGAGTCCGGGGCACGTTGTCGCGAACATGTTGACGGATCGCGATGACTGATCCCCCAAGGCCGGACTCGACTCGGATCCAGGCGCCTGGCGGCGCGTGTTACGGTCCATTGGTCCTCCAAAGATATCCACGCGGCTCGCGCCGCAGGAACGAACTCGCCGGGCGTCGAAAGAGGGGCGCGTAACCGGCGATGATGCCCACTCGCAGAGGCCCGAGCGGTTTCGGACCCCGCGATCGCGCCTCGAAGCTAGCCATGAACGATCATCCGCGCCAACGGCCCAGAGACAAGCACATCGCGCTGCGCAGCTCAACCGACCAGCTATCCGCGCTACGTGCGGAATTGCGGCGCCTGCTTGAGGAAGCAGGAATCGCCGACAGCGCCAGCCACGACGTGGTCCTGGCGACACACGAGGCCGCGGTCAACGCGATGGTGCACGGCAACAGACTCGATCCCGACAAGCACGTCACGATTACCGCGCGCATCTCTCAGGACTCGATCCGCATCGAGGTCGCCGATGAGGGCCCCGGGTTCGACTGGCGGGCGGCCGTCGACCGCGCCCGGAGCCGACAGATCCCGGCCGACGCCGTCGCGGGACGCGGGGTGATGGTCATGCTCCACATCATGGATGCGCTGCAGTATAACACATCGGGGAACGTCGTCACGCTCGAAAAACGTCGTGGGTTGACTTAGGCTCCCGTGTCCACAGAACCGCGATGTCCCCCGGCGCTCGGAGGCACCGGGGGACATCGCGTCTACTTCACCACCACAGGCCCTTGCGGCAACCCCGGGCTACTCGGTGGTTTCGCCTTCAGTTTCGACCGGCTCGTCGGACTCTTCCCCGCTACTGGCCGCGGCTGCAGCCGCGGCAGCGGCCTCGACGTCTGCCCCATCCATCGGCCCATCATCCTCGTCGGTTGCTTCCTCGACAGGTGGCTCTGCGAGTTCAGGCACCTCACCGGGTAACTCCGGGGCGACTCCTATGTCGCCCTCTTCATCGACGTCCGGTGCCTTGTTCAGCATGGTCGCCCACCCGATGGCCAGCACGATGACGATAACTATCAGGATCACGATCACGGCTACGGCGGGCGATACGTTCTTGCCCTCCATCGCGTCGTCCTCCCTTTCAGCTCTGCTCAGGTCCAGAGGCTGGCCTCAGTGGCCGCCCCCAACCAGATGCTCGCCTGTTCGCCCCACCCGACGGGTCAACCTCTCCGCCAACCCGGGCGGACCAAATGTTGAGTCGCCACGCATTGGTGGCGACTGGGGTCAGGCCTCTGCATCCAAGCGCAAGCGAAGCGCGTCGATGAAGCCAGCCGGGGCGGCAGCGGGGGGCTGCAGGGCACCCAGCGCCGCCTTGATGTCACTGAAGCCCCGAGCCGCCTTCGCGCACGCGCCACACGTCGCCATGTGGCGCTCGACCTGCCCTGCCTGCGCGGCGGGAAGCTCGCCGTCCACATGTGCGGAGATGATTACGGCGAGGTGGTCGCAGGAGATGTCGTCGACACGCGGCTGGAGTTCATCAGCTAACCTGACAGCCGCCGCGACGTCGCGATTGGCCGTGAACCCTTCGTTCGGCGTCACGTCGCCCGTGCTATGCGTGTACGGGTGGACAGCAGCCAGATCGCCCGCCACCGCGCGTGGCAGCGTCGCGGCGTCGTAAACGCAGATGATGCCGCACTCCATCAGCTCGTCGACTTCATTGATGAGATACTCGTACTCGAGGACTCGATCAGAGCCGGCCACGGGCTGGCCGATCCACGTCAGCTCGCCCGACACCACCAGCGCCCGCGCCCCCATGCGCTTGGCGGACGCGGCGCCATCGACAAGCAAGCCCAGCATGCGCTCGGGCTCAAACGTGCCGGATTTCTTGTATGTCTCCGCGGCATCGAGCACGGTGAGCCGCCCGTCGCGAGCCGCCCGCTCGACGTCGCAGCCCGTGCCGGCGAGGGACCGGTGAAACGCATCGGGGGTCGTGCGATCCGCGATGAAGACGCAGTAGCCATCATCATCCAGGGCTGAGCAGAACGCGGAGGTGACCAACCGCGACTGAGCGGCCGGGTCATCGGAGATACTGACGATGTGCTGCCCCAAGTAAGCGGGGTGTTCAGGCTGACCGTGCGTCTCGGTCAAGTGGTTCGAATTCACGCTAGTCCCATGGCCTATCGCAGGCCTCAATCCCGATGGCGCGTGTCTAGGCTCCCGCTACCGCCCTGGACTGGGTCAGCGCGTCGCGAAGCCGCTGCCGCCCGCGGAAGATACGGGATCTAACAGTGCCGAGAGGGATCTTCAAGATCACGGCTATATCTTTGTATGAGAGATCTTCGACATCGCACAGTAGTACGGGAATCCGGAACTCATCGGGCAACTCGTTGAGCGCGCCCTGGAGTTCCTCCGCCGGGAGCTGCGCCATCGTGGCGCCCTCCGGTTGGCTGCCGTCACCAAGGGGGTCGAATCCGCCGGTCTCGCTCTCGCCTGGGACATCTTCCCATGAGACCGTTCGGGGCCGGCGCGCGGACTTTCGCTGACCGTTGATGTAGGTGTTGACCATGATTCGAAACACCCACGCCTTGAAGTTAGTCCCCGGCTGGAAGCTCCTGAAGCCACGGTACGCCCTGACAAGCGTATCTTGGGTCAGGTCCTGGGCATCCTCCCAGTTGCGCGTCATTCGCAACGCGCTTCCGAGGAGGTCGGTGAGATATTGCACGGCCAGGTCCTCGAACTGTGCGTTCGGGCTGACCGTGTTGGATTGACCAATCGCCATGCTGGAATCCCTCTGCGTTGGGTCGCGCCCCCAGACGCCACCCACCGACAGTGACTACATGAACGTTCAGATGATTCACCGCGTTACCCAGAACCACCTTCGTCCACGCCCAGTAATAAGTCTTATTCGCCAACACCCTACATTCTCACCTGCATTGTCCGGAATGTCTGACGGGGAGCGGGCTCCAAGTCGGATCTCAAGCGGATCTCAAGAAACTGCCGAGCAACAAGGAAGCACAGGTCAGCGGCTGGCCATGAACCGACCACACTTGGCGAAGTGATAGTCGTCCTTCGCCGACGCCCTACATTCTCACCTTCATTGTCCGGAATTAAGCTACGGGGGGTGGATTACTGGTTGGTGGCCTACGGCATGATGCTCGACGCGGGGGGCGGCGGCATGTTGAGGTACTGGCGCAGCGTGCGGTCCGGTCCGTCCAGGAGACCGATGCCCCACTGCTCGAAGTAGCCCTTGATGCCATAGTAGCCTTGTTCGGGCGTGATGCCCGGCCTGGTCAGGACCTGCTGGATCGCGAGCAACTGCTGCGGCGAGAGTGACGGCGGAAGGGTTCTGGCGTAGGCCTCAAGCCGGTCAGCAGCGATCGACGGGGTCTCGGCGGTCGAGATCAGACTGAGAGCCTGCAGCGTGCCCGCGGACGAACTCGTACCCAGCATCGTGGTGGCCTGCAGCACCAATATGTCACGCCCGCCCTCGCGCCAGGTCTCTTCGTCGAGGTTGCGAATCATCTGCGCGATCGCGCCGATCGACCCGCCGGCGGCGGCGACTTCCTGCTGGTGCGCCTGGTTGATGGCCTGGGCCACCTGCTCCGCCTGCTGGGGCGTAAAGAGGGCCTCGGGTCCGGTCGTCGTGCCCGGCTGAAGCGTCGATGGTTGCGGGCTCTCGGGCATCGGAGTTACGGGGTCCGGCTCGGGCACGGGAGCCGTCGCGGGGGTTTGAACGGCGGGGTCCGGCTGAACCTGAGGCGTTGTGACGACCTCGGGCTGGCGAGTCGTGTCCGGCGTGGTCGCCGACGGCGTCTGCGGCGGCGGCGTGGAGATGCCCTCAGGAGTGTCCTGAGGATCCGCCGTGCTGGGGCCTGGGTTCGCCGGCCCGCCGGGCAGGAACAGCCAGGCGATGATCGCCAGCGATGCCACAACCGTCATGCCCGCGGCGATCTTGGCCGGGAGAGGCACCGGCCCGCGCGCGTCCTTGTCGCTGGCGCGGCGAGGGCCCGGTCCGGACGCAGCCGGACGTGCCGCTGGGGCCGCCGGCTCGGATTGCTCAGTCAGCTTGTGGAGCGCGCGGCGCGCCTTGGCGTGGGTGGGATCGACCTGCAATGCCGCCTGCAACGATTGCTGAGCCTCCGCCCCACGGCCTAACTGCGCCAGCACGACGCCGGCGTTGTAGTGCCCGGCGGGGTCATCGGGACGCAGCGTCGCGTATCTCTGGGCTGCCTCGGCGGATTGCTCGGCCCTGCCGGTCGCGTGGTAGGCGCGCGCGAGGTACTTCCACGCATCGGCCGTCTCCGGATCGCGCGCGGTGATCAGCTCCAGCGACCGAATCGCGCTGCCGTAGTTCTGCTCTTTGAACTCGCTGATGGCTCTGTCGAGTTGTTCCATAGGCCCGTTGGTTTCAGAGTGAGAATCTACCGCGATTGGCGGTAACGCTGCATCTGCGTCTGTTGAGCCGCAATGAGCGCGCGTTCCAGGTACGCGGCGGAGTCGACGGATGTGGACACGCCGGTCGAGCGCAGCAGTTGGTCCACGCCATGCCACGCGTCCAGCGGCGTCTGCGAGTTCGCCAGCGTCCGGGCGATCTCGAGTTTCACGCTTGCCGGCAGGACGCTCTGCAGGTCATACGTGTACTGCTCCAGTATGTCAGCGGCCTGACCGCCCGTGTTGGACGGCTGAATGATGTTCACGATCTCATACGTGCCAAGACTCGTGCCCGAAGACGCCAGCATCATCGGCAGGCTGCCCTTCACGAAGCCCCAGACATCCGTGCTCTGCAGATACGGGGCCCGTAGCGAGTCGAGCGAATACCACATTGCCTCGCGAGTCTTCGCCGTGTCGATGGCGTCCATGTCTTCGACAACCTGCCGCGCCTGGTCCGCCGTCAGCAGCGGCGGCATCGCGGTCGGCGGCGTCTGCGCGGCGGCCTCGAAGTCCTGAGGCGTGGGTTGCTGAAGCCCTGGCTGAGGTTGGTGGGGCGCGGGCGTCTGCACGGCCTGGGCCTGTTGCTGCGCTCTGGCAGCCTCAGCGGCGGCCTGAGTTGCGGCCTGCGCCGCCGCCTGGTCGGCCGCCTGATCGGCCGCTCGCTGCGCGGATTGAGCGCGCTGGTTGGCGGCTTGGAGATCCTGCTGCTGTTGCTGGTATGCCGCGAAGAGCTGCTGGAGTTGCTGTTGCATGTCGCGGATGGCCTGTTGCTGCTCCGGACTGGGTTGGGCCGGGGGCTGCGTGACCTGCGGCGCGGGCCTCCGCGGCTGCGGCTCGGGTTGGGGGATCTGACGCTCGGGCTGTGGCTGTGGCTGGACCTGAGGCTGGGGAGCGGGTTGGGGCGTCCGCAGCGGCATCGGGTCCGGCGCGGTTTGCTGAATGGGAGGTGGCGTGACGACGGCGTATTGTTCCGGCTCGGGGGCGACATCGGGCTTGCCGGGGTTTGCCGGCCCGCCCGGAAGGAACAACCAGGCGATGATCGCCAGCGACGCCACCACGGTCAGTCCGGCCGCAATCCGTGCCGGCCAGGGCGTCGCTTCCTGGTGGGCGCGCGAGGCAGCGGCATCCGGTATGGTCGGCTCCGGCGTCGGCTGAGCCTCCAGCCCATGCAGGGCGCGTCTCGCCTTCGCGTGGCCGGGATCCGCCGCAAGAGCCCCCCGGAACGCGCGCTCTGACGCGTCCTTCTGCCCGAGTTTCGCGAGCACGACGCCGGTGCTGTAGTGTCCGCCCGCGTCGTCGGGGCGCAGCGCCCCGTAGCGTTGCGCCGACTCGCACGCCTTGGCCAACTCGCCGGTATCGTAGTAAGCGCGGAATAGGTACTTGTGGGCGCGGGCGTTCACGGGATCGCGGACGGCGATCAACTCAAGCGAGCGAATCGCGCTGCCGTAGTTCTTGGCCTTGAGGTCCGCAACCGCGCGATCCAGAGCATCCATGGGGTCTTTCGCTCCGCTGCATTCTCACGGCAAACGGCGCGCGGACCGGAGGAATTCTTCGGTCCGCGGCACCGTCTATAGCTCTAGCCCGTTTTCCGGCCCGCGAAACGCCAAAGGCGCATCAGATCAGACCGGCGATCAGGTCGCCGGTAGCGACGGTGCCCACGCCGCTGGAAGTCGACAGGTCGCCGAGCTTGCCCGATGCGAGGGCATCCTGGGTGGCCTTGTCGATCGCGTTGGCGACTTCGGTCTCGCCGAGGTGCTCCATCATCATGCCGGCGGCGGCGATCGCCGCGACTGGGCAGATGACGTCCTTGCCGGCGTGTTTGGGCGCGCTGCCATGGATCGGCTCGAACATGCTGACGCCCACGGGGTTGATGTTGCCGCTCGCCGCGACTCCCATTCCGCCCTGGATCATGGCGCCCAGGTCGGTGATGATGTCGCCAAACATGTTGCAGGTAACGATGACGTCGAACCACTCGGGGTTCTTCACGAACCACATGCAGGCGGCATCGACGAATGCGGTTTCGCGGGTGATGTCGGCGTAGTCCGCGCCAACTTCCTCAAACGTCCGCCGCCACAGGTCGTGGCCATGGGTCAACACGTTGGCCTTGTCGACGAGGGTCAGCGTATTGTTCTTGTTGCGTTTCTGGGCCAGTTCAAACGCCACGCGGATGATGCGCTCGGTGCCCTTGCGGGTGTAGATGGCAGTCTGCGTCGCAACCTCATCGGGCGTGCCCTTCTTCAGCGAGCCGCCGACGCCGCAGTAGAGGCACTCGGTGTTCTCGCGGACGACGATGAAATCGATGTCCTCGGGGCCCTTATTCTTGATCGGCGTCTCGACGCCGGGGTAGAGCTTGATCGGGCGGAGGTTGACGTACTGGTCGAACTCGAAGCGGATGCGCAGCAGGATCCCGTGCTCGAGGATGCCCGGCTTGACGCCATCGTGGCCGACGGCGCCGAGATAGATGGCATCGAACTGGCGGAGTTCCTCAAGCTCGCTGTCGGCAATAATCTCGCCCGTCTTCAGGTAGCGCTCTCCGCTGATGTCGTAGTTCACCGGCTCGTACTTGACGCCGTATTTGTCGCAGGCGGCGTCGAGCACTTTCAGGCCCTCGCGGACGACCTCGGGGCCCACACCGTCGCACGGCATGATCGCGATCTTGTGCATATCTCAGACTCCCTCTCAAATACCAAAAAACGGCTGCCCGAGCGGACCCAGGCAGCCATGGTCGGCGTGGTGAGGGTGCATTATAGCACCGGACGGCGAGGGGAGGAAGGGGCAGATGCCTAGATGGACCTCTCATACGACAGCACGTCGAAGCCGGCGAGTTGCGTGGTTCCGACGGCGACGTTAAGCGCGAGGTTGTGCAGCTCCCAGACCCCGTCGTGGTCGGGTGGAGCGCAGGTCCGGACCGTCGGTCCCGTGCGAACATGGTCGTCAGGGCAGGCATTCGTGTCGAGCCACCTGCCGTATCCGTGAAATGGACTTCATGCCCGGCGGATTATGGTGTACTATGTTGGCTCGCAACAGCTTCGGACACGCCGTCGTGGAGCGCTCGCGGGGATGCCAAAGCCCCCGCGCTTTATGGCGTATAGAATCCAGGGCACCGGATGCGACGTTCTCTGCGGAGCGCCAACCGGGCCCGAGAATTCCAGACGAGAGGTTGATTAGATCAATGGCTTTGAATGGAAATGCATGTATTGGTCAATCCGGCGGCCCGACGATTGTCATAAACGCGAGCATGGTCGGCGCGGTTCAGGCGGCCCGGGACATCCCGGAGATTGAGGACTTCTACGGCGCGGTATACGGCCTCAAAGGTCTGCTAAACGAGGACCTCACCGAACTCTTCCGCGAGGCGCCCGATACTATGGAGGCGCTGAAGAACTGCCCGTCCGCGGCGATCGGCACGGCCAGACTGAAGCCGAAGCGCCCTGAACTCGAGCGCGCGTTGGAGGTCTTCAAGGCCCACAACATCCGCTACTTTTTCTACAACGGTGGAAACGACACGCAGGAAGCCTGTCACTACATCTCCGAACTCTCGAAGGAGAGCGACTGGGAGATGCAGGTTGTCGGCATCCCAAAGACGATCGATAACGATCTGGCCGTGACGGACCACTGCCCGGGGTATGCGAGCGCGGCGCGCTACGTGGCCGCATCTTGCGCGTTT
>CAZKUN010000287.1:0-1835 GCA_964555935.1 uncultured Armatimonadia bacterium | reverse complement strand
AGCTATGCCTTCGCGACCCCGCATGTCATCGAGTGCATGGGCCGCCACGTCGGCTGGCTCACGGCCGCCGCCGGCGCCGCGAAGGTGGACGACGCCAGCCCGCCTCACCTGGTCTACCTCCCAGAGCAGCCGGTCACCCGCGAGCAGTTCCTTTCCGACTGCGCCGAGGCGTACGCCAAGTACGGCTACCTCGTGGTTGCCGTTAGCGAGGGCTTCAGCCTCGAGGGCGACGAGATGGCCACGACCTCAAGCAAGGTCGACAGTTTCGGGCACAAGCGCCTCGGCGGCGTGGGCAGAGCCGTCAGCGACCTTCTCGAGGAAGAGGGCATCTGCGATCGCTCCCGCGACGACAAGCTCGGCAACCTCCAGCGCTGCTTCGGCTGGGCGTGCTCGAAGGTCGATCTGGACGAGGCTTATGAGGTTGGACGCCAGGCCGTCCTGAAGGCAGTCAACGGCGAGACCGACATCATGGTCACCATCGACCGCAAGTCGAGCGACCCGTACGAGGCCACGATCGGGGACACGGCGCTGATGAGCGTCGCGGGCGTTGAGAAAGTCGTTCCGGCCGAGTTCATCAACGATGCGAGTAACGGCGTCAGCGATGCGTTCATGGAGTACATCAAGCCACTCGTCTCCGGCGCGGCGCAGCCCATCCAGGACGACCTTCCGCGCTGGCCGAATCTGGTCGGCTTCCCCGTCGAGAAGAAGCTCGATCACTACGACGTTTAGACGACGCTACAGACATGGGGACACAACGAAGGGGCGCGAGATATCGCGCCCCTTTCGACGTCTATGGACTGCTGCGGGATGCGGGCGTGAGCCTGCGCGTCTCGGAAGCCCTCTTCGTCAACTCAACACATCGACCCACATCCTCAGTGCGGCCAAGCCGATGACCACGGCCAACGCCAGTCGGAGCCTGCCGGGCTTGGTGCGCTTGCTGAGATAGCTCCCCACCAATGCCCCTGGAAACGCGCCAACGACCAGACCGACGGCCAAGACCGGCATGATCTGCCCCGTGACAGCCTTGCCCACGAACCCGGCCAATGAGGAAAAGAACACTATCCCAAGATTGCTTCCTATGGCCACCCGAGTCGGCACCTTCAGGGCATAGAGCATCAGCGGGATGAGGATGAACGATCCGCCCTGACCGACCATTCCCCCGAGGAAGCCGATGCTCAGCGCAATCGCAACTGCGAGCGCCGGGCTGAAGGCCGTCTCACCGACCAAGACGGGCGCATCGTCTTCGTTCTTGGGGATGAACATCAGAGCAGCGGCGATGAGCGCGAGGCCTGCAAAGAGCCCAAGCAGGACATCCGTGGCAACGTGCTTCGACAGAAAGCCGCCGACGAACGCGGCGATCATGATCGTCGGCGCCATCACGCCAACCAGTTTCCTGGAGACGAACTCGTACTGGTTGTGGCGGATGCCGGCAACCAGGCAGGCGGCCAGGCCCTGAACGATCGTGAGGCCGGCCACGGCCCTCATATCCAAATCGCCGACGCCAAGGAGCGGGGGCAGGTAGAGGAGCGCGGGGGCCATCACGATCCCCCCGCCGATGCCCAGAAGCCCCGACAGCGTGCTGGCGCCCAAGCCGATCAACGCGACGAGGAGCGCGAGTTCAACGTCCATCATGGCATCCTCGGTCTATGGCAGAATCTCGATTGCCGTCGACCCACAGTCAGTCATCCATCACGCGGAGAAGCACCGTGCGCTCGAAGCAGTTTCCCTTCATGCCCTTGGCGGGATCGCCTTTGACTGACTCGCCGCGCGTCAGCATCACCTGCAGCTCCAGTTCTGCGTCCCTGGCGCCATCCAGGGGCCGAACCGTCATGGGC
>CAZKUN010000286.1:0-11144 GCA_964555935.1 uncultured Armatimonadia bacterium | reverse complement strand
GTCAGGCTCAGTTCACGCAAGTCGCTGTTGGAACGACCATCTATACGCAGCATGGTGCAACTCCTTCGGTTATTGCCGGTCATTCAGGGACCAGATGTGGTCTCAAAGCCCTCGTAGGTCGAAGCTCCAGGGAAACTCGTCGTCTGAGTTTCCACGACGCCGTCTGCCTTCGTAGGACAGGCGTCCTCGCCTGTCGCTCGGCGCGGTCCTTCACCATCCGGCTCCGGAAACCTGCACATGCGACTGTGGAACCCGAGATCGGCGGGGTCTGCCGCTCGTCGTGAGGGTCGCCAACTTCCCATGGCGCCGGTAGGGGCGCAATTCATTGCGCCCTGTCTTCGCCGTATGGCGTCCCGTGGCATGGGCATCCCTCCCCAGGCAAGCACCACTTCCACGTCAGAACGCCGAACTCGCCGCGTAGCGACGCGGAAACTCGCAGGGGAACTCGTCGCTTGAGTTCCCAAGTTTCCATTCCTGCCCGTCCATCACTCCCACGCTCGCGTAGCGACGGGGCTTCCAGCCCGTCGAATCCTCCGTCGAGGTCCGCCCGCTGCAGCCTTATGATATCTACACGGCCGACGAGGCCTCCTTCACCAGCACGCCCTACTGCATCATGCCGGCGACGCCGTTCACCGGCCTCCCGGTCGGCGATGGCCACGTGGGCCCAATGACGAAGGCGCTGCTGGGCGGGTGGAACAAGCTGGCGGGGTTCGATATTGCGGAGAGCGCGAGAGGGAAAATGGAGGAGTGAGCGTGGGGGAGGCGCAGGCGGTCAACGCGACTGTCGATTCACACGTACGGTGTCACGGAACCGGATCTGTTGACACGTTGAGTGTGAATCGGCGCCATCCGCGACGGCTCACCGGTTTCGATTTCCGTGTTGGATAGGAGAATGGTCGCTACATACAAGGCCATTGCTTGATGAAAAATGGCATCTCCAGCCGCGCCATTCACCGGCCTGGTTAGCGTCTACGAGGCCGGCACGCAGGGCATGACCTCTGTGCGTGACCGTTGCACGCGATAGGCGTCACGTGTGCCTGGGCTCGCGCATTGCGGGACCAACCGACCAGGCAGTACTCGGTGCCCCTCCTCTCTGCAGGGAAGCTGGTCTGTCACTAGGCCCCCCTTCGGGATCCCGAAGCACACGATTGCGCACTGCATCGGCGAAGGCTCTGCGACATGGCTTGAAGCGTCCGCGAAGAAGGGTTAGCGGCGGGCCGAGTGCCGGCGGGCTAGGCAGTGTGTGCACGGTGCCAGCGGGGATGGAGTCTCTCGGGCGGACAGGGAGTCGATGTTGGTCAAGTCGTGGACGGCGCGTTGCGTTACGGAATGGTGTAGCCCGCGTGTCTGATGAGCGAGGTCCAGAGGTCGAACCACTGCCGCGTGGAGTGGGACGCCATGTCCGCCTGGTGTTCCGGAATCGGGTTGACAGTCAGTGGCAGTCGGAGCCTTGTCCCATCGGCCCGGTGGAAGGTCTTGCCGAGGTCATCGGAGTAGGCGTAGACGGGGCCGTTGGTCATGCGCCCTGCCTCCCCGACGCCCCAGATGACCATCTGCACGTGCATCCGGCCGGTCGGGTCGAAGCGAATCCCCCAACTGTCGCGGTTGAAGTTGTAGGCACCGGGTTGATAGGCGCCAACCAGGACGGCGTGTGACGCCGGGCCGAAATACGGGACGGTCGCCCCACTCGATGTAGCCCATTCGGGGGCCGAGTCCATGGCCTCCTCGAGCATGGCGGCCGTCGAGCCTCCCGAGCCGCCCCAGCGGCGGGTCTGCGTGTCGTAGCGGTACAGGCCCCATGTCCAGATATGGTCTCGCCCGTAGAGGAACAGGTCTCCGCCGGGACTGCGGGCGAAGTTCATGTAGTTCATCCATCCGCACGGGATGCGGCCGGGGTTGTTCGGTTTCCCCGCGAAGGCAAGTGAGCCGATGTCGCCCGGCTCTGTCGAGACCCAGTACATGACCCTCGGCCGGCCGTACTCCATGTTGATGCCCATCTTCTCCCAACTGCCGGGGATGTAGTTGGCCCGAACGGGGCCATTGTGCTGCCCGCCGACAACATGAACGTATCCGTCGCGGTCCACCCCGATGGCCCAGCCGTCCATCTTCGCATCCGTGGCGTTGAAGATGAACCACTCGCCCTCCAGCCACACATCCTGTTCGTTGCCCTCGGCGTCGATCTTGATGATCTTCACGCGCGACCACTTGGCGTCTTCGGCGGGACGCTCAGTTGCCAGCCCGGCGAGGGTCGCATCGTGTTGCTTCTCCGCTTCGTCTTGCGAGACCCGCTCCACGAAGGTCATGTAGACACTGCCGTCGTGGACATCCACCGGCGTGTAGTCCGCCGGGCGGCAGTCTTTGGCGGTGTACGGCCCGTCGCTGAAGGGGCTTCCCTTGCTGAAGTAGGCATCGAAGTGCTCGTCCTCCAGGGGGAGGGCGGCGCGCACATCATCGGGGCAGGAGAAGCCCCAGTAGCGGTGCCCGGGGAGCTTGGGGAGGGCCTTGAGGCGTGCGCGGAGAGTATCGAGCGCGTCCATGTATCGCTCGGCTTCGACGAGTGCGCGCGCGTCGGCCAGGTACGCCTTCGTCATGTCGAGGGAGTCGAAGATGGGTTTGGCAAAAGCCTGTCCGAGCACCCGCCGAACGCGATCGTCTTGTGGGGCGATGTCTAGCAACGCCCGCATGAGGGCATTACGTAGGAGATCCTCGACCCGGGGCAAGTAGGCGCCGTCGCGCTCCAGGATGGACTCCAACTGCTCGATGAGCGTTGGGGCTGCCGCGTC
Source organism: uncultured Armatimonadia bacterium (assembly GCA_964555935.1). GTDB lineage: Bacteria > Armatimonadota > Zipacnadia > Zipacnadales > VGFC01 > CAZKUN01. The sequence continues at coordinate 8,361 of CAZKUN010000286.1, read as the reverse complement.
GGCGGCTTCGCCCATCGCAGCGAGGCCCAGAGCGGCCTCTGCGCGCGCCCCAAGCGGGAGACTATCGTCCTGAACCGTCTGGAGCAGAATGGGGAGGGCTTTGCGTGCCGCGTCCGTATCCTGCCGGGGCTCGGCGGGAGTGGATTGTGGCTTCGTCGAACGGCAGAGGCCCTCGACCTCGGTCAGCGTCAGGGCGCGGTCGAACACCACGATGTCACGGACGGAACCGTCAAGGGATCGCCCGTCGATGGGCCAGACACCCCACAGCTCAAGATCCCCGCCGACAATCAGGGGCGTCTCCGCGGGTGTGAATGGGACATCGTCTGTCGTCAGCGCCATCTGTCCGTTGGCGTAGAGCGTCCCGCTGCCCGACCCGTCGTAGGCATAGAGGAGGTGTTGCCACTCGTTGGTGGCCATGGACACGCCGCCGGCCGAGGAGCCAATGGCGTCCTTCTCCGTGCCGCTGACCACCTCGACGAGCGCGCGCTCCGGGTCCTCCGCCGCCGCGCCGAACCTCAGGATGGCCCCATCTCCCGCTTGCGCACTATACCAGCCGGTCCACCGCAATCCCGAGTTGCCCGCCACCCACGGCTGCCCGATGACCAGGATCCTCGATGTCTTGTGCACCCTCCGGCTGAAGACCCATCCGCCGATGGTGAAGGCCTTGGACATGTACGAGGGCCGATGGGATATCTGAGCCCACTGGAAGAAGTCATTGGTGAAGTCCAGCAGACCATCGCGCCACGGCGTGTTGATCAGCCGGCCGTCGTTGCCATTGCCGGAACGGTCGTGCAGTACGTCTCCCTCGCCCTCGTCCGCTGGCCAGTAGCCGACCGGCTGGAGCGCTATCACGGCCTGATGGAGATCGGCCATGGTGGCAGCGTCATCTTGTGGGGCGGCCGTCGCGGTGGTCACGACCAACAGGAGGGCTGTGGCGGCTGGAAGCTGTCTAACCATGGTGTTGAGTGTTCCTCACGGCCCAGGACAGCCAGGGTCATCACGGCGTGCCGGGTATCGGTGACGGTGGATGTTCCTCCCGGGGCGTGCCCGTACCCGCCGTCGGGGCTCTGAGACCGCCTCTAGCCCTCGTGAATATCAATCTGTCCGACGGGGCCCAGGTCGATGTGCAGGAACTCGGTGGACCAGGCGATGAGACTCTCGGCCGGGCCGCTGGCATGGCATTGCACGCGGGCATCGGGCGCCTCGTCGGCGAGCATTCTCTGGGCCGCGAGCACCTCACCGGCTTGCGCGGCGAGCGAGTCGGCTGGGTCCACGAGTTGGACGCCCTCGCCCATGAACGCCTGGATCTGCGGGCGGACGAGCGGGTAGTGCGTGCATCCCAAGATGACGGTATCTGGCGCGTGCTCGCGAAGAGGCGTCAGGCTCTGGCCAACGGCGTCTTCCAGGGCGCCGTCAGACATCCCACTCTCAACGGCGGGCACGAGGAGCGGGCATGGGTGCTCAAAGACTTCCGCATCGTCGCGCAGAGCCGAAATGGCTCGCTCATAGGCCATCGAGTTCACGGTCCCCTCAGTGGCGGCGACACCGATCCGTCCGGTGGCGCTGACCTCAACCGCGCTGCGCGATCCGGCGTCGATGGTGCCGAGCACTGGACAGTCTACCGATTCGCGCGCGACGTCAAGCGCCATCGCCGACGACATGTTGCAGCCCATCACGATCAGCTTGGCGTCCTGGTGTCTGAGGAATCGCGTGGCGTCCACGGCGAAGCGGCGGATCTCGTCCCGCGAACGCGGCCCATACGGAACATACGCCGTGTCGCCGAAGTATACGATCCGCTCGTTGGGGAGCTGTGACAGCAGCATCCGCACGACGGTGAGTCCGCCCGCGCCGGAGTCAAAGACTCCGATGGGACGGTTGCGAGCTACGCTCAATTGTTGGCTCCTGGTGCTTGCGTCAGTCCCTATAGGCGGTTTCAGAATCCCCGTAGGTCGGATCTCCAGATCCGACTCGCCGTTGCCTTCGTGACGCCAAGCGCCAGCTTGGTGCCGTTTCCGTCCTCCGCTGTCGTCTGTCTTCGTAGGACAGGCGTCCTCGCCTGTCGCCAGTTGTTGGGGTCCTGAAACCACCTCTAGTACTCGCGAGAGTTAGTTCGGGTCCTCTGACGCACCGTGCCGGCGGGTCTCCTGACCCGCCGGACTCACGCAGGCCCACCACCGGCGGGTCAGGAGACCCGCCGGCACGGGAAGGTCACGGCGGAATACGAACGCGGACCTACGCGCGTGAGTACTAGTCCGTCAGTTGCCCCGAAGATAGGCTGCGATGCCATCGAACAGCCCGGATGCGATGCGCGCCCGGTAGTCTTGTGATGCGAGGAGTTGCTCCTCCTCGGGCGACGTCAACATCCCGAGAGAGCATGTGGCGCAGGTCTCAACGCTAACGCCCGGCAGGGCGACGTCGGCGGCTTCCCGGATGCCCCGATCGGTCGCTCCGAGTTCCGCCACGACGCCTCGCTGGAGCGCTCTCGCGAAGGCCGCGCTCGCGGCGTTGCCATACCGAGTCGACACGCCTCGCTCGGCCACGGAGTCGCCAGCGCCGCAGCCGAGTCGGATGAGTATATCGGCTGCGCCCGCTTGCTTGGCGGCTCTCGCGCGGGCCTGGGCCGACATCGCCACATCGGTCTCCCGCGTGAGCGTGGCCCTGGCGCCCGCGTTCTCGAGCAGCACGGCCAGGCGGACGGCTACGTCGAGCGTGACGGATTTCTCGCTGATGGACGGGCCGCGAAGCCCGGCGTCGCGACCACCAGCGGCCGGATCGATGATGATGTGAGCGTCCTCAAGGCCGATCTGTCGGGTCGGCGACGGCGGCTTCGCGTTCGACTCCGCCAGTTTGCCGGGGCGCACGGTCAGCATGAATAGCCGATTCGCAACGCGGGTCATCTGCGCGATAGCACCGGGTCGTAGGCCCACGACGATGCGGGCAATCGGCGGCCACTCTTGATTCAGCGCCCAGCGGACCCGATCCAGCCCACCCGTGCCACCCATCTCCAGCGTTTCGCTGGCGCCCAGCCAGGTCACGCCCTCGAAATCGGCGTACGCCCGAGGTGGATCGTCGAGCTGCTGAAGCTGCGCGTCAACGGGCCCGGATATGCTGATATGGACGACGGCAGCCTCATCAGCCCCATACGTGTCGATGCTCGCGAGCCTGTGGGACAAGCGCAGCTCCGTCCCATCGGGAGCGAAGCCGATCGCGGCGCCCGCGGCGTCGGCGATGTCGGTAATTGGCCCGATAATCGTGTCGCCTTCGGCGGCAAACGCGGCGAGGGCATCTCGAGTCTCGCCGTCAACGGTGAATTTGGCTTGCCCGACGATTGCCTCGATCTTCCGCCCGTCAGCCGCGACGGCTGACAGCTTGCCGCCGGTCTTCATGTAGGTCGCCTGAGCCCCCAGACCACGCAGCACGGGTACCAGTTCGCCGATCACCACGCCGTCGATGACCTGCGCGTTGGCGGCAACCTCGACGCCGGCCGCGGACACCCGTATCGGGGCCGCCGGGCTGGCGTGGGCAACCGTCACGAGGAGAACGAGCGCTGGGATCGATCTGATGCCCGGCGACCGCATTGGGCTGGCTCCGCTCCGGCGGGATCGCATACCTCAGCGATTATAGCACAGGTGACCGAGCCTCTCAACACGCAGGAAAACCGGCGCGCCCGCGCGAACCAAGTTGGCAATGGCGAGCGACACAACGACCTCAACCGACGGAGCCCCAGACACACCCGCCCCGCGCAACCTCGTCACCCTCCGCGCCATCCTCATCGGCGCGATCCTTATTCCATTGAACTCGTATTGGATTCTTATGGTCGAGGGGATCTGGCATACCGGGCACCCTACCGCGATCAGCCTCGCGTGGAACGTCATCTTCAACTTGCTCGTGCTGCTGGCTATTAATCTGGCATTGAAGCGGTTCGTTCCGCGACACGCGCTGACGCAGGCCGAGTTCGTCACTATCTACGTGATGCTGGCCATCGCCTCGGCGCTGGCTGGGCATGACACGCTGCAGCTCGGGATTCCCAATCTCTCCCACGGCTGGTACTTCGCCACCGACGCCAACAAGTGGGACGCGCTGTTTCACAAGCACCTGCCCGAGTTTCTGACGGTCTCGGAGACGAGCGTCATCGAGGCCTTCTACGATGGGGGAAACACGCTATACACGCCCGAGCGTCTGAAAGCCTGGACGGGCCCGGTTCTGTGGTGGTGCTCGTTCATACTGGCGCTTGGGCTGGTGATGACGGGGCTGAATATCCTGGTCCGGAAGCAGTGGACGGAGCGCGAGAAGCTCGGTTTTCCGATCGTGCAGCTCCCGCTCGAGATGACGCGCGACGGCGGCTCGCCGGCGTTCTTCCGCTCGCGGATGCTATGGATCGGCATCATCGCGGGGGCGTCGCTTGACATCTGGAACGGGCTTCACGTCTTCTGGCCGGCGATCCCGCTCATCGACGTGCGTCACGACGGGGCGAACTTCATCAACACCGCGCCCTGGGGCACGCCGTGGAATGCGATGGGGCGGATCTGGCTGCCGCTATACCCGTTCATCATCGCCTTCGGCTTCCTGCTGCCGCTGGATCTGTGCTTCTCAATGTGGTTCTTCTTCTTGGTCCGCAAGTTCCAGCAAGTCGCCGCCCGAGCCGCGCCAATATCGTACTTCCCGCTGCTCCCATACCTCGACGCGCAGTCCACGGGGGCGTGGGTCGCGATCTTCCTGTATGGCATGTGGACCGGGCGGCGCTACTTCCGGGACATCGCTGTGTCGGCGATCAAGGGCAAGGCGTCGGGCGAGGTGGATCCTCGCGACCCCATGTCTCAACGCGGGGCGTTTGGCGCCATCGGCGTGGGGATGGCGTTCATCGTCTACTTCTGCATGAGGGCCGGGATGACCCTACCCGTCATCATCCCGTACTTCGCGTTCACCTTCATGCTGTTCCTGGCGCTCACGCGGATGCGGGCCGAGCTGGGCCCGCCCGCGCATGAGATGGCCGGCGGCATGAATACGGGGCAAGTCCTCGTGACGATCGCCGGCACGCGAAGCGTCGGCGTCCGGAACCTCACCATGTTCCCGATGTTTTGGTGGATGACGGGGCGCGGCTATCGCACGTCGCCGATGCCGCATCAGCTTGAGGGATTCTACCTCGCCGAGCAGGCGAAGATGGACCCGCGCCGGCTGGGGCTCGCGATGGCGATCGCGTTCGGGCTTGGGGGCCTCTCGGCATTCTGGTCGGCGATCCACGCAACCTACATCCACGGCTCCGGCCCGTTGATCTGGCACAATAACGGCCAGTGGAACCAGCTCGCCGCCCGCGTCGGCAATGACATCCCCGCGAACTACCAGGCCGTGGCGTTCATGGGGCTTGGCTTCGTGGCGACGGCGGTCATGACCGGGCTGCGGACGAGATTCCTGTGGTGGCCGTTCCATCCGTCCGGTTACGCTCTCGGGATGCTGTTTGGCATCGACTACTTCTGGACGTGTCTGGTCATCGCGTTCTTCCTGAAGCTCGCGGTGCTAAGATACGGCGGGCACAAGCTCAACAAGAAGCTGCTGCCGCTGATGTACGGGATCATCATCGGCGAATACTCCGTCGGCGCGTTTTGGTCGGTGATCAGCGTGGTCTTGGAGAGACCGACCTACGATTTCTGCCCGGGATAGTACTCGCGAGAGTTGTTTCGCATCCTCAATTTGCCCAGGTCCGGCGGGTCTCCTGACCCGCCGGACCTGGGCAAACGGACAACCGGCGGGTCGCCTGACCCGCAGGCACGGGAAAGCTGATAGCCGGAAGAACGAACGCAGGCAAGAATGCCTGCGCCACGGGACGATCGGCATCGCGGTTCCGGTGAACGCGAACCTACGCGCGTGAGCACTCGCGTGGATTGGGAGACTTGCATGACTGAACCGACCATCCGACAGGCTCGTCCTGAGGATGTGGACACGATCATCGAGATCGCCCTGCGCGCGTGGGAGCCGATCTTCACGGAGCGTCGCGAGGTGATGGGTGAAGACATCGCGGCGCGGGAAATCGGTGATGCGCGAAGACGGAAAGCCGATAACATCCGGGGACATTGCGAGTGGGATTTCAGCACGGTTTACGTGACCGAGATTGACGGAAGAATCGCGGGCTTCATCACCTTCGCCCCGTTCCCCGAGAAGAGCTGCCTCGAGATCGCCAACAACGCGATTGACCCGGAGTGCCAGGGGCGAGGCCTGGGTCAGGCGCAGTACAGGTTCGTGCTGGACCTGGCCCGAGAGATGGGCCTGAAGTACGCGAAGGTGACGACGGGCCTGGATGACTGCCACGCGGCGGCGAGGGCAGCGTACGAGAAGACGGGGTTTGGGCGAGCTGTCCCGAGCGTCACGTACTTCATGGAACTCTGATGACGATAGCTCTGTTGGCAATTGTGGCGTCTGGCGCGCCGGCTGCCGAGGTTGGCTCGGCGGGCGATGCCGATCGCATGCCTCACTTCGGTCGGTCCGCTTCGCGGCACCCGCTGGTGCGCTTGCGTGACTACCTCAACAGCCCCGCGGCGGCAACTCAGCCGGGGTGGAAGCGAGCGCTTGTCGAGATCGCGCTGAATCGAAAACCACGCTATGCCCGGATCACCTCATACTGCCCGCGCTGCGGAGGGTCCGGGACGCGCTGGGGTTCGCGGACGCGAGCCGGCATCTGCGCGGCCGATCCGAGTTACTGGGGTCCGGGCAGCGTGGTGTGGATCGGGCCTCCGATCAACCAGACGTTCACGGTTGAGGACACGGGCGGGGCGGTGAAAGGCGAGAACCACTTCGACGTGTGTGTCGGCACATCCCACGCGGCCTGCCGGAACATCGGCGTCCGGCGCAACGTCGAATATGTCGTTCTCTACAAGGCCGCTCCCCGCTCGCGCTGGGGTCGGCGTCCCTCAGGCTACAAACCCCCGCTGGCGTTTGACGCGCCCCTCTTCATGCCAAGAGTGCCCGAGGGCCGCTAGAGATCCAGGCCCGACTCGTCGCACGCGACATTCTCGACGATGTGCGGCCTTGCGAGCCGGGCAGCTCGCGCGGCGAGTTCCGCGTTGCCACGTGGAACGTTGCCACGTGGAAGTGATTCTTGCATGGGAGGGCCGGGAGGAGAGCGAGGGATGACGACCAGAGCCTGTGTGGCGCGCGCGCCGCATCTGAACCTGGCGCTCCGCCGCCGCATAGCACCCTCTGGCGGCCTGCTGGGGCTGTTGGCGGCTGGAGCCGGCGCGGAAAGGTCGCGCCAGGACGACTCACCAACGCGGTCCTTGAGAGGAGAGTACCATGGTGCCTCGAACCACGGCATTCATCATTGTGGCGGGAGGGATTCTGTTGACCTCAACCGCAACGCCGGCCCAGGCGCCCGGCGAAGAGCCTGATACGGTCATGCCCACCGCGTATCGCGGCTCCTACTTCATGAACGGCGAGATCCACATCAACGAATACGGCACGCCCGAGGGCCAGCCGCTTACGAGCGGGCATCAGGACTTCAAGCCGTCCTGGTCCAAGACGGGCGACATGCTTGTCTTCTTCCGCAGGCTGAAGGACGATCCGGTCGTGACGAACTGGATCACTCAGATGTGCATCATTAACGTCGACGGCACAGGCTTCCACACGTTGACCGATGGCACGCACACCGACTTCAACCAGACCTGGACGCGCGACGGGACGAATACGCCGATCTGGAACCGGAAGAACCCCGAGACCGGCGGCTTCACCGTCATGGCGAGCAAGGTGGGGGGCAAGCCCGGCGAGGAGATCGCACTCACCGACAGGCGCTACCACACGTGGGCTTACACGTGCCTGATAGACGGGCGGATACTCGTCCAGCGCATTCACCCGACCGAGGGCCGGGGCTACTACCTGATGACGCCCAATCCCGGCGGCGATCCCACCTTCGAGCGCATCGACTGCGAGCTGGCGGAGCGGGGGATTCTGGATCGCGTGAGCGTCTCTCAGAGCGAAACGCGGGTCTGCTTCGAGTATCAGGCCGGGTTCGAGTACAAGGACGCGGGCCGCACCCTCTACATCGCCGACTTCGACGCGGAGAAGCTCGCAATCACGAATGCCAGACCTTTTGCCAATGAGGAAGGCGCAGAGCGTTGGTTCGCGTACCCGCGCTGGACGAAGGACGAGAGCGCAATCGTCTACCACGCCAGCCCCCATCTCTACATGTACTTCGTGGAGGACGGGTCCACAAGGCAAGCGTCGACGAAGGATGGCGCCGACTATCGGTACCCCCATTGCGAGGCAGCGCCCAAATAGGAGCTACCATGAGTGACGGCATCGAGCGACGCGCGTTCATCCGAAAGGCCGCAGAAGTAGCCGGGGCGGCGGCGGCGGTGACGGGGCTGGCGTCGC
>CAZKUN010000285.1:0-11249 GCA_964555935.1 uncultured Armatimonadia bacterium | reverse complement strand
TGGCGCATGCCCCGGAGCATCGAGCTCCGCAACGCTACCAACACCAACTGGAGTAGATCCCACGGTGCTTCCAAAAGACGTTGTGTTTGGCGCTGGTCTCGCAGTCATCGCGTGTGTCGTACTCGTGGGGCACGCCGCTCCAGAGAACCCGGGGCGCATTGGCCCCGCCCCCCTCGGACGCCGAGGGTTCATGGATCTCGCACGCGGCCTGGACTTGCGTGAGTACGGCATCCTCGACGTCACTACTGCCCCGTTCAATGCTGACGCTACCGGAGAGAGAGACTCGACGCAGGCGATTCAGGAGGCAGTTGACTTCGGGCGCGACAACCGATTGGCGGTCTACTTCCCGCCCGGCACGTACAGAGTCTCGGACACGATCCGGTGCCGGCAGGGCGACCGGATCCCCAAGGCGACGTACGAGCGATTCTTGGAGAGGGGTATGGCGGCCTCGAACCGCTTCAGCCCGTGCGTGCTTGTCGGCTCCTCTCGCGGGGCAGAGCGGCCCGTCATCTTCCTGGCCCCGAACTCACCGGGGTACGGCGATCCCTCTCAGCGCAAGTACGTGGTTCGCTTCTGGCGTTACCAGCACGCCTCCGGCCGCAAGCCAGCCCGGGACCCGGCACCCAATACCAGCTTCAACCAGGTGTTCATCAACCTCGACATCGGGATCGGTGAAGGCAATCCCGGAGCTGTCGGAATCAGGCATCGGGCGGCGCAGGGCTCGACGGTCACCAACTGCACCATCGACGCCACCCATGGCTATAGCGGTCTGGAGGGCGGCGCGGGTTCCGGGGGCAGCCATCACAACGTGACGGTCATCGGCGGCCGGATCGGTGTTGACTACAGCCAGACTCAGCCGACCCCAACCATGTCCGGGTTCACGCTGATCGGCCAGACTGGGCCGGCCCTCGTGCACCGAGGGTGGCAAGGGGTCAATGTCGTGGGTTGCCGCATCGAGACGGACGGCCTCGGGCCTGTCATCGTCAATCAGTCGAGCGGCAGGGGCAACATCTACGGGCAGCTGAACCTGGTCGACTCACAGATCACCTTCAGCAATCCCGACCCGGCCAACACGTTGGTGCAGGCTGGCCAGAGCGTGTACCTGAGCAACGTCCACGTCAAGAACGCGGGCGCGCTCGTGGAACGAGGGGACGAGGTCGTGCAGGCCGGCCATCCAGACGGCTGGTGCCATGTGCGCGAATTTGCGCTTGGCGTCGATATGGAGGGCATCCAGTGCGATGGACCTCCGCAGGATCAGAAGCCGAAGTATGCCCACGACTACACGTGCCCAATCTACGTCGACGGCAAACGGCTGGAAGCGCGCAGGCTGGCAGACGTGCAGTTTGACACTCCCGCACCACCTCCCGAACTGTTGGCGCGACACGCCTTCCCGGCACACCGGGTCCTCTGGGATGCTCCCGGCGGCGCGTGCGTGACCGATCCGCCCTACAACGCCAAGGGCGACGATACAGAGGACGACCATGCCGCGATCCAGAGATGCGTTGACGAGAACGACGTTGTCGTGATTCCGCGCGGGACCTTCCGCCTCAGTCGCACCCTTGAGCTGCGCCCCACCACACGCCTCCTTGGCATCAGCGCCGCGTGGTCCAGGTTGGCCCCGCTGGCCGATTCGCCGTTCTTCGCGAGTGGCGACGGGTTCCTGCCTCTCGTCCACACGCCCAACGACGCGGAAGCCGCTCCGGTCCTGGCGAGGCTGTGGCTATCGGGCGCGCCGTCGGTGTACACGCTGCATTGGCAGTCGGGGCGGAACTCCGTGTACTACAACAACAGTTGCCGACCGACGAGAGGGCAGTTCAACCACGCGCTCAACGTGATCGACGGCAACGGCGGCGGCCGCTGGTACAACTACTACGAGGAGCATGGCGGTCACACGGACAGCCCGAGCTACCGGCACGTGCTTGCCCGAGACACGCGCGAGCCGCTGACCTTCTACCAATGCAACCCGGAGCACGTGGTTTGGGGCGAAGCGAACATGGAGCTCAACGGTGCGCAGGACGTGTCCATCTTCGGCCTGAAGTGCGAAGGCAAGAAGATCGCCGTCTGGGTGCGCAACTGCGACCGAATCCGCATCTTCGGGCATGGCGGTAATGCCCGCGCCTTGGACTGCGACGCCATGTACGTGGTCGAGAACTCCCCCAATGTCCTGCTCTCGCAGTTGGTGACCCGCACCCGCATACACCTTGAACGGGAGGGACGGATGAACGGCGATCCGCGCTACTGGATCATGCTTGTAGACCGTCCCGCCGATGGCACGGCCGTCAAGATCCGGCCGTTGGAGCGTCCCGTCCTCTACAGGCGCGGGTGGCGGTGACGACATGCGTGCCAGCGAAGAGTGACGGTCGTCCCGCACTCGTTGACGAGGCGCTACGGCGCGCGCTCCCAGCCCGAGATCGGATGCGTTAGCATCGCCACGCCACCGAGGACTACTGTCACGACCCACAGAAGTGGAGGCCGGCGCGCCTAATGGAATCTGCGCGACCGACAGTTCGGCAGGACGCGGGCAGCCTGCTCCCCGGCACGGGACGAGATTGGCGGCTGCCTCAATCCCAACTCGCGCCCGAGCGGACGGACACCAGACAGTTGCGCCGGAGGTGGAGGCACCGATGGGAAGACTGGCGCTCGCGGCATTGGTGGTGATCGCGGTGGTTGCGCTGGGGCAGCCGGCATCCTCAGCCGGCGAGAGGCGCATTCGTCTCAACGACCACATCAACCGCCAGTGGTCGAGCGAGCTCGTCTCACACCTGCTGGTGTTTGACCCGGGGACCTGTCATCAGTCTTCGCTCACGCTGAGCGGCCCGACGGGAGACGTGGCCTTCCAACTGAGCGAGGTGGAGAGGGACGCTGAGGGCTTCATCATCTCCACGCGCCTCTCCTTTGTCACCGATCTTCCGGCGCTCGGGGAGGTCATATACACGTTGCGCTATGGGTCGGATCGCGAAGGCCCTGGGAGGCTGCCTCAGACCGATCTCGTCATCGAGGAAGGCAGTGAATCCGTCCAGCTGACGACGAAACAGGCGGGCGCCAGACTGTTGAGCGGAGCGCGGCGGCTCCCATCGGCTCGTCCGGCGCGGGAGGTCCCCGGTCCTGTCTTGGGCCTGCGCGCTTTGGATGGGAAGTGGATTGGCGCGAGCAGCCTTTACGGAGGGCGCGCGGTCGTTGCCTATGAGGCGGAACTGGTGGATGCCGGGCCCGTCTTTGCCACTGCTCGCGTTGTCTACACCTTCGCGGATGGCGAGACACTTGCAGTTCGGGCCAAGGTCGTGGCCGGACAGGAAGTCGTGTTCCTGGAATCCGAGTCCAACACCCACGCGCCGGAGGGCGGATGGCGGCTGAACCTCAGCCGCGGCTACCCCTCGCCCGTACTGTCTGTGCGGGCCGAGCACGACCGGAACAAGTGGGGACTCTCCGGCGGCGCGGAGATGGGCGACATCGGTCACGGCGAACTGGCGAAGGAGCCCCCTGGCGCGGTCTACTGGCTCACGCCGTGGGAGGACTGGTGGGACGGGATGACCCGGACCGTTTTCTCCCTGCGCTCGCCGAGCAGCGACACTGTGCTCGCCGTTGGGAGTCACGACCCGGGCGCCTGGAACGACCCGGCCTGGATGCGCCCGGATAGGCGCCATCTGTATCCCTTCGTCCCCGAGGATCACTGGGAGCGCCGTCTGTTCAAGGCCATGCCTCTGGTCAAGGGTGACGAGGAAGAGATCTCCCTTCAGTGCCCGGCCCACATTGGGGTGCGGAAGTGGTTCGTCGGGTTCGTCCCCAAGCATGAGGATCCCGATCTGTCGTACCTCGCGGCAGTGGCGCTCCACGACTCGAGGTACGGTTGCCAGACGTTGAACACGGCGAAGGACTACGTGCTTAGCTGGGGGCCTGGCCCCGAGACCGTCCACCCCCATGTCTACGTGTCGCGTCGGGAGGCCGCGGAGGCACGTGGGAAGCTGGGCAGCGACGTGGGAGCCATCGAGGGCCCATTCTACCGGTACTACCGGAAGGACGACGGCGAGCGGTGGCGTGTCAGCGGGCGCGCGCTGATGCAGCACATGGTGGACTCGGCCTATTGGGCGCCTCGACACACGATGACGCTGGAAGCCAACTCGAACAAGTTCGATCTGATGCGCCACAGCCCAATGCTGGTCAACCTGTTCGATGCGCTGATGGCGAGCCACGAACTCGACGAAGCGGAACGGGACCTGCTGCGCGCCCAGATCGCCTTCCTCGGCTACCGGCTCGACAGCCCGTACGTGTGGGATCTGGAGCGTGGATATGCGGGTGACCCGAACAACATGCACATGAGCTACATGTGCAACCTGGGGCTGGTGGCCTGTGCCATTCCCGGCCATCCCATGGCCCGGGCCTGGGCGGACAAGGCGATCAAGTGGGTCGAGACTCGCATGAACGAGTGCGTCGGGGAGCAAGGCGTGTGGACGGTGGAGAATCCGCACTACTCGAACGTGTCTCTGTCCTCGATATTGCCGTTCGCCATAGCAGCACAGAACGCCGGCTTCAGGGATTTCCTGAAAGACGGCAAGCTCCGGTCCTGGGCCACATATATGGTCAGGCAGCTCACTCCGCGTGATCCCAGGTACGGCAACGTGCGGAGCCTGCCGCCCGAGCAGGTGCAGGACAGGGCAGAGCGTGCTGGACTCGCAGGCGTCATCGCGAAGGCCACGGCTGATTCGGACCCCGGGTTCTCCGAAGTCATGCAGTGGGCATGGAACGAACAAGGGAATCCCTCAGCGATCGCCGACGGCAGAATGACCGGCTTCGAAGGCGTCGTAACGGACACATCCCTCGGTGCCGCGGAGCCTGAATGGCGGTCCCAGCGCTTCCCAGGGGCGAGCGTCATCATGAGGCACGGCTTGGGCACTCCCGACGAGTACTACCTGGCACTGCCGATCTGCGAGCGCCCCGCCCACGGCTACTATCTCTCGCAACCGGGGGGCGTGACGATCTACGGCAAGGGCAAGCCGCTCGCCCTCGCGTTTTCGGGAGCGCACGAGGTCTGCACGTCAGAGTCTTTCCTGACCAACACGGTCAGTGTCGCGCGGACGCCCGGCGCGAGCGTGGAGGAGAGGGCCGAGAACAAAGGGTATATCGGACGGAGTCAGGTGACAGACTTCTCGGCGATGCCGCGGCAGGACTACGCGCTTGCCGCGTTCCACCTCGACCAGCCCCTCCCCGTGCGCCCAGCGTACCGAAGCAAGCTACCCGCCCTGCCGACGGGATGGCCCCGCCTGGTCAAACAGGCCACGAGCGGCGGCGCTGCACACAAGCGGCAAGTGCTTTTCGTCAAGGGAGCGCAAGCGCATGACGCCACTTACTTCGTCTTCCGCGATACGGTCGAAGGCGGACAGCCGACTGTCTGGAACATGTGGACGCTCTCTCAGAAGCTGGGCATGACTGATGAGACGAGAGACCTGGAGGCATTCCTGAGTGATGCGCCCGGAAACAGGATGACCTCCGCGCGCGAGCTAGATGGGGACCGCTTCACGGCCTTCGGCCAGTTTGACGTAGACATGGACTACTACGTCGCCCTCCCGACTGACACGCCGCGAGCGACCCTTAGGTGGGGCTACGACGCTGCGGCCGGCTGGCCCAACCCCTGGCACGAATACCAGGACCTGCTCCACCTGCAACGCGCGGACGACGGGGCGTACTACGTGGCGCTCTTCCCGCGGCGGAGGGGTGAGCCGGCGCCGGAGTTCGCCACGCTCGGGGGTGGGACGATCATCAGGGCGAAGGGGTCCTTCGGGACCGACTACGCGTTCCTCAATGCGGAGCCGACCGCAGCTTCCGCGGACGGAGTCAGCTTCAGTGGAATGGCCGGGTCGGTTCAGGATCGATCTGACGGACTCGTTCTCGCCCTCGGCGCACGAGGGCAGGTCAGCTATGGAGGCTACAGGCTGACATCGGAGGACGCCGCCAGCGCGGTGATACGCGACCACGATGTGGCTATCTCCACCTCCTACGAGCAGCGCGGCGCCCAGGTCCTCAACCTGGGCTTGCCTGACGGGCAGGTGCTGTCCTCCGCCCGCCAGGACGTTCAGGTATCCTCCGCCGGGCAAGGCCTATACCAGATCACGATCCCAGAGGGCGTCCTCGAGGCGCAGTTCACCGTCGGCGAATGACCTGACAAGCTCCCATGGTCGGTGACGCCGCAGTTGGTCAAGATCCAATGGGGCCGCTGCCGCGAGCCCCGGAAGTCAACGCAGACGCGCCGGGCAGAGCCTGTATGAGCAACACCTCCACTCCCACCCTCCCGCGCGCTCTCAGTCCGAGATCCAGGGCTCTGCGCTTTGGATCGCGGTGCTCCGTAATGGTCGCCCGCAGCAGTCGTCTGGCGGCATTGCATCAGAGGGACATTCCGAGCCACGGGGGCGGTCGTCCGGGCAGTGGCGCAGGGCGACGCAGGTGACCTGCGGAAGGGGCGCGCTCAGTCTCTGAGTACCTCGGCTACGCGCCTCGTGAGTTGCTTCAGACGAAATGGCTTGTCGATGACGGGTCTACCCGCTACCACGGCGTCGGCTGCCTCTTCCAGCCTCCAGCTTGAGCCTGACATGAAGAGGACCTTGAGGCCAGATCGCTTGGCCAAGAGCCCGTCGAACAGCTCAAGGCCAGACCTCCCGGGCATCAGGTAGTCCGTCAGCAGCATGGAGACGGATCTCGCGTGAGCATCGAAGAGCGCGTCGGCCTCATCAGCATTGCTGGCCGCCAGCGTGTGGTAGCCGGCGCGCCGTAGGGCGCGACAGGCCACGTCGAGCACGGCAGCCTCGTCATCAACGACAAGGATTGTCTCAGGTTGCTGGTGCCTGGAGTAGCGTGGATCGCTCGTCGGCAGCATGTGGACCTCCATGGTCCCGGATTGCGAGCGGCATCGCTCGTGATCCGTCTCCGAGGAAGGAGCAGTCTGAAGCTCCTCCTACTCCTAACGCCCCACACAGATGACTTGACTTCCCGGGTCACAGGGGCTGCATTGTACTTGTGCCCGCGAGGCAAGGCGCAGCGCCGTCACCTGCCCCATCCCTGGACAACAGCCCCGGAACGCGCCCGGAACGCTCGCGGCTGGCCAACGTAGGGGACAGACCCCGCTCCCTCTCTTCCGCGCGCTCCCAGCCCGAGATCGGGGGCTCTGGCGAGGCGTTCGCGGAGCCCTGGCGTGGCAGCGGGAGCAAGGGTGCTTGTTGGACGCCGGCGAAGGCACAACCACATGGTCGTTTCGCCAGCCCTCAGAAGGAAGTGCGGCAATGACGCGCCCGTCCTACATGTTGGTATTGGCGGCTCTGATGCTGCCATGCTGCCCGGTCCATGTGTCTGCCGATGAGCCCGACGGCTTCGCGGTCATGGCGGACTGGTCAGGTGCCGAGGTCGAGGTCGACATGGCCTCCGTGCCCGCGCCGCCGGAGACGCCATGGACGCCCACCGAAGCGGACGCCAACCGTGGCTTCGCGGCCTACATCGTCTCCCCGTCCGAAGACGTGACCCCAAACTGGGTCTGGCCCGAGCCAATGGGCATTGCTCGCATCGATACCTTCGCCTGTCCAGGCCAGTACCGGGCCGCGGCGGTCGCCGTGAGGGCTCTCGGACCAATGCGGGGACTTCGCGCGCGCTGCGCGGGGCTGCGGAGCAAGTCGGGAGCGACGCTTGATGCGGAGAACATCGACATCCGCAACGTCCAGTACGTCCGCCGGGAAGCGCGAGGCACGACGGCCCTCTGGGAGGGACGCTGGCTGGAGCGGAGCTTCCCCACTGACCTCCCCGCCCATTGCACCGCGTGGCTCTGGATCACCGTGCATGTGCCCGAGGGGACGCGGGCGGGTCTGTACCGCGGCGCCGTCGTGATCTCCGCCGACGGCGGATTGGTTGAGATCCCCGTGCGAGTGCGAGTGTTGGACTTCACGCTCCAGCGCCCGCCGGGAAGCTGGGGCCTGTACTTGCCGGGGCACTTCGCTGGATCTGACGACGGGGTCTACCACAACTACGCCGAGGGTGAGGAGTGGAGGGCTGAGAATCTCGAACGGTACTTCCGTTTCTGGAAGACGCGCGGTCTGAACTCGCCGACCCTCTTCCACATCTACACCGACCTGAAGTGCGTCGACGGGCACGCCGTCGCCGGTTTCCCGCAGGTGCGGGCGTTCGCCGAGGCGATGAAGGCGGCGGGGCTTGACGGCGACTTGTGCCTGGATGTCCGGTTCATGGCGTGGTGGGCAAACACTGCGGCGGCCAAGCTCGCCGAACTGCGCGCCCAGGGCGAATCGACGGCCGGCGACATCGGCGTCTACGGGCCTCAAGGGAGCGCCGTGCCCGACCCATCGGAGGAAGCGAAGCGGCTGTTCGGGGAGGTCATGACCCAGTTACTGGATGTGGCTGAGGGTGAGGAGTGGCCGCATGTCCTGCTGGCCCCGGAGGAAGAAGTCGCCAACGCGGGGCTGAAGAACCGCACGTACGACGCTTTCATGCCGGTCATCCAAAGCCTCGCCCCGGAGCGCGCGCTGCTGATTGACAACTCCATCGGCTACGGGCGTAAGGACGCGCTGGATCGGGGAGAGCGGGACGCCATCGCTTTCCGGCAGTACAACAACTGGACGCAGGAAGGGCTCGACGCCGCCGCCCGACAGGGCCAGCCTGTCCGGAGTTACAACTACGGTTGGCGCCGCTCAGCATGGGGCCTGTACCAGCATCGCATCCAGTCCACCGGCTTCCACCAGTGGGCGGACCAGTGGAAGGGCGAGCCGGGCTGGCAATACGCGAAGATCCGATCCGATGGGATCGTCTCGTCGCCGAACATGGAACGCGCCCGCGCGGGCCGAGATGACCACGCTTACTTGCATACGCTTGAGAGTCTGGTCGCGCGATTGGACGACGCGGGCCGGTCCGCCGAAGCCGATCGCGGCCGTCAGGTCCTTGAGGGCGTAACGTCTGATCTGCCGGTGAACCGGCTGAAGCTGGTGGACTGGCAGCGCGACAATCGCTGGCCCCAGCTCGAGACCCGGCGCTGGCAACTCGCGGTAGCCATCCAGGATGCTCGGCGGAGTCTGGGATACAAGGTGGCGCGAAGCGGCGGGGTCGCTCCGGGCAAGCCCGGGTGCCTCGGAATCGCGTCCCGCAAGAGCGGGCCGCGTCCGGCGACCAAGACGCTCTACGCGCCGCGAGTCTCAGAACCCATCGCGCTGGATGCCGAGTTCGACGAGGCCGCGTGGGGGTCGGCTGAGAATTCCACGGGTGCGCTTTGGTGGACGTGGCAGCGCGAGGCCACGATGCGGGCTCAGGTCGGCAGCGACGAGGAGTTCGACAAGATGTACCTGCCGAGCCACGGTCACGCCCAGTTTGCCTATGGCGATGAGGGCCTGTACATCGCCATCGCGTGCAACCACGCCACGGAGGAGAGCGCCTGGTGCGAGTTCGGCGATGATGACCCGGGGATCTGGCAGGACGACTGCATGGAGTTCTTCTTCCAGACCGATCCCGAGCGCGAAGCGTTCCACCAACTCATCGTCAATGTCTGTGGCAAACGCGCGCTGATGCGATTCCCCGACCTCGTGCCGGACCCAGGCATCATTACGGCCACCACGAGCCCCACCAACGACAGCGGGGGCTATCGGCAGGAGGTGTTTGTCCCGTGGAGGGCCTTCGGCCTGGCTGGGCCACCCGAGCCCTCGACGGGGTGGCCAACCAACGTCGGACGCGAGTTCAACTCGTGGGGCCAGATCACGTGCTGGGGTCAAGTCAACAGCCAGTTCGCCGAGAAGCAGCACTGGGGGATGCTCGTCTTCCAAGGAGGTCAGGGGACGGTCGTGTTTCGCGACCTGTCACTTGGCGCGCGTTACCCGGGTCGCAATCGAGCAACGGGTAGCATCGCGCTCGCGACTGGCGGAACGGTCGATGGCGTGGGCGTCCGCGTGGTCGATGGAGCGGCGCGTGTGGTTGCCGAGGGCGCGATCACCGAGACCGCCGGCGAGATGGCATCGTTCGCGGTTGACTACGCTGTTCCAACCTCTGCACGGGGCAGCGAATGGCGGCTTCAGGTGACGGGCGCAGGGGGCGAGGTGCTGGGGACCGTGCCCCTGCTGCTGTTCCCTGTCGACCGAGCGATCACCATCGAGAGCTTCCCCGCTACAGTTGTGGCCGGGAGCGTGGTGCCCATGGATCTCTCAGTGAAGATCGGCGACCTCACCGCCCCCGAGCGCGACATCAGCCTATCGCTCCGACGCGATGGTGGCCGCGCGCTGCGACTGCCCGCGACCCGCCTCGCCGATGGCGCCGAACAGCGGCTGTGGCTGGATACAAGCGGCCTTGCACCTGGGAACTACGAGCTCAGCATCTCGTTGCTGGGAGCCCCAACCGACCAAGCCGACGCGGTTCAGATTGACGTGCTCCCATCGCCGGTGTCGTCCTCGGCGCGCCCGAGGTGATCCAGCCACGCCTCCAGGGCCGCCCGCGAGGCGGGCCCCGGTGGCACCACCTGCTCCCTCCCCGCACAACACCCCCGAAACGCGCCAGGAGCGCTCGCGGCTGACGAACGTAGGCGTACACCCCGCTCCCACCCTACCGCGCGCTGCTAGCCCGAGACCGGGGGCCTTGGTAGCGATGAAGCGGGGCCCCGTGGGAGGTCACGGCGGGCAATTCCGATCTCTGGGACCTGTGTCGGCGCGATACCGGCGGCTCCCTGTCACAAGGGCCTAGGCACTCATCCCCGATTCGGGTTAGGTCGAGGGTCAACGCGTTCCTAGCAGGCCGCCACCCGCTTCACGAGCCGCCCTCGGGCAGGTCCTGGTCTAGGGGCATCATCCACCATGGCCCTGTGCCGGAGAGCCCGCCCGGGCGAGGCCTGCAATCACCGGTGACGCCGTTCCACGCGGCCGGCCGGTCAAGGAGGTGCCCCGACGGCGTCCGTCGCATGGGCTGAGGACTCGAACACCCGCGCCACCTGGTCCGGGTTGAGGTGGTCACGATGCGCTGGACGCCGTGTGCCCTGCCCCACACTCCCTTCATCGGTCTCGTCGTACTGGCAATCACGCACGCACCTAGCGGAACCACAGCCCAGGTGATCGAGCGCGTGAGCGTCAAGAGCTCTGGCAAGCAGAGCAACGGATTCTCGGCCAGCGTTGCTCTCAGCACTGATGGACGTTACGTCGCGTTCGAGTCGGAAGCCACCAACCTAGTAGCCAGTGACACGATGACCTCCCCCCATTAACGGTACCACTCACAGTCTCATGGATTCGTTGCCT
>CAZKUN010000284.1:0-11271 GCA_964555935.1 uncultured Armatimonadia bacterium | reverse complement strand
GGCAGTGTAGGAGGGGTTTCAACCCCGACGCCGGTCGTGTCAGTCCTCCAGCAACGGCAACTTCACCGGCTCCCCGCCAGCCTCGGCGGACCGATCCATCGCGATGCACAGTTCGTGCGTCTTCACTGCGTCCTCGAGGTTGACCTGAGACTCCGTATCCCCCAGCACGCAGTCGATGAACTCATCGATCTCGCCGACGAACGGGTGGTGCTCGACGTCGCCCGAGTTCGGGAGGACCGTCGGGATCTCGGCGAAGTCCGACTGCCCCGGCATCATTGTCTTGGAGTAGAGTTTGTTGTCACGGATCGCGCCCTCGGAGCCGAGGACGTCTATGTTGAACTGGTACGGGGCAACGATATCGACCGATGACGAGAGCTTGCCAACCGCGCCCGACTCAAACTTGATCGCCCCGACGACCGTGGGCGGGTACTCCCAGCGCTTGTCCCACCCACCGGCAAACGCGCTGACCTCCGCCACGTCGCCGCAGAACCAGCGCAGGGCATCGGCCGCATGGCACCCGGCAAACAGCATCGACGAGCCGCCGCCCTCGACCGTGTGAGCCCACGGCCAGCCGGAGTACCAGTCGCTCACGCCGTGCCAATAATCGACCTCGCCGTAGAAGACATCGCCAATGGCGCCCGCGTCGAGCAGGGCCTTCGTATTGATCAGCGAGGGGTTCCAGCGCAGCACGAAGCTGACGACCGTCTTCACCTTCGCGGCGCGGACGGCGTCGCGCATGGCCTTGATGTCCTCAAGCGTATTCGCCACGGCCTTCTCAATGATCATGTGCTTGCCGGCTTCGGCCGCGGCAATCACTTGCTCGGCGTGGACGTTTGAGGGCGAAGTTACGCTGAGGACATCGACCCGTTCGTCAGCGACAAGGTCGGCAATGTCAGTGTAGATGGCTGCGTCGGGCAATCCGCACTCTTCAGCCTTCGCCTTGGCCGTGGACTCTCGGCGACTGCCGATGGCGACGACGTCGACGTGCGGATTCTGCTGATAGGCGCGGATGTGCTCTGTCGAGACCCATCCTGCACCGATGATGGCGGCCCCAAGCTTGCGTTCAGACATTCATGGTCTCCCCTACCCGGATTTCGCTGCTATCTAATCGTGCACTCCTGGAAATGCGGGTTCATCAGGAGCCCTTGGTCGATACGCGTCGTGACGGTAAGTTCCTCGGCGAGCTGCTTTGCCGCGTCGTGGTTCTCTGCCTTGAGCGTCATCAGCCAGAGAACGCCCTTAGAGAGCGAGGCGACCCTGTCGCCGTATCCGAGTCGGCCTTGCAGCGCGCCGAGAGAGCCCTGCGCGGAGCCGTCATTCGGGTCGATGATCAGCGCCTCGACCATCTCCGTGCCGACGTCGCCGGAATCATCCGACGCCGCATCCGGAAGGCGGATCTCGTAGACGTGCTTGTTCGGGTTGACGAACTGGTTCGAGTCATCGGCCAGTTCGGTCGCGAGCGCCATCGCGGCGTCCACGGAATCGACGTTGAGCCCGATCCGGTAGTAATCGGCGCGGCGCAACTCGACCAGCGCGTCCTCGTAGCCCATCCGCCGGCGCAAGGAGTTGGCCGCCGTGAGAGCGGTGACGTCGGGAATCTTGAGTTTGACGAGCAGTTCAACGTCGATCATAGCGGTCTTTCCTCGCAAGTATGGACGGCGTCGGGGGTGAGACCCCTCTTACGCGGGTACGAGTGTCTTCGTCATGGCCGCGAAGATCCGCAGGCCCGGGCCAGCGGAGGACAGCGCGTCGAGATTCCCGTGAGCCGCGAGACGCTTCTCAGACCACCGGCCGCCGATCTCATACGGGACCTGGCGCAGGAAACTGGCGCGCTCGGGGTGAGGCATCATCGCGAGCACATTGCCCTCGGGATTGCACAAGCCGGCGGCGTTCAGCACCGCGCCGTTTGGGTTCACCGCGGGCGCGTCGTCGATATTGCCATCAGCGTCGCAGTACTTCAGGACGACCTGGCTGTTCTCCACCAGGGCCTCAGCGATCTCAGGATCGGAGGTCGTGAAGCGCCCCTCGCCATGGGCGATCGGCACGGGCCAGAACTCGCCGTCGTCATACTCGGATGTGAAGAGACACCGGCTCGGCGCCGCGGCGACCTTCAGCCGCACCCACTTGCAGCAGAACCCCGCGATCCGGTTCTCCGGATCGTGGCGATTCGGCGCGAGAGCCATCTCGACCGTTCCGGGCTTGATGCCAGGCACGAGCCCCGCCTCGATGAGGACCTGCGCGCCGTTGCAGATGCCCAGAGCCGGCTTGCCCTTCTCGGTGACCTCATCGAACAGGCGCCGCACGATCGGCTCTTTGGTAGCGATAACGCCTGAGCGGACGCGGTCTTGGTAGGAGAATCCGCCGCCGACAATGTAGCCGTCGTAATCGGCCAGCAGATCGGCGTCGCGATTCCACCGGAAGACATCGCAATCCATCCCGGCAGTCTCGGCGGCGCGCTTGGTCTCCCACTCGCAGTTCGAGCCCGGGAATTGGATCAGCGCAACACGGGGTCTGGCTTCAGACATGGTGCTATCTCCGGAAACAACCACGGTAGAGTGTCGTCATCCCGCAATCGGATGACGTGCATGGCACGGCATTCGCTCGAAGCCCGGCGAGTTCCTTGTCGCCGCAATGTGCGGCGTTCCGTGCGCCAGTATACCTGCTATCGCGGAGCTTGAGAAGAGCGGTCTCGGGTCGCCAGACGAGGACGCCGTCCGTCCTCTCGCGAACCGGGCCATACTCGAGAAAGGGGAGCCGCTACCCATGTGGATCATCGCGCTGGTTGCCATCGCGCAGCCGACCGTTGCCGCGGAGAATGGCCTGAACGTGAGCTGGGGCGATCACATCGTGGTCTACGATGGCATCGGCAAGCTAGACACCGAGGAGAAGATCGCCGCCGCGATGGATGACTGGAAGAGGCTCGCCGATTCGCCGACGATCTACTGGCGGGCGAGCGCCTGGTACGCGCGCAACTACATGGTGCCCCTCCACGATAGCTTCCCGGAGTACTTCGATACGGTCGAGCGCATCTGGGCCGAGTTCGACCCAATGGCCGTCGCCATCCGCGAGGCCCACGAGCGCGGGATGAAGATCTACGCCTACCAGACCCTCTTCGATGAGGGTTCGCCGGCCGAGGTGCTCTACGGAGACTCGAAGCCATTCCCCTGGCAGTCAAAGTTCACCATCGCCCATCCCGAATACCTCGCAACCGATCGCGAGGGCATGAAGCGTCACCACGGGGTGATGGAGTACGCTTACCCGCAGGTCCGCGCGCACATGCTGGCGATGCTCAGTCGGCTGGTGGACGACTACGACTTCGACGGTCTGTACATCTGCACGCGGTCGCACTCGCGCCCCGCCGACCATGCCGACCAGTTCGGCTTCGGCGAGCCGGTTGCGCTGGCCTACGAGGAAGCTTACGGCGTCGACCCGCGAGCCGAGGACTTCGATGTGGCGAAGTGGCGGGATCTGCGAGGGGAGTTCCTGACGGGCTTCCTGCGCGAGCTTCGCGCGGCGATGGATGAGCGAGAGAAGCGCATCGCGCTGGCAATCCCGCGCGGCGACATCATTGGCCCGCCCTATGGCAACATGACGATGGACTGGCGGACGTGGGTGCGCGAGAATCTGGCGGACGAGATCATCGTCGGCGTCCGCTCGGGCAACTGGCACTACCCATCGATGCGGGGGAAGGACAAAGAGCGCGGCTACCTATCCAGCAACGACGAGCAGTGGGGCTTGCCGGGCGCGCGGGAGCACATCGACACGGTCTACGGCCCCCTTTGTGATGAGCACGGAGTAGGCCTACTCATCCAAGGCGGGAGCTGGGGTCGCGGCGCGAAGGACCGCGTAGCGAATACCCCGCTCGACGGGTTCATGTTCAGCTCGATGAGCCTCACGAGCGGCTCCGGGTACATCGTCGTGCCGGACGACCCCGCCCTCGGCTTCGCGGACGCGAGATTCACTGTCGACTGCTGGCTGCGGTATCCGGAGGAAGTCACATTCGGTCGCGTGGTCTCGAAGTACGACCACAACCTCGGCCACGAGGGCCGGGGGTGGGAGATCTACATCGACAAGGAAGCTCATGTCGTGTGGCGGCTGAACGATGGGGAGAACGACATGTCGATCACCTCGGAGGGCACTGTTCCAGCCCAAGAGTGGGTCCACTTGGCGTGCGTGTCCGAGGGAGCGGGCGGGCAGATGAGGGTCTACATCAATGGCATCGAGGACGCGCAAACACGCCCAGCGCCCGCGGCCTTGCGCCTGGTCCCGGTTGATCTCTTCATCGGCGCGTATGGCGGTGAGGGCGTGTTCCTGAACGCGCAGATCGACGAGGTCCGGCTCTCATCGATCGCCCGGACCTTCACTGAGCCACTAACGGGGCCGACGCCCGTGGATGACGACACGGTTGCGCTGTGGAGCTTCGAGGACGAGTCAGACGAGGTAACCAGCGAAGGCGCGACGTTCACGGGCACTGTCATGCGGGCCCAGCCCCATGAACGCATCGATGGCCCCGCCGGGTTCGGCAAGGCCATCGATCTCAGCCGGAGGCACTAGAGCTGGCTGCAATGCAGAGGTCTGGTTGCCTTGAAAGGTGAGTGTCCAAGACAATGGGACAAGAACGGGCCTTGCGCGCTCTGCGCTTCGAAGAGACCGATGCCGTGCCTACCTGGGGCGGCTGGATCGTCAGCGCGAGCTTCTTCGAGCACGTCACGGGCAAGCGGTTCTGGGACGACCCAAGGGCGATTGCCCTCGAGGCCTATCGCAAGCTGGAGGTGGACATGCTGGTCCAGGGCATCTACCTTCCCGCAAGCCCAGAGGAATGGCGAACGCACACAGACGAGGTGCTCGTGGGCGCGGCTGAGTGCAGGTCACCCGACGACATCGTGGCTTACACCGAGTCGCTCCCAGACCCCGAGACGCTGGAGAAGGGGTTTGACTTCGATGCCGAACTCGAGGCTGTTGCCCGTACCTACGCGCAGTTTCAGGATGAGTGTGGATCGGACATCCTTGGCCTGCCGTCGGGCGGCACGGCGAGGTTCACGTGGTACTCTCAGTTCGGTTACGGGAGCTACCTCTCGGCCATTGCGCTCTATCCGGGGGCGATCCGGAAGCTCTTCATGCACTCAGCCGAGCAGGCGCGTCTGACCAACATCGTCCGCGCCCAACTGGTCAAGGAAGGGAGGCTACCCCCGGTCTTCTTCACGGGCCAGGACATCTGCGGCACCCGGGGGCCGATGGTCTCGCCCGACAGCCTGCGCTCGGTGTATTTCCCGGCTGCGCGCCACGCGCTGGCACCACTGGTGGAGATCGACGCCGAGATCATCTGGCACTCGGACGGCTACATCATGCCGATCGTCGATGACCTCATCGACTGCGGCGTGAGCGGCTTTCAGGGCTTCCAGGAGGAGACGGGCTTTGACATCGGTGAGATTGCCGAGAAGCGGGTCCGAGCTGGACGGAAGCCACTGCTGCTGGCAGGGCTGTCGGTCGACCGAGTTCTCCCGTTTGGCTCGGTGGACGATGTTGAGAAGGAAGTCGAGCGCATCATCGACACGGCCGGCCCAGGAGGCGGCCTCGCCGTCGGCACGGCCAACACCGCGGGACCCGACTGCCCGGACGCGAATCTGGAGGCGCTATATCGGCACCCCCACGCCTACACGCGCGGGCACTAGTCCACGCCGACAACATCAAGACTCATCCCCGCACGGCGTCGAGGTTCGCGGCGACGTTGTCCCAGTTCACGAGTTGGTCCATGAACGTGGCGGTCCAGTCCTTACGCCGGTTCTGGTATTTCAGATAATACGCGTGCTCCCAGACATCGACCACCAGAATCGGCGACACGCCCCACTGGGTGAGGTTCTCGTGCTTCTCGGCCTGGAGGACAACGAGACGGTCATCGAGGCCTCGGTGGGCGAGAATGCCCCACCCAGAGCCCTCAACCGAGTTGGCCGCCGCGAGGAACAGGCCCTTGAACTTCTCGAAGCTGCCGAAGGAGCGGCTGATGCCCGCCGCGAGGCCGCCCGAGGGCTCTCCCCCGCCTCCGGGCTTCATGTTGCCCCAGAACAGCGAGTGCAGAATGTGACCCGAGCCGTGGAACGCCGCGGCCTTGCACAGCACCTTGGACTGGCTGAAGTCGCCTGCGTCCAGCGCCGCCTTGAGGGCCGCTTCGGTTGAGTTCAGCCCCTTCACGTAACCGGCGTGGTGCTTGTCGTGGTGGATGGTGAGCGTCTCTTTGTCGTAGTGCGGCTCAAGAGCCTCATACCCGTAGGGAAGGTCAGGAAGCTCGTGCGGGCCGCTCGTGGCGCCGTTTGCTGCATCGGCCGCGGAGCCGAGCCCAACTACTGACGCGCCCGCAATGCCCATTCCAGCCGCGCCTATGAACCCTCGACGATCGATACCGTCCATGCTACTCACCTCAGGCGGCGTTAGTTACGCCTCGCCGGTCGTTGGAGGCTAAAACCCTCGACCTGAGGCGTCCGGTTCCCCGATTCTCGGGCTGTCCCAGGTGTCGGCCAGTCGCTGCGGGCACTTCACATACCACAAGCAATCATGCTAACCTGATGCCCATAGGAGTGGTGGCAGTGGATCAGATACCAAACCTCGGGGATGTTAGGCAGACTGGATTCTGCGCTTTCTGCGGCTGTGGCACTGAAACGCGAGACCACATACCGCCAAAAGTGTTCCTGGACAGGCCATACCCGGAGAACCTACAGGCTGTCGTCGCCTTCCGGGAGTGCAACCAAGAATCGTCCATGGATGAGGAGTACGTCGCGTGCCTCGTCGCATGTGCGGAAGCGGGGTCGGTGGACGATGATCGAGTTGAGAGAGAGCTTGTGCGGCGGATACTGCGGCGCAAGCCCGCCTTACGGGCACGGCTTGCGGATGCGTTGGAGGTCACGGAGGCGGGCGTGACATGCACATGCGAGACCGCAAGGGTCAGGAGGGTAATCCTGAAGCTGGCGCGAGGACATGCGGCGTTCGATCTCAACGACCCGCAACTGGGGGAGCCCGCGACTCTCGCGTTCTTCGAGTTGGCATCCATGCCTGCAGACCAGCGCAACCAGTTCGAGACTCCACCGCACACTGACATACTACCGGAGGTCGGCAGCCGTGCGATGCAGAGAACGGTCATAGCTGGAAGCGTACCGATCTGCGATTGGGTCCATGTGCAGGCGGGTCGCTACCGGTACCTCACATCGGTGGGACGGGCAACTTTGGTGAGAATGGTCATCGATGAGTACGTCGCTGGCGAGGTGACATGGTAACTGCACTGGGGCGCGCGAGGTGATGGCACGAATCATGTCTACGAGCGTTCCACTTACGGTAGGCAAGCCTATCATCAAGAACAAGGACCGCGTCGCGCGCGCGCGGAACCGCACGCCACGCTATACAACCAGCCCATTGAAACGTGAGCCCAACGTGATCCGTCTCGCCCTACTCCTGCTCCCAGTGCTCCCTACCACGCCCTCCCTCGCCGACGCCTCGTGGCCCGCGCTTCAGCGCGCCGACTGGCAGGCCTATGGCTACGAAATGCAGTTCGACGACGGCTACGCCGATTACGTCATCGTCGCCGAGGTTCGAGCGACGGGCAAGCCTGCGGGCCGGATCGCATTCAACATCGCTGACGAGAGCAACTACCTGGCCCTCGACCTGACCCGCGAGCGAGCGCGATTCATCCGCATTGAGTCCGGTCTGGAGCTTCCCATCGGCGAGAGCTTCGGCAAGGCGCTGGCGGGCCGCCAAGAGCTACACCTTCGACGTCACGGCGCGCGCTACGACGCATATCTCAGCGGACGAAGGGTCGCCAGCGCCACCGACTCGACATTCGTCGGCGGCAAGACCGCTGTCGGGAGCCTCGGCAAGTCGGTCGAATTCAGCGACTTCTACCTTCAGGAGACCGAGCCGATCCTGCTTGAGGATGACTTCATGCGCGCCGCCGAGGAGACCGGCGGGTGGGAGACCGTATCGGGCGAGTGGGAAGTGCAATCGGTGGGCAGTCCGACGCGCTCGACGAATGCCTTCAACCTCAGCATCTCAACCGCCCCCAAAGGCGCGCTAACCGTTTGCGGCGGATGGTTCTGGCGCGATTACGAGGTTTCCGTAAGCTGCCAACCCCACGGCGAAGCGCAGATCGGCCTGGTGGCATACTATTCCGGGCCGAAGGCCTACACGCTGTTCGCGTGCGGCAAACCTACCCCGAAGGCCGACAGCGTCGCGCAACTTGTCCGCGTCGCGGGCGGCAAGCCGAAGGTGATCGCATCCGCGCCCCTCACCATCGAGCCCCATCAGTGGTACCGTCTCGGTCTGCACGTAGAGGGCGACCACGTGACGGGACTCGTGGATGGCCGAGCCGTCGTCGACGCTGACTCCGAGGGCCTCGTAAGCGGGCAGGCAGGCCTATACGCGAAGACCACTGACGGCGCCACGTTCGATGACTTCTCCGTCCACCAGAGCGAGACGCTGACGAGTGGCTCCCCCACCTTCGCGGCGTGGCACCCGGTCGGCGGAGAGTGGCGCAGCGCAGGCGACGAGGGCGTCATCGGCGTCGCCAGCTCAGACGCGAAGCTGATGTTTGGCGAGCGTCTCGCGGGCGAGGTATCGGTCTCGGCCGCGGTGAGCCAGGACGGGCCGGGCGAGGTGGGGCTGGTCGCCAACTGGCAGGACGAAGCGAATTACGACATGCTGACGTTGGGCGGCCACCCGGCCGCGCTGAGGTGCACGTCCGTCCGGGATGGACAACCGACAGAGGCAGCGTCCGCCCCCGTCGAACTGGGCGGCGGCGAAACCAGTTTGGAGTTCGTGGTCCTCGAGGAGACGCTAATCGGCCGCGCGCGGGGCGTCGCGGAGATACACGCTCCGAGGCCTGACGCAAACCCCGGCAAGGCCGGCCTCCTCGTGCGGGACGGTGAGGCGCGATTTGCATCCGCCTCGGTCTGCCGTGTCCCATCTCTATCCGAAGTCGCGAACTTCGAGGGCTCGTTCTCCCAGGAGGTCAGCATGGCCGATTGGGCGGCGGAGAACTCCGACTGGATCACCGCCGATCCGCAGACCGGCGATCCAGGGACCAGCTACTGGCACCGAGCGACCGCGTATGGCGACCGCGAGATGTCCGTCCGGATGGCCTCGGCGCCCTCGGGCCCTGTCTCGGTGATGATCGGCGCGAGCACGCCGGCGGCGACGGACGGCTACCGGTTCACCGTGACGCCGGGCGGAAGCGGCTCCGCGACACTCCTCCGTAGCGGCCAGTCCGTCGGGACGAAAGCACTCGCTAACCTCGGAGCCGGCGGCATCAGCCTCGTGGGCCTGCACCAACACGGCCCGCTCATCGTCGGATCGCTCAACGGCAAGCCGACCGTGGTCTTCGAGGAATCCGAGCCCCTGAGCGGGCGGTTCTCTGGTTGGGTCGCCCCTCCCGGGTCAGCCGAGCCCTCGGACGCCTACCTTCGGGCCGAGAACGTCCTCAGCTACAATTTCCGCAGGGCTCCCGCAGACTGGTGGACCGGTGGCGGCGAGTGGAAGATAACCAACCGCTGGGACTGCGAGCCGAGGTGGACGTTCTTCGTCGGCGGCGGCAGCGGCGTCTCGTCGCTTTGGAACAAGCACGAGTTCGGCGACGACGTGACGCTTGATTTCTATGGCGCGATCCGCTTCGATTCCACCAAGGGTTACAGCTACCCTCACGCGGCGAACATCAACTGCACCATCGCCGCCGACGGGCGCGACCTGACATCGGGCTACAGCCTCATCTACGGCGGCTGGGACAACCAATACACGCGGTTGCTGCGCGGCAGTGAGGTCGTCGCGGAATCGACCGACCACCTCATCACTCGCGCGAGCAGCATCCACCGGCGGTGGTTCAATCTCCGCATCCACAAAGCGGGCGACACCATCCGCTGCTTCCTCGACGGGACGCAGCTCTTCGAGTACACGGATCCCGACCCGCTGCCAGGCAAGCATGTGGCGCTCTGGACGCATGACAACGCCATCACGCTGGCGCGGTGTCGCATCTCCTCCAACGAGGTCTCGCCCGGATCGCTCCCGCCGCCCGACCGGCCTCCGCTGTGCGTCTACGACGTTGACCCCGCGGCGACGGAGGCGGCCCAGTGAGGAGAGCACTCATCGCGTTCCTCCTGGCATCAGCCTGCATGCCGGCCATCGCCTCTCCGCTGGATGTCACCTCCGAGCCGGCGGGCGGCACCGTGTTCCTCGACGATCGATACCTCGGCACGACGCCGCTGTCCATCGACGTCCCAGCCGAAGGCGAGCACCTGATCCGCGTAGAGCGGCGAGGCTTCGTTTCGTGGCGCGGCACGGTCACCCTCGGCGCCGAGGCGACTCGCGTCGAGGCGACGCTTCAAACGGAGGCACTGGGCTCGATCTCTGCTTCGACGGATCCCGACGGCGCGGATGTCTACATCGATGGCGTGTTGACGGGCAAGAGCCCGCTGACCGTCCCCGACCTTCCGCTCGGCGGACACCAAGTGCAAGTCTCCGCACCGGGATTCCTGCTGAAGAGCCAGGACGTGGTCCTCACGCCTGAGCAACTCGATGCTACGCTCGAATTCACCTTATCCGGGCGCATTGAGCAGTACCTCATCGCTCACGTTGAGGCGCACCCGGAAGACGTCATGGCGCTGACTGACCTCGCCCACGAGTATGCCCTGCGCAACCAGTTCGACGAGTGTCTCGATGCGCTGGGCAAGGCGTTCGACTCCGTTGCGATATACATAGACCAGCTCGACGGGCATGAGATCCGCCGCGTGTATCAGGAAGTCGAGCGGCTGAGTGATAAGCAGTACGAGTACGCGTCGGATGAGGAGGTGGCGGCGCTCCGCCCTCGTTTGGCGGAGGCCCTGAGGGCGGCTATCGAGCGCCACCCCGAGAATGGCTACACCTACGACAGGCTCGGAGACGTGCTGACGACGCTGGGACAGACTGACGAGGCGCTGGAAGTCTACAAGACGGGCGCCGAGAAGGCGCAGTCGTTAGCGGGACGCATCAAGCTGCTCGGCGTGGCCGGCTCGACCCTCTACGCGAGGGGCACCGCAGCCGAGAAGGCCCAGGACTGGGCCGGGGCGATCGCCGCATATACTGAGGTCACGACCACCTATCCCGAGCACTGGACGGCCGAGAACGCGTGGGGGCGGATCGCCCAAGTCCAGGGGCAGCGGCTGACCGACCCGGCCGCGTCATTGGATGCCGTCCGCAAGCTCGATGAGCATTTCCCCAACTCGCTAGATCTCCCCGTCGCGATGTCGCGGACGGCGCAGG
>CAZKUN010000283.1:0-11300 GCA_964555935.1 uncultured Armatimonadia bacterium | reverse complement strand
GATCGGCGACGTCAGGCCCTTACGGATGACCTCGCGTGGGTCCCAACCCCTCTGCTGCATCGCTCCATACCCGACGATCAGCTCGAGGTTGCACTGCGTCCCGTGGTAGGCGTAGCGAGGAAAGAGGCGCGTCTCAACGCCATGACTCGCGCCATCGGGGCCGAGACCATCCTGACGGAAGTGCAGCCCTCGCCGAGCCGCATAGTCGTTGATCTGCTCGCGACCGCCGACGTTGAGGAAGACTCGCGTGTTTGGGAACGCCTCCGCGAAAGTATCGATGACTCGCCGGTACGCCATGGTAATCCTGTACTCGCTGAAGCCCGCCTCAGCCAGTTCTTCGCGCGTCCAGCGTCCGGGAATGTGCAGTCCGAAGTGCATCTCGCCCCACTCGCCGATGCTGCCGATGTCGACGAACTCAAGCCCCTCGCGCCCGTCCGCCCACTGGCCGAATGCCCGGATGAACTCGCAATGCAGGTCGAGATACAGCGGATCCCAGAACACCGGATCGACCTGATCGTCGATGCGGATGCCCTTGTGGGTGTAGTTCGGGACGCCGGCCTCGAAGACCCACTCAGGCGTCACGTGCTTCTTATTGGCATGCATGCTCTCGCACATCACGCGAAACGCCACGCGCTTGCCCAGCGTCTGTACCCAGTGGTCGAACATCGGCCCGAGGTACTCGTCGAACTTGTAGACGCCGCGCTCGGGCTCCAGGTCGGCCCAATGGCAGCGATGGTATGCGATATCCGCGAGCTTCATCGACCACAACTCGGGGTCCGGCTGCGTCTCGCTGCCGACCATGAGATACGCGCCCATTCCCGGATTGAACAGCGCGTCATCGGTGATCTCGGGCGTGATGGTGCGTAGTTGCGCATCTTGGGCCATACTGGGCAGGCCTGAGGCAGCGATCAGGAGAAGGGCGATCATGGATTCCACGCTCCGCGGCAGGTATAGTGTTGCGTTTCCTCACACTCCCGCGAGCCGCCTTCTGGGCTATAATACGCTGCGACCATGACCACATTCCGCTGGATACTTGTCTGCCTCATAATCTTGATCGCCTCGCTGATTCTGCGAGTGCCTTTCTTCGACTACGTGGTCTACACGCTCATCGGCATCCTCATCGTGTCTCACACGATGGGGCGCTTCGCGCTGGACCGCGTGGAGCTAGAGCGCCATTGCAGCCGGGCCAAGGCGGAGATCGGCGACAATGCCACGGTGAGCGTTGAGGTGCGCAATCGCAAGGCGCTTCCCATACCGTGGTTGATCATCGACGACGTCCTTCCCGAGCGGCTGGACTCCGAGGGCGAGCGCGCGTTGGCCCTGTTGATGCTGCCGTTCAGTCGTCGGTCGATCAAGTACCGTGTCAACTGCAACCTGCGCGGGTATCATCAGATAGGCCCCACGGTGCTGGAGTCGGGCGATTTCTTCGGGCTCGTCCGGCGGTTCCTGACAGGCTCGGACCGCAGCTTCATCACAGTCTACCCCAAGGTGGTGCCGATCGGGCACTGGGGTATCCGCACCAAACGGCCTATCGGCGAGGTTATGGTCCGCCAGCGGCTCCACGAGGATCCGACGCGTATCGGCGGCGTCCGCCACTATCAGCGTGGCGACCCCCTCAACCGGATCCACTGGCAGGCGACCGCCCGCACGGGGGAGCTGCACTCGCGGATCTACGAGCACTCAACGCTCATCGGCGCGAACATCGTGCTCGATTTCCATCAACCGGCATGGGAGGCGGCGCATGATGCGCAGAGCGACGGTGTCGCCGCTCCGCCCACCGACTGGTTCGACAATGCGGAGTTCGGAGTAACCGTCGCCGCATCGATTGCCGCCTTCGTCATCGAGCAGAAGCAGCGCGTGGGGTTCATCAGCAACGGCGGTGATGCGGTAGATCGCATCCAGCGCGAGATGCAGCAGCACAGCGCCGACACGCGGTCCGAGGCCATGGAACTCGCCCATGAGGAAGAGGATGTGGACCGGCTCCGACCAGTCGAGGTTCCGCCTCAGAAGGGCGACGTGCAGTGGGCACAACTCATGGAGACGTTCGCCCACCTTGAGCTTCGCGACGCTCTTACGTGCGCGCAGCTGATTGCCAACGAATACGAGGGCTGGCCGCGTGAGGCGAGCTTGCTCATCATCGTCCCAGGGCTGCCGCCGCGGCTGCTCCAGCGGATCGCCAGGCTCCGCGACTCAGGCTTCCTGGTGACGGTCTTCGTCATACGCAACGAGGAGGAGTACATCGTTGGCCGCGCCCGCCTGGCGGCCGAGGGGATTGATGTCGTTCACGTCCGCACGGAGAGGGATCTCGATCAGGTTGCGGTTGACGTAGTCTGATCCGTCGCTGACACCATCATGCAAGGGCACGATTTCCGGCCGCCAGACGACCAAGCTCAGGCATCGCCCCCGCCGGCGCCCGTCGCCGCGCCCGTCGCCGCGCCGGTCGCGACGCCCGAGCCGACGCCCGTGGAGCACCCCGTGCCCGCGCAACCTCGGTTTGACTGGCTGACCGAGATGCTGATCCCCGCAGCCGTGTTCGGATTGCTCGCGAGCTTCTTCTACTACCTCCTCGACGTTCGGGGCTCGAACGGGGTCGCCGGCCTGAAAGGCCTGCGCTGGGTCTGCTTCTGGTTCCTGCTCGGCACGATTCTCACCACGCGGATGCGCACGCGCTACGGGGCGCACGTCATCGCGCTGCCGTACATGGCTGGCCTCGCCATCGCGGTCTGCCTCTTCGTCTTCCACGTGACGGTCTACTCGGGCGCGTTCATCGGATCGGCGAACACCGGCGCTGTCATCACCGCGCTGATGTTCAATTACGGGCTCGTGGGTGTCATCTGGTGGATCGCGGGCGTGGTGACGCGGGCCTGTACGGCCGAAGAGAACTTCGCTCTGATGGATGAACAAGGGCTTCTGACGAGCCTGACGCGCAAGAAGACTGCCAAGGCCAAGAAGGCAGGACGCAGCGGACCGAGGCACCCGGGCTGGGTCCTGATGTGGACGTCGATCGTCGCGCTTGCGTGCTTCGCGGCGGGCGAGAGCATCATCGGCGGCGCGAGCGAGGGGCACCGCCGCCACGCGGTCATGTGCATGGTCTCGTATTCATTCTTCGCGCTGGTGCTGCTGGCGCTGACGTCGCTGTCCGCGCTACGCATGTCGGCCCGCCAGAGACGTATTCGCGTCCACAGCAGCATCACGCCCGTATGGACCATCGCCAGCGCTACGATCGTTGCGATCATCCTTGCGATTGCGGCCGTGCTGCCGACCGTCAAGGCGGCGGAGCACGTTCGGAACACGATCTCGCAACTGCCGAGTTGGGTGAGGGAAGCGCCAGCGACATCTCTGGATGATGCGCCTGACTACGGCGTTCGCAGCCCTGACGCCGATCCTGGCGGCGACGACGACGCGGGGCAGGATGAGGGCGCCCGCCAGGGGGCAGAGGGGAACGACGCCGGAGAGTTCGCTGACTCGGGCGATGATGACAGTCCGACGCAGGGCGGGGGAGAGGGCGGGGAAGAGTCGGCCACGCCCGAGAGCGCCGGGTCGAGTGACGAAGGCGCCGGCGAGAGCGGCCAGGGCGCGTCGGATTCAAGCGAGGGTGCTGGCGGCCAGGGCGACGCCGGAGAAGGCGGGGGAGGCGAGGGCGAAGGTGATCCCGATAGCGGCGAGGGGGCCCAATCCGACTCCGAGAACTCGCCATCCGAAGGCGATGGGGACAGCAGCGAGGGGGAAGGCGAGCAGGAGTCTGAGAGTGGCGCCGCAAGTGAGGGAGATGGGAGCGACGCTGAGCAGGCATCCGACGCGGGCGCCTCTGACTCCGCGGGCGGCATGAAGTTGCCGCCTTGGTGGCTCTGGTTGCTCATCCTCCTGGCGCTGCTGTTGCTGGCGCTCCTGATCGCATACGTGGTCTGGCGCACGTGGAAGAACCGCAAGAACTGGCCCTCATTCAAGCTCTGGGCGGCTTCGCTGGTTGGCATGGTGAAGGATGCGATCGTGGAGGCGTGGGGGCGGCTCGTCGAGGCCATCACTCGCGCGTGGGCATGGGTCTGCGGCCTGTTCGGACGTCGCGTGCGATCGAAGAAGATCGGCGAAGACGGTCTGCCAGAGGATCCGTTCCTGGACATCTTCAACGACCGCGAATTGGCCGACACGCTCACGCCGTCGCAGGTCGTTCGCCACGTCTACGCAGCGTTCCAGGCCTTTGGCGGGCTCATCGGATATCCTCGGCTGGATGACCAGACCGCGTATGAATTCTCGCGCGGGTTGCCGGCCTACATCGGCGGCATGCCGCGCCACGATGCCGACGACATCACGACGCTGTACGTGAAGGCGGCTTACTCGCCGGAGAACGTCGGGGATGGGGACGTCGCGGATGCGCGAGACATCTGGGAGGGCATGCAAGAACCGATAGACACGGCGCTGGCAGAGAAGAAGAGCCCCTCAAAGCCCATGCCCGCTGAAGACCCCGCCTAACTGCCGTGCTTCACCGTGAATGCTGCGTTCTCACCGACTTGGTCGCTGTATTCGGGGTACATCCCCACAATGACCGCGTCCGTGGGCTTGATGCCCTCAAATGCCTGCTTGAACGCGCCCTCGACGAGCCCCTCGGAGTCGCTCAACCGCCCCGCCGCGAGGATCTTGAACGCGAAGCACGTCTTGTCGGTTGCCTGGATGGCCTCGTACATGCGGGGCGGGTCTGACTCGAGGTAGACCTCCCGCACCGGGATAGGCACGTGCCCGAGTAGCTCTAGCAACTCCTCGCGCGAGCGATGGCGCTCGTACACGCAGGCCATGTAGAAATCGATGTCCCAGTCCTGCTCCTCGATCTCGTGGATCACCGCAGGCATGTGCGTCGATACGCCGACCTGAATTCCCGTGTCCCGAGCGCGCTTGCAGAACTCGCGGGCCTCGTCGAGCCGGCCCTCCTTGAACATCGTGTCGGTGACTTCGCCGTGGTGAGCGACGCCCAGCGCGCCGCCGTCGGCAATCATCTGGGGCGTGTGGGAGTCGTGCGGGGAATCGGAGCAGAGCGAGAGATAGTGCAGCGTGCCACCGGTGGCCTGGTACTGGTCGCGAAGGTCGATGGAGCCGCCGCCGGATTGGAAGAGATTGACGCCGCATTCCTCGCACCGCGCGAACATCGCCATGATCTGCTCGTTCGTGAAGTACGCGCGCATCTGCTGATTCACGAATGTCGAGAGATGGGATCCGCCGAAGATCGTATTCGCGCCGCATGCCAGGCGTGAGATCATCTCCCCGCCAAACGGCACGAGCGGCATTGACTGGGGGTCAACGTTGATGGCATCGGCAATGGCTTCGGTGGTTGACACGGGCGGCCTCCGGATGTCGGAAGTGTGCGGCCCCTTACGCTTCGCCCCTCCGCGGCTCCGTCCCTTCCGGTGCGCGCGTTTGCCCTGGGGCATGGCCCAGGCCTGTTTCAGGGCGTAGCCTGCGATCCCGACAGCGGCGACGACGATGAGGATGGGCCAGACGAACGGCAGCTCCAGAACGAGGCAGCCTATCTCAGCTGGCCAGCTGATCACTTCCTCGACGAGTAGCTTCGCGCCTGTCGTTTCGGGGTGAGTCCCTTTCTCTGTGCCAATCAGTTTTCCCCCGTCCCACGCGACGATTGGGCGAGCGTCACCACAGTGCGGCGTCGTTCACCGCCTCCCGCCTCCGCGCCCCGCCCCCTCCGGTGCTCTCTTTCCTCGCGCAGCTGCGGCCAAGCCCACGTGAGCACGCGCCCGGAGAGGCATCGTCATCGCTAGCAACGTAGTCGCGCTTGTCGGGACGCGACATTGGCTCGCCTCCGGCACAATTCGCACGTGGCGCAAGGTCAGCGTCCACGGTCGTCTGGCTCGCCGTTCCGGGCGGCGCGGTCCTTCCGCCGCCGTCTTTCATCGCGCCAGCGCGGCCATATTGGGGCGACGCAGGCGGCCAGGAGGTCGATCACCAGAAACGCGACAGCGTCCCAGATCCCCCAGGCGCAGCCGTCCCCGGCGAATTCGGCGGCACGCCGGGCGGCCTTGTCCATGTCATCGGCCGGTGTGCTCGGGCGCTTCTTGCCCATGTGGCTCACTTCGCTCTCTTGCGCTCGGACTCCTGGCGCCCTCCGTGGATGCCCCGTTCCGCCAGCACCTTCTCAGCCTTGTATCCCAACACGCCGATGAAAGCGACAGCCAGCAGCACCGGTATCACAGCCCACCACCCCAACAGCGCGATGCAGCCGAAAGGGAGTTCGGACACCGCGTCGAGCCCCAGCCAGCCAACAACGCCGCGCCAGCCCTCACCGCGCTCCGCATCCTGATTGCCGGTCTGTCGTGACAGCAGCGACACTCCTTTCGTCTCCACCACGCGCGCTGCAACGAACTTGCCGATCGGGCTGCTGGACCCCCGGGCCTCACGCCTTGCGCGAGCCCTTGACCAAGGCGGCAAAGAGCCCGACTACGCCAACGACCAACAGGATCGGGATGAGCAACGGCCATTCCAGAATCGCGCACCCGACCTCGCCACTGAACATGAGCGCGTCCAACCACCCGAACGCCTTCGCGGCTGGACCTTTCCTGCCCCAGAACTCCCGGCCTCTCCGTGACAGCAGCGACACTCCTTTCGTCTTCCTCATGCACGCTGCAACGATCCTGCCGTCTGTCCCGTTGTGCTGCGGTTGGGGCGGTGGTATAATCCGCGCGACGCATCAAGCCCGTGCCGACACCGAAGGAGCAATGCATTGAAACGCATCACCGTCGCGCTGACGCTCGTTGCGATCTCTATCGCGCTGGTCGGCTGCACTGTCGTTGAGGAAGAAACCACATCGACCACGACATCGACGACCACTTCGTCCCAGCCGCCGGCGGAGGTCGTAGAGGTTGAGATGTTCACCTGGACCGAGGCCTCGGAGGAGGAGCGCAATCAGGAGCTGATCGCGCGATTCGAAACCGCGAATCCTGACATCAAGGTCAACCTGCAGAATGCCGCCGGCAGCGGCCAGGCCATGGCCAAGCTTCAGACGCGCATCGCCGCGCAAGATGCGCCAGACCTCGTCTCGTTGCATGGCGCCTACTTCGTACCGCTCGCGAGCAAAGGCACTCTGGTTGACCTGGCTCCATACTTGGACGCCAGCGCCGAGTTGTCGGCCGACGACTTCAACGCGCGCATGTTGAGCCTCTGCAGCTACGAGGGCGCGCTCTACTCCGTCCCGCGCTACACGTCGGTCTACACTCTCTTCTACAACAGGGACATGTTCGACAACGCGGGAGTAGCCCACCCCGATGAGCAGGATCCGTGGGACTGGGACGCGTTTCTCGATGCCGCCAAGAAGCTGACCAAAGATGCCGACAACGACGGTCAGACCGACGCCTATGGTTGCACCATCGACTTCTGGGGCGCGCGCATGTACCCGTGGATTTGGTCGGCCGGCGGCGATATCTTCAGCGAGGACCGGAAGGTCTGCACTCTCGATACGCCCGAGGCCATTGCGGGCGTTACGTTCGCGGCAAACCTGCTGCTGGAGCACGAGGTCACGCCCCAGACGCTGTCAACGGACCACGACCAGGGCCTCGACATGTTCCTGCAGGGCAACATCGGCATGCATATCACCGGACCGTGGGACGTGCAGGGCTTGCAGCGGGCGTATGATGACCAGGGCCTGAACTGGGGCGTCGCGCCGCTGCCCTCGCGGAAGCAGCGCGCGACGATGCTCGGCACGGAGAACTACGCGATCTGCGAGCAATCCGAGATTCCGGACGAGGCGTGGCGGGTGCTGGAGTTCTTGATGAGCGCCGATTCGCAGATGTACATGGCCGATGAACTGGAGAAGATGCCGTCGCGGCTGTCCGTGCTCAATGGCCCATACTCCGCTGACGATGATCTGCAGTACCGGCGCGTGTTCGCTGGCGCGCTGGAGTATGCCGTCGAGCCGCCGAACGTCCCCGACTGGGCTCAGATCGCGCCGCTCTACCAGGAGGAACTCGACAACATCTGGATCGGTCGCAAGACCCCGGCTGAGGGCTGCAAGGACGCGGCCAGTCGGATCAACAAGTACCGCGAGAAGAACCCCATCTGAGCGGGCGCGCGCATCATAGAACAGAGAAAGGGCGGGCCAGATGGCCCGCCCTTTTCATTCCTGGCTTCGCTCGCGTCTCTCTCATCCACCAGCCATCGCGAGCAGCACGATGATCCGGTCGCCGTCCTGAACGGAAGTGCTCACCCCGTCCAGGCGTCTGATCGAGTCCTTGTTGACGAAGATATTGAGCCCCTTGGCGAGCCCCCCCTCGTCGTCCAGCAACCGCTCGTTCAGCGCAGCGTGACCTAGCGACACCTGCGTCAGCGCCTCGATCACGGTTGTGGCCTCGACCTCGATCTCAGCTTGTCCGCCGACCAGTCTACGCATGTTCGGCGGGATCCGAACGGTCACCGGCATGGTCTGTAACCCGCGCTAACCGTGGATGTCATCGACCACATAATCGAGCCCGGCCGCCTCCAGCGTCTCCTTGCTCGGGACGCCGGTGTCTGGGTCCCAGCCCATGGCGACGCAGTAGTCGCGGATCTCGGTCTCGTTGTCGACGGTGATGCCGGCGGTGTCGCCTGTCTCCAGCGGCGGGAGTCCGAGGACGCGCTTGGGCAGCTTGAAGTCGACGC
Organism: uncultured Armatimonadia bacterium; assembly: GCA_964555935.1. Taxonomy (GTDB): domain Bacteria; phylum Armatimonadota; class Zipacnadia; order Zipacnadales; family VGFC01; genus CAZKUN01. The sequence continues at coordinate 2,666 of CAZKUN010000283.1, read as the reverse complement.
TGCGCACGCCCTCGCGGATGTTGAAGGCCGTCCGCAGGTTGGCGATGCGAGCCCCGATTTCCTGAATGGTGTCCATCGTGAACTCAACGCCCATGGCTGTTGTCAGGAACTCCGCCACGGCCGGTGCCGGTGTAACCGTGCAGCCGAACATGCACAGCCCCGACGCGTTTACGATGTGGCCGAAGTTGCTGATGTGCTTGGCGTTTTCGCCCTTGCCCGAGTAGACGTACCTGTCGCCGGACGGCGGTGCGTCGAGATCGGGCGGGAGGAACTCAGCCTGTTCGAGCCACGTGCCATACTGCGTGTGTCGACCGGGCGTGGCGTCGATGACGAAGCTGCAGCCGATGCCCGGGCTGAGTCTCGGATCGTGCATGGGGAGTTCTTCGCCGCCGATGTGCATGGCGGCCTCGTCAGCGCTATCGCCGAGCTTCGCAACCGCGGCTTTGATGCCGTGGCCCATAACCTCGCCGCCCCAGCCCGTGCCGTCTCCTAGTTGCTCGGTCAGCTTGACGATCGCCTCGGCGTTGCCCCAGTTCAGCTCGAGCCCGCCGGTGTCTTCCTTCGTGACGAGCCCCTTCTCATACACTTCGATCGCGAACGCGACCGTGCATCCCGCGCTGATGGTGTCCATTCCCATGCGGTTGCAGATGTCGTTCGCCTTGGTGATCGAGGCGAGGTCGTCGTTCAGGCACATCGCGCCGAATGCCGCGAGCGTCTCGTATTCGGGTTTGTGCCCGCTCTCGACCTTGAAGGGTCCCTCGTCGATCTTGACGTGGCCGCCGCACGCCAGCGGGCAGCGCCAGCAACCGTACTTGCGCGTCTGCGTGGCGATCACGGCGTCGTCGCTGATCTTCTCCGGCTCGGGGAAGTCATGCGTCGTGCCGGCCCAGTTCTTCACGGGAGCATCGCCCGTCTGGATTGCGCCGGCAGTGATCCCGCAAGTGCCATAGCCGCTGAACAGCTCGTAGGCGCCATTTCCCTCTTGATAATACTCATCCAGGACTGCCTTGCGAGCCGCTTTCAGGCCATCTGCGTCCGCAACCTCAACGTCGCCCGTGCCGACCGCGACCACGGCTTTGACCTTCTTCGAGCCCATGACCATGCCGAGGCCCGAGCGTCCTGCCGCGCGGCCGCCGTCGTTGATGATGCAAGCAAGGGCGCTGACTCGTTCACCGGCAGGGCCGATGCAAGCGACGCGCGCCTTCTTGGTATACTCGGCGCGGAACTTGTCTTCCGTGTCGACCGTGTCGAGGCCCCAGTAGTCGTCCGCGGGCTTGATGGTGACATTGCCGTCCTCGACGAGCGCGTAGACTGGGTCTTTGGCGATGCCTGTGAAGAACACGCCGTCGAGCCCTGCCTGCTTCAGCGCCGGGCCGAAGAAGCCGCCGCAGTTGGCGTCGCCCCAGGTGCCGGTCTTAGGCGATTTGCCGACCGCGATGAAGCGGTTGCCCGTAATCGCGTCCGTACCTGTCAGCGGGCCGGTCAGAATGCCAAGCATGGCCTCTGGACCCAGCGGGTCGACGCCGGCCGCCTGCCGGTTGTATAGAATGTACGCGCCCAGGCCGTAGCCGCCGAGATACTTCTCGTAGACCTCATCGCCCGGGTCCTCGTAGGTGACATCGCCTGTCTCGAGATCGACGAACGCAATCCGGTGCATTACGCCTTTGATAGCCATCAGGCTTCCCCTTTCGCCGCAATGGGAGTCCATAGTCATCGCGTGGCGACGGGGATCAAGCCCCGTCGATGGGTGCTCAATTCCCCAACGTCGGCACGCATTCCTGCTTGCATTGCGGGTGGGATTGCCCTTATCGCAATTACTGTTCAGCCGGCTGCGGCGACTGCTTGGGACAGAGGGCGACCAGGATGAAGGTCGCGATGGGGCCGAGGAACAGCGAGGCGATGAACCATAGGAACCCGCTTCGGTCTTTGCCCTGCGCGATTCCCGCGTTGATCAGCGCCACCGTTCCCCAGCCGACGGCGTATGTATGGGCTTCAGGTATCGATCCCACGGTGGTCTCTCCTGCGATGCAGATTCGGGACGAACAAGGCTGCGCAAGAGAGTTGCCACGTGGGTGGGTCGCCGCCCCCGTGCAAGATGGGGAAGTAGCGGTGTTGCACCTAATATAGTGCCATGATCGGACAATGGAGGCCCTCGATGAGAACGGCCCGCCGCTGCGCGCTGGTAGGACTTCTCGCCACGATTGTATCCCCAGTTTGGTCCGACGTGACCGCCTTCCGCCAGCCCATCCGCGAGCAGCACGGCCGGATTCTGAAGCTGCGCAGCGATGTCGAGAGCGCCTTCATCCAGGAGAGACGCGGCGAGGATGTCTCGGAACGCATCCAGGCCCGTCTCTGCAAGGAGTCGGATGCATACCAGCAGCTTCTGAACGACTTCCGGAATGCGACGACGCGGCATGGGCTTGATGAGGAGTTCCTGCTCCTTCGCGAGTGCGTGATAGCCATGGACGAGGTCGTGGCGATGTACAGCGTCATCAGCGGCACGGCTCGTTCCGCGACGCCACCCACCGAGGAGGAGACAGCGGCCCTCAAAGGACAGGTCTTTGAGGAGATCGGTTACTACACGCGGGACAAGCTCGACGAGGCGCTGAAGGCGGAGGGGCTCGCGGACATTCTGCTTGCAGGCAGTTTCGAGGAGGCCCGCGACG